>NZ_AP019536.1:321575-643150 GCF_018324385.1 Ferrigenium kumadai | reverse complement strand
GATGCTGCTGGGCGACATCAACTACACCCTTAGCCTCGGTTACGTGCTGACCTTCCTGCTGGCGATGATGGCGGTGATGTCCATGCTGTACGCGTTCCGCAACCTCGCGCACCTGGAAGTACGCGCCGGACGCGCCGAAGCTGTGTTCGGCGGCGAGGCAGCGCGCTTCGTTTTCCATTTCCGCAATCCGGGCGCTCTGGCTCGCTATCAGCTGGTACTGCGCCATGAGAACGGTGACACGCTCGCCTTCGATGCACCCGCGCAACAGGTCAGCGAGGTCGTCTTTCCAGTAGCGGCAACAAAGCGCGGCTGGCTGCAGCCGGGCCGGTTGACGCTGTATACCGAGTTCCCGCTCGGCTTGTTCCATGCCTGGTCATACCTGCATTTCGACACGCGCTGCCTGGTCTATCCCAGGCCTTTGGCGGAAGCGCCCTTACCTCCGGGCGAAGCACCGGACGGTGCGGGGAGGCGCAGTGTGGCGGGCGACGACGACTTCGCGGGGCTGCGCGGCTATGTCGAGGGCGACGCGCTGCCGCGCATCGCCTGGAAGGCCTACGCGCGCGAACGGGGCCTGCAGGTGAAGCAGTTCTCCGCGCAGGTCGGCGAGGAGCTGTGGCTGGATTTCGCCGCCACACCCGAACCCGATACCGAGGGCAAGCTGGCACGCATGGCGCGCTGGGTGCTGGACGCCGAATCACAGGGACTGCGCTACGGATTGAAACTGCCCGACAGCGAGCTTCCGCCCGGCAGCGGCAGTGGACAGCGCGACGAGTGCCTTCGCCGCTTGGCGTTATTCGGTCTAGGTGGAAAGCCATGAACAAACCGCTGGTCTATGGCCTGCTGCTCAGCATCCTCATGGTCTCGGCTCCGCATGCCGATCACCTGCCGCCGTGGGTCAGCGCACTGTGCGCCGCACTGCTGGGCTGGCGCGCCTACCTCACCTGGAACGGCAGCCCGCTGCCGCCGCGCTGGCTGCTGACGGCGCTCACCCTCGCCGGCGCGGGTGGCCTCCTGGTCGAGTTCCACACGCTGTTCGGCCGCGAGGTCGGCGTCACCCTGCTGATCCTGCTCACCACGCTGAAATTCATGGAGCTGCGCAGCGCGCGCGACGCGATGGTGCTGGTGTACCTCGCCTGCTTCATCGTCATCACCAACTTCTTCTACTCGCAGAGCATCCCCACCGCGCTGTACATGCTCGCCACCCTGCTGGTCATCGTCACCGCCTGGGTGCATCTGCATGCGCCGGGCATCGCACTCAGGCCGCGCCTGCGCGTCGCCACCACTTTGCTGCTGCAAGCGATCCCGCTGACACTGGTGCTGTTTGTGCTGTTCCCGCGCGTGCAGGGGCCGCTGTGGGGATTGCCGCAGGATGCCTTTGCCAGCAGCGGGCTTTCCGACAGCATGGCGCCGGGCAGCATCAGCAGGCTGTCGCTGTCCGAGGAGGTCGCATTCCGCGTCACCTATGCGGGCCAGCCGCCGCGCCGCGACCAGATGTACTGGCGCGGGCCGGTGCTGTGGGACTTCGACGGACGCACATGGTCGCCGGGCCAGACTGCCTCAACTGCCGCTCCGCAATTCACCGGGACCAGCCAGCCCGTCGACTACAGTGTGACGCTGGAACCTCACAACAAGCGATGGCTGTTTGCGCTCGAAATGCCAGATCGCATCTCTATTCCCGCCAGGCTGACCTACGATTTCAGGCTCTTGCAACAGGAGCCGGTGAAGGCCAGGCTACGCTACGAAGTGCGCTCGTTCCTGAGCTATCGCGCAAACGCGAACGAGGCCGAACGGCAGTTGAAACGCGCACTGCGACTGCCGCCCTCGCTCAACCCGCGTGCGAACGAACTTGCGCAGCAATGGCGAGCTGCCGCCGCGAACGATGAGGCCGTGGTGCGCAGCGCGCTCGACTACTTCGGCCGCGAGAACTTCCGCTACACGCTGGAGCCGCCTCCCCTGCCCGGCGTGAACAATATCGACGAATTCCTTTTCACGACACGGCAAGGGTTCTGCGAACACTATGCGTCCAGCTTCGTGTTCCTGATGCGCGCCGCGCGCATCCCGGCGCGCGTGGTCACCGGCTATCAGGGCGGGGAATACAACGACGTGGGCGGCTACTACATCGTGCGCCAGTCCGACGCGCACGCCTGGGCGGAAGTCTGGTTCGCCGGACAAGGCTGGGTACGCATCGACCCGACAGCAGCCATCGCCCCCGCGCGCATCGAGCACAACCTTGCAGCAGCGGTAACGGATGTCGCCGCGCTGCCGTTCATGGCACGCAACCCGCCGCAATGGCTGCACGACCTGCGCCTGAACTGGGACGCGCTGGCCAACCGCTGGAACCAGTGGGTGTTGGGCTACAACAGCGAACTCCAGTTCGCCTTCCTCACGCGCCTCGGCATGGAAGACATCACCTGGCAAAAGCTCGCGCTGCACATGACGTTGGGAGTGGGTTTGGTGATCGCGCTGTTCGCCCTATTCATGTTGCGCCACCTGATCAAACGCCAGCCGGACAAGGTGCAGGCCGCATGGCTCAAGCTGTGCCGCAAGCTGGCAAAAACCGGCCTGCCGCGCGCCGCGCACGAAGGCGCGCAGGACTATGCGGCACGCATCGCCGCCGCGCGCCCCGACCTCGCCGAGGGCATCCGCGACCTTGCGGATCGCTACAGCGCATTACGTTATGGCGGCAAACAGGATGAACAAGAGCGGAACGAATTCCTGCAGCGCGCCGCGACCTTCAAGAGCCGACGGGGTATAATCCGCGCCAGTTAAATAACCGTACCCATCATGTTCATCACCCGCCGCCTGGAATTCGATGCCGGACACCGCATTCCCAACCACAACAGCCAGTGCAAGCACCTGCACGGGCACCGCTATGCCATCGAGATCACGCTGTCCGGCAACATCATCACCACCGAAGGGCAGTCGGAACAGGGCATGGTGATGGACTTTTCCGACGTGAAACGCATCGCCAAGGAAAAGGTGGTGGATGAGTGGGATCACGCATTCCTCGTGTACCGCGGCGACCATATGGTGAGCGACTTCCTCGCGAGCATGCCGGGCCACAAGACCGTCGTGCTCGATGTGATACCGACCGCCGAAAACCTCGCGCAGACCGCCTTCGGCATCCTCAACGGCGCCTACCGCGATGTGTACGGCAACAACCTGCGACTGGAGCGGGTGCGCATCTACGAAACGCCGAACAACTGGGCGGACTGCGTGCGGTCATAATCGCCGGTCTGGACACCCCGCGCGGCTTGATTCAGAATGCGCGCCTCGTTAGAAACAAATTGGAAGCTTGGGTGAGTGGTTTAAACCAGCAGTCTTGACCATACGCTGCGCAGCAGCTTATGGCGGTGAAGACTCATATTGGCGTAGCCAATGTGATGCCGAAACCAAAACTGCCGCCCGAGTGCGAAGTAAATACAATCTGGAAGCTTGGGTGAGTGGTTTAAACCAGCAGTCTTGAAAACTGCCGAGGATGCGAGTCCTCCGTGAGTTCGAATCTCACAGCTTCCGCCAACACTCCCCTGCAGTCTTCACGATGATTGAAACTTTCATCGAACCCCGCTAGTCTTACGCCCGCAGTTGTTTGCACTGCTTAACTCAGGAGGCTATACATGCAATACCAGACTCAGACCGCAACCCCGATCGGTGCCATCGCGACCCAGCAGAACAAGGTCCTGCGCAACACCTACATGATGCTGGCTCTGACCATGATCCCGACGGTCATCGGCGCTTCCGTCGGCACTTCGATGAATTTCTCGTTCATGGCCGAACACCCGATCATGAGCGCGCTGCTGATGTTCGGCGCGATGTTCGGCATGCTGTTCGCCGTTTCCGCGCTACGCAACAGCGTCTGGGGCATTGCCGCCCTACTGGGCTTCACCTTCGTCGCTGGCGTGTTCCTCGGCCCGATCCTGCAAGTCGCACTGCACCTGAAGAACGGCGCACAACTGGTCGGCATGGCTGCAGGCGGCACCGGCATCATCTTCTTCTCGCTGGCCACCATCGCCACCGTGACGAAAAAGGATTTCAGCTTCATGGGCAAGTTCCTGTTCATCGGGCTGATCCTGCTGATCGTCGCTTCGCTGGCGAACCTGTTCTTCCAGATTCCCGCCCTGTCGTTGACCATCTCCGCCATCGCGGTGCTGATCTTCTCCGCCTACATCCTGTATGACGTGAGCCAGATCGTGCACGGCGGGGAAACCAACTACATCATGGCGACGCTGGGCCTGTTCATGAACATCTACAACCTGTTCATCAACCTGCTGCAACTGCTGATGGCATTCAGCGGCGAACGCGAATAAGGCTTTACCTCATCGAGCAAAAGGCGGCGTAAGCCGCCTTTTGTTTATCTGAACAACAAACGAACTGAACATGGATTTATGGAACTGAAGACTTTTCTGCAACGCCTGAACGACGCACCCGAGAGCATCGCCTTTAGCGACACCATGGCCGTCATCGACGCACACTACGACTTCACGCCAACCGCATTCACCAATGGCACAACACGCAACGAGGCCGGACAGAACAACGGCTCGTGCAAGCTGTTCTCGTTCGCCCGCCTACAAGGCCTGTCGCAACAGCAGGCCCTGGCGTGCTTCGGCGATTACTACCGCAAGGATGTGCTTGGCAATTCGGAGGGAACCGACCACCAGAACATCCGCAATTTCATGAAGAGCGGCTGGGACGGCATCGAATTCAACGGCAACGCGCTGGCACCCCAAAAGCCGTAGGATCAAGAAACCTTCGGCCGGTGCTGCTCCGGCCGAAGGCAGGGCACAAGCAGTGCCTCGACGATCAGGTCGTCGAACGGTTCAAGGTTTGACGAAGACGGCAATGGACTCGACGTGCGAGGTCTGCGGGAACATGTTCATCACGCCCGCCGCCTTCAACGTGTAGCCCTTCACGTGCACCAGTATCTCCGCATCGCGAGCCAGCGTAGCGGGATTGCAACTCACGTAAACAATGCGCTTAGGCGCAGTCTCCGGCGTGATCGCCTTTACCAGCTCCACCGCACCGTCGCGCGGAGGATCGACCAGCCATTTGTCGAATGTCCCCAGATCGGCGAGAGCCTTCTCGTCCATCTCGAACAGGTTCATCGCCATGAATTTCGTGTTGGCGGACAGGCCGTTATGTTCGGCCCCCTGCACGCCCCGCTTCACCAGCGCCGGGCTGCCTTCGATGCCCAGCACCTGCGCGCCGCTACGCGCGATCGGCAGGGTGAAGTTGCCCAGCCCGCAGAAGAAATCCGCGATTCGCTCATTCGATTGAGGATCGAGCAGGCGCAGTGCGCGATGCACCATCACACGGTTGAGACGGTGATTGACCTGGGTGAATTCGGTCGGCGCGAACGGCATCTCGACGCCGAACTCCGGCAATGTGTAAGTCAGTGGCGGCGCAACCGGCGGGTGGAACGGATGCACCGTTTCGGGTCCCTTGGTTTGCAGCCAGAACTGGATGTCGTAAGCATCGGCGAATGCGCGCAGTGCAGCTTCGTCCTTTTCGGTGAGCGGCTCCATGATGCGCAGTACCAGCACATCCACGTTATCGCCGCAGACCACCTCGATCTGGGGCAGACGCTCGCGGATGGATAGCCCGTCGATCAACTGGGACAACAAGGGAATCAGTTTGGATATCTTCGGCGGCAAGATCTCGCAGAGCGACATGTCCGCCACGTAGCTGCTGCGTTTCTCGTGGAAGCCAACCAGTGTCTTGCCCTTCTTCAGCACATGGCGCACCGACAGACGCGCGCGCTGGCGGTAGCCCCACGGCAGGCCGTAGATCGGCGGCAGAATATTGTCCGGCTTGACCTTGCCGATGCGTTCCAGGTTGTCTTCGAGGATGCGCTGCTTCGCCGAGACCTGCGCACGCGGTTCCAGATGCTGCATCGAACAGCCGCCGCACACGCCGAAGTGGATGCACTTCGGCTCCACGCGCATGAACGACGGCTTGAGGATGTCTCCCACCTGCGCCATCTCGAAATTGGGCTTCTTGCGGTAGGAAGAATAGGTGACGCGCTCGCCGGGCAATGCGCCCTCGATGAAGATCACTTTGCCTTCGTGGTGCGCGATGCCGCGCCCTTCCTGGTCGAGCGATTCGATGGTCACAACGGGTTGGGTATTCGTTTTTTCAGTCATATCGTTCAGCTATTTCAAAAATCTTGTTTCAAGCGCACGCCCGATGCGTCCCAATGAGGTGCGCGCCCACGCCCAGCCCAGCAGCACGCCGATGGAATTCGCCACCATGTCGGCGTATTGGAACGAGCGGAAGCCGGTCATGCCCTGCAGGAACTCCATGGCAATGCCCATCGCGATCATCAATGCCGCAGTGAACAGGCGTTGGGTGCGGCGCACGTACACCTGACTGAACCACAACATCAGCAGACAATATGCGAGCGCATGTTCCAGCTTGTCGGCATTCAGGAACCGCACGGCATCGGGCGGGTTGGGCGTGAGCGAGACATACACGAGAGCGGCGACCCACAGCCACCCGAGTGCGAGCCAGGGTTTGCGCAGTTTGTGCATGGTCACTTCCAGGCGGCGAGATACTCCGCCCAGTGAGGCTCGGCGGATTTCGCCAGCATGCCGCGCACCAGTTCCAGTTCATGCTCATAGCGCGCCTGGGTGAACTGGCCGCGCATCAACTGGAAGCGTGCGAATACCAGATACGTGTTCACCACGTCGGTCTCGCAATAGTTGCGAATCTCGTTCAGGCGTCCATCCCGGTAGGCATCCCACACCTTGCTGCCGTCCATGCCCAGTTTGCCGGGGAAGCCGATCAGTTTCGCCAGTTCGTCCAGCGGCGCGTTGGCACGGCCGGTGTACATCGCGAGCAAGTCCATCAGGTCGAGGTGGCGCGTGTGGTAGCGACTGATGTAGTTGTTCCACTTGAAGTCACGGTCGTCCTCGCCCATGTCCCAGTAACGCGGGCACTGGATGCCGTGGATCAGGCCGCGGTAGTGCAGCACCGGCAGATCGAAGCCGCCGCCGTTCCAGCTCACCAGTTGCGGCGTGTATTTCTCGATGCCATCGAAGAAACGCTTGATGATGCTGCCTTCGTCCTCGTCCGGCTCGCCCAGCGACCACACGCGAAAATTGTCCCCCTCGCGCAGCACGCAGGAGATCGCCGCGACGCGCTGCAGGTGATGTTGCAGGAAGTCGCTGCCGGTCCTCTGGCGGCGCATCTGGAAGGCCATCTCCGCCACCTCCTTGTCGCTGACCGCGCTATCAACTTCATAGAGCGCGCGCAGCCCGGCGATGTCAGGAATGGTTTCGATGTCAAAGACAAGGGTGGGATTCATTATGATCACATGGTGAAAAAGCCTCTCTCCCGCGAGGGGAGAGAGGCCGGAGAAAAGGAGATTACTTCTGAGTCCAGCCGCCGCCGCTTTGTACCCACCACCCCGGCTGTGCGCGCTGTATCCAGCGCTGAGCGAAGGTGCTGCGGATCTCGCCTTGCCATTCTGGATGGCCGTTGGCGTTGGCGATCTCGGCATACAGCGCGTTGCGGTCCTGATTCTCGGCGGCGACCAGCGCATTCACCGCCTGGCGCTGGGCAAGCGGCACGGCACCGGCATCGCGCAGGGTAATCATGCCGTCTGAGGTCAGCCCCACTGCGCCGCTGGCATAGAGCGGTGCCAGCTGCGCGTGGCGCGCCTGCATGCTCTGTTTGATGGCATTGACGCCCGGCGTGTTGATCTCGAGGTCCACAGCGAAGGCGTTCAGCGCGGCGGTGAGCGCAAACAGGGATACGATAAATTTGAACAGGTTCTTCATCATTTCTGCTCCTTCTCGGCAGGTTCTGCGGGTTTGTCGGCCTTCGGGGCAGGCTTATCGGCCTTCTGGGTCTGCCACACTTCCTCGATGATCTTGTCCGCGGCCTTTTCCGCCGCGGCGGCGGGGAAGTAGATGTTGATAGTGACGCAGGCGCTCAAGGCAAAAACTGCGAGCGGCATGACGATCCAAATTTTTTTCATAGTTGCTCCTTTATTTGACCACGGCCTGCATATTGCCCTGCGTCACTCGCTTCAGGCGGGTAACCAGTTCGTCCCATGAGACGGAGCGATTGTAGCCCATGACGGTGATTGCCGGAATGCCGCCGCCCTTCACGATGGCGTAAGCACCGCCGTTGCCGTTGTCCACGCCGCCCATGGCGCACACGCCGTTGCGCAATGCGCAGCGCCAGCCGATGCGGTCATAGCCGAAATTCTCGAAGAAACGCAGGTAACTGCGCTGGATCGCGGCCGCCGCGCCCGCGCCGCCCAGCGCGGAGATGTTCTGCACCGCCTTTTGACTGATCTTTTTGGGATAGTTTCCGGGGCTGCTTTCGATGCGCGCATCGAAACGCGCCGGCAGCCAGTCCTGCAACTCCAGGTTACTCACGTCCGCGTCGATGCGGCCCTGCATGTTGCCGAACGAAAAAGTGTGCGTCAGCAAGTCGAGGTCGAGCTCGCGCATGCTGAGGTTGCCATACAGTCGCGGCGCACGCCCGAACGGCTCGACCAGCCTGAGCTGGCTCGCCACTACCGTGCCGTCGAACACATTGAACAGCAATGCGCCGTCCGTCCGGATCTCCGCGCCGTCGTAGCTCACTCTGGGAATGCGCCCCGCCAGGGTGCCCAGCATCTCCGGCCAGCCCATCGCCCGGCTGACTTGCTCCATCGAGATGCCGCTCAAAGCCGCGCCGAATTGCCAGCGCCAGTCGTTGCCTGCGCGCCACAGGCGGAGATCTCGCAACTCCAGCTTGCCGTCCAGCAGCGGCAACACCGCCTGGTTCATGCCGAGCTCCAAGCCGTGCATCTGCACCTGCCATTTCGCGCTGCCGAACGGAACGCCGAGCAATTCCCCGCCCGCAAAGGCGATGTCTGCGGCACGCACCGCATCGGGCTGCCATTCGATTGCCGTGTTCACCCCGCGCCAGGCGAAACGCTGCTGCGCATCGGCGATACCCGCATCGCGCAGGGTCAGGCGCAATGCCTGCGTCGCACCGTCGCGATAGCTCCAGTCCACGTCAGCATGACCGGACAGTGTCGCTTCCGCCAGTGCGCTCTGCGCCAGGAAGGGTTTGGCGTAATCGGCGAACAACCGCTCCAGCGCAAGATCGTCGCCGTGCGCCGAGGCCTCGACCAGAGCACTTTGCTTGACGTCCCACTGTGCGGCGAACTGCACGCTGCCGATCTGTGGCAATACGGCAACAGCCCGATCGACCACGAGGTACGTCCCATCAAAGCTGCCGGATGCGCTCAGGCTGCGTCCGCCGCTACCGGCCAGATATAGCGGCTGCCAGAACAGCTCGCCGGACTGCCATGCGATGTCACCCTGCCAGTTCCACCGCTTTCCGCTGCGCGTCGCCGCCAATTTCATCGTGCCGCGCAGTTTCTCCGCCGCATGCAGTCCGGCCGCATCGCTGAACCCGACATCGGCGAGCTGCAAATCCGCGCCGAGTTCGCTCGCACCTGCGCCATCGCCGGCGGCGTGCAGGGTTCCGTCCAGCGCTCCATGGGTGGGTCGAGGCATATCCGCAGACAGGAAGGCCGCCAGCCCCTTGGCCGGTGCATTGTGCAACTGCGCCGAGAATCGCCACTCACCATTGCGGAACCGGTAGCCGAACTCCATCGCCACGCCCGGCAATTTGTCCAGACTGCCGCCGCGGCAGCTCATTTCCGTGGTGGACAAGTCGAAGCGCGCACAATGCAGCCGCGCGCGGCGAAACTCGTGACGCTGCACATGCAGTTCATCGAAACTCAGCTCGGCGGAACCGTCCTGCGGCAAGGTCAGCGCGATGCCGCGCGCGGAAAAATCCGGCGCAACGATATCGGCCACATTCAGGGAAATTTCGGCGGCATACGCCGCAGCAGGCAGCAGCCAGAGGAGCACACACCAGGCACGGCACTGCTTGATATAGGTCATCGCCTGACACAGCGCCCTGCTGGCGATGGCGTCATGCTGTTCGGACGCTGACATGGCGAAGCCCTTGAAACGTGGTTATGGTGAAAAAGTGTCACGCAACCGCACGGCTTCGTCAAGAAAGCAGACACCGTACATACGAAGGGAAAACTAGCCCAGACGATCCTCGTTGAACTGGCGCTGGATGGCCTCTACTTCCTCGCGGCGCTTTATCAGTGCGGCCACGCAATCGCTGTCGAACTTGCTCCCCGCCATCGACTGCAACATCTCGAACGCCCGGTCGTTGCTCCAGGCTTCCTTGTAGGGACGGCTGCTGGTCAATGCATCGAACACATCGGCCACCGCGACGATCTTCGCCTCGATCGGGATCTCTTCTTCGGTCAGCCCGTGATAACCGCTACCGTTGACCGCCTCGTGATGGTGCAACGCGATGTTGCGCAGAATCCCGGCATGCGGCAGGTCATCCAGCCCCAGATTGGACAGCATCGTGTCGATGATCTCGCCCCCCTTCAGGGTATGGGCCTTCATGGTTTCGAATTCCTCTTCCGTCAGCTTGCCCGGCTTGAGCAGGATGCTGTCCGGGATGCCTATCTTGCCGATGTCGTGCAGCGGGGAGAACAGGAAGATATATTCCACGAGCTCGTCGTCAAGGCTGTATTTGTTCGCCACTTCGCTGGCGATCAGGCGCGCATAGTTCGACATGCGGTCGAGATGGGAGCCCGTTTCGAAATCCCGCTGGTGGGCCATGCTGGTCGCCGTCTTGACCGAAGCCACCAGACTCCTGGTGCTCGACATCTCGTGTATCACCAGCAATGACAGCAAATGTCCGATGACATCCAGATAATGCAGTGCCGATTCGTCGAACACGTTCTTCTGGAACGAGTTGAAAAACAGGAAGCCGAAGAAGTCCCCATTCAGGTGCATCGGCATGGTGTAACTGGATTTGTACTGATGGGCGGCGATGCTTCTGGTGTGCGTGGCCGGCGCGTTGCCGAACACGTCGAGGTCGTTGATGACGCGGGGGCGCCCAACCTTCAGGATCTCCTGCAACGATGCCGAGTTGGAAAATTTGGCCGAATAGAGACTCAACGGCGTGTCTTCGCCGCTATGCACAAAAGTTCTCAGCAAGTCGGTCTTGCCCTCGTAGATCGCTACCGCGATGCGATCTACGAAACTAAAGCGATCCTTCAGCAAACCATGGACGCACTCGATTTTTTCCGGCAACGGCAATTTGCCGTTCAATGCGGCGAAGATATCCTGATGATCGAACATGTTTGTCGTGTATGGCCGATAGAAAAATCCTGTGGCGCGCAGTGTCTTTCAATCGCATGAACTCGTCAAGGAATCCGCCGAAACAAATATCACCATGCATCATGGAGTTCACACGACAGTTCAAAAACTGCTGTCGAACCTGAACCCTTTCACGTTGAACAAGCTGACGCAGGCATCGACCACATGCTCGTCGTATAACTTGCCACGGTTCGCGGTGATCTCCGACATCGCCTCCCTGAACCCGACGGCGGAACGATAGGGGCGATGACTCGCCATCGCCTCGACCACATCAGCCACCATCAGTATCCTGGCTTCGAGAATGATGTCCTGGGCATTGAGTCCCTGCGGATACCCCGAACCGTCGAGCCGCTCATGGTGCTGCAACACGGCCTGCGCCACCGGCCAGGGAAATTCCAGATTTTTCAGGATGTCATATCCGGCCTGGACATGCGCCTTGACCATGGATAGCTCGATATCCATCAGCTTGGTCGGCTTGCTCAATATCTCCGCAGGCACGGCGATCTTGCCGATATCGTGCAGGTAACCGATGACATACAAGCCCTCGACCCGCCGCTCGGGCAGCCCCATTTCCTTGCCGATGGCCCGGGCCAGCTGCGCCACGCGCCGCTCGTGGCCCGCGGTATAGGGGTCGCGCAACTCCACCATGCCGGCGATGGCCTCGACCGTGCTGTTCATCGAACGCCGCAGGTGATCGAGGGTGGCGTGCAGGTCTCTGTCCAGGCGCAACGAACGCACACCTATCGCGATATCGCTGGCTGCTTCCGCCAGGAAGTTGGTGGACTGCTCATCGAAGACATTGCGTTGCCCGGAATAGATCGACAGCACTCCAGTCACCTCGCCTTCCGCAACCAGCGGCACCGCCGCCGCGGATCCCAGCCCCCATTTCTGCACGACATGCAGCCAAGGTTGATAGCGCGCATCGTTCACGAGATCGTCGGCCACCATGGGCTTCCCGTCGCGGGCGGCAATACCCATGATCCCGCCCCCTGTCGCGGATTTATCCCAACGGAGATTCAGGGCGGATATCATCTCCTCACTGAATCCGGCCCAGGCGATAGGCTTCAGCACGTAGTCCGGCTGCTTGACGGCGATGATGACACCGACGATGCCCTCAAGCCCTTTCAGCACCTCGCACACGAAGCGATACAGCGCCTCCTCGCTCTCGGCGACCAGCAGATATTCGTTGACTTTTCGGATGGCGAGCAGCAACCGATTGATCCGGTTGAGCTTGATCTCATGCGCCTTGCGCTCGGTGATATCGAGCATGTAGATGCGGACGCGGTCGCTTTCCGGAACCGGGTAGAGGAATTGCTCAAAGGTTGAGCTTCCGACCATGACCTCGCGCACCACTTCCTTGCGCTCGCCATTCCCGATGGCTGGCGACAGGTCTCCCAGCATCTCGCGCACGGGCTGTGCCACGGCCAGATCGGGAAGAACCCGCGCGGCGGCCGGGTTGAGATAGGTCAGCTCACCCGCAGCATCGACCTCAAGCACGGGATTGGGATTCATCCTGGGAAAGGATGCCAGCCGCAGGATCTCCTGCTGCCCCTGCTGCCGGTCGACCGCACGGCGGATGTGCAGCAGCAGGTCGTCGATCTTGTAGGGTTTCAGCAGATAGGAGAATGCGCCCTTGTTGGTCGCCTCGATGGCGGTTTCCATGGCGGCATGGCCGGTCAGGATGATGGCCTCGGCTTGCGGAGAAATGGCCTTGATCTTTTCCATCACCTCGATGCCGGACATATCCGGCAGTTTGAGGTCGATCAATGCCACGCTTACAAAGGCGCGCCCTGCCTCCGCAATTCCCTCCGCTCCGCTTCCTGCGGCCGCCACCTCATAGCCCTTGAGTTGCAGGATGTCGGTGAGCGTCCTCCGAAGATTCGCGTCATCATCCACCATCAGGATTCTTGGATTACTCTTCATTTGAAATCCACTTCGGCGTCCAGAACCTCGACACGGTTCCGGCCCCGCTCCTTCGCCCGGTAGAGGGCATCATCCACCCTCTTCAGCAGCGAGTTGGAATCGTCCTGCGGCACAAATGCGGTCACCCCGAAACTCGCTGTGACTTCGCCGACCTTGTCGAAAGGGTGGGAGGCGACGGCCAGCCTCAGCCTCTCCGCCGCACTTCTCGCGACATCCAGGGCAGACTGCGGCATCATCACCATGAACTCTTCCCCCCCCCAGCGCGCGGCGACGTCAACCGTACGAATATTCTGTTTCACCAGTCCGGTGACGGTCTGCAAGACGACATCGCCCACGTCATGCCCGTAAGTATCGTTTACCCGCTTGAAGTGGTCGAGGTCATACATGACCAACGACAACGGGCTACCGTATCGTCTGGCGCGATTCATCTCATTTTCCAGAATGCCGAAAAACTCCCTGCGGTTGGCGATGCCCGTCAGGCTGTCCGTGGTGGCGAGCAGGTAGATCTCCTTCTCCGCGCGCTTGCGCTGGCTGATATCCAGCACATAGACACGGATGAGGTCGATTTCCTGGACGTAGGAAACATGAAGTTCATAGGTCGCTTCGCCGACAACGGACTCATGAACCACCTCGCTCATCGGCCTGTTCCGGCGCAGCTCGGCAATCGGTTCATTCAGACCATGCAACAGTGGATGTGACTGCCCAGCCTCAATCAGGCCTGGAAACAATTTCTCGGCCACCGGATTGGCATAGGTCACCTCGCCGGCAGAGTCGAGTTCGATCACCGGATTGGGGGTCAGCTTGGGGAATGACGCCAGGCGGAGTATCTCCTCCTGTGCCTGCTTGCGTTCTACGGCGTGCCGGATGTTCTGCAGCAATTCATCCATCTGGTACGGCTTGAGGAGGTAGGAGAACGCGCCCCGCCCGGTAGCCTCGATGGCGCTGTCCATGGAAGCATGGCCGGTCAGAATGATCACCTCCGTCAAAGGAGATATGGCCTTGATGCGCGCCATGACCTCAAGTCCGTGCATGTCCGGCAGCATCAGGTCTACCAGCGCCAGACTGACTATTCCATGTTCCGCCGCCGCGATCGCCTCGGCCCCATTGGCGGCGACAGCCGTTGCGTAACCTTTGACCGTCAGGATATCGGCAAGCGTCTTCCTGAGATTCGGGTCATCGTCCACTATCAGGATCTTTTCCTTGGTTTTCACGATGCCTCTCGCCTATGCCGACACCAGCAAACTCTGCAGTTTCTTGAGCCGGATCTCCTCGATCAGCCGGAACAAGTCGTCCATCTCGAACGGCTTGTACAGACAGGTGTAGGCCCCGATCTTGCGCGCCTGTTCGATCGAATCCGCCATTTCCTTGCGGTAGCCGGTTATCAGCACCACCGGCTTGCCCGGATACTTGGCCTGTATCTCCTTCAGCACTTCCACACCGTTCACCTCTCCCAACTTGAGGTCGAGCAGAACGATGGCCAGCCTGTAGTTTCCATCCAGGTGTCCCATCACACTCTTCGGCTCGGTTTCCGTTTCGACCTGAAGGCCTTTCAGGGTCAGGACATCCTTCAGCGTCTTGCAAAAGTCGGGGTCGTCGTCCACGACCAGGATGCTTTCCTCCTTGTCCAGCAGTGAAAGAAAGGAAAGGATGATGGGAAAGTTGAGCGGCTTGCTCAGCACCGCATAGGCGCCGGCTCGTTTCGCCTCTTCCATGAGATCGTCTGTCGCGTAGGCGCTGACCAGGACGACAGGTAGCGCGGGGGCGATCTGTTTCATCTGTTTCAGAGCTTCGACACCGTTGATGCCGGGCATCTTGATGTCCATCAGGACGCAATCCGGCAAATCGCTCCTGACTATCTCTACCCCCTCCTCTCCCGAGTAGGCACCGACAGGCTCATGCCCTTTGACTTTCAGGATGTCGCAAGTCGTCTTCACGATACGACGGTCGTCGTCCACCACCAGAATCTTCATAGCCTGCCCCAGTTCTTTTTGTTGATCAAAGGGTATGTCGTCTACCAGTCACATGCAACCTAACTCCCGCTTGGCAGCGTGATGGTGAACACGCTGCCCTTTCCCGGTTCGCTCTCCACCTCCACGCTGCCGCCGTTGGCCTGCGTCAGGTTCTTCACCACGACCAGTCCCAGCCCGACACGGCGCACCTTGGTAGTGAACAGCGGCTGAAACAGTTTGTCCATCTGTTCCGGTGTGATGCCGCTGCCGCTATCCTTGATACTGATGCGCAGCACCTGTGGTTCTTCGGCTGCGCGTATCTCCAGCGTGCCGCCTTCCGGCATGGCTTCAACAGCATTGGTGACCAGATTCCAGAACACCTGATACAGATGCATAGGATCGACACGGACGACGGGCAGCGTTTTCGGAATGTCCAGCTTGACGCTGATTGAGGCTGGGATATCGCACTTGCGCAGGGTCTGCCCGATCACGTCGGCCACGTCGACCACTGCCTGGTGTGGCTGTTTGGTGCGCACCGCATCCAGCAGGTCGGACACGATGCGCTCGGCGTTCGCGGTCTCGTCCTTGATGATGTCCAGATATTCCCTGACGGTTCCGTCCGCATCGGCAAGCACGGTCTGGAGGAAGTACGCCGCATTGTTGATCACGCCCAGCGGGTTGCGCAGTTCATGCCCTACCGTATCGGCGACCTGGCCGAGCAGCGCCAGCTTTTCCTTGCGCACCAGTTCTTCCTGCGCCGCGAGCAACTGACCGGTCCTTGTCTGTACTTTCGCCTCCAACTCCTCGTTCAGTTCGCGCATGGAATCTTCCGCCACCTTGCGCCGTGCCGCTTCCTTGCGAAGCTCCCTGAGCAAAGCCGCCAGCAGACCGACGATCAGCAGTGCATCGAAGAAGGGCGTGACGACGCCGGCGAATTCCAGTTCGGCATTGAGGCGCCCATCCCACGACAAGTCGATGACCAAAACGATCGCCATCGAAAACAGCACTGCCACCGTCACGAACAACACGGTCAGTTGCAGCATGCCCAGCTTGAGCAAATACTGAACAAGTCGTTTCAAGGCCTGTCGCAAAATCTCATTCATGCGCTTCCCCTTCATTCCGCTGCCGGAAGGATGACACGAAACACCGAGCCTTTGCCCGGCTCGCTTTGCACTTCCACCCTGCCGCCGTTAGCCTCGGTCAGGTTCTTCACCACCACCAGCCCAAGGCCGATGCCTCGCGCCTTGGTGGTGAACAACGGCTGGAACAGCTTGCCCAACTGTTCCCGCGTCACGCCGGCACCGCTATCTTGCACTCCGACGGAAACCGTGCCCGCTGACGTATCGGTCATGGCGCGTATCGCCAGTGTACCGCCATCCTGCATGGCCTCGATACCATTGGTGATCAGGTTACGGAATACCTGTTGCATCTGCAACGGATCCACCCGCAAGGGCGGCAACGTTTCCGGAATGTCCAGCTTGACTTGCACAACGGGCGGGATCGTGAGTTTTCCCAGGGTCTGGCCTATCAATTCCGCGATGACGACCTGCTGGATTTGCGGCGGCTTGGTACGCACCGAATCCAGCAGGTCGGACACGATGCGCTCGGAATTGGCGATCTCACTTTCGATGATGTTCAGGTAGTCCTTGGTCCCCTGGTCGGCGTCGCCCAGCACGGTTTTCAGGTAATACACGGCGTTGCTCATCACTCCCAGCGGATTGCGCAATTCGTGTCCGACGCTGCCGGCCACCTGCCCCAGCACCGCCAGTTTCTCCTTGCGCACCAGTTCATCCTGGGCTGTCATCAATTGGCGGGTGCGCTCCCTTAAAGTCCACAATGCCTGCTGCAGGCTGCGCATGTTCAAATAGGTCAGCATACCGACGGTTAAGGCCAGCATGATCAGCACCAGAGACATGTGGACATACTCGCGCCCAGCGGCCCCCGGAACCAAGAGCGGTGTGTAAAGACCGGCCTGGGACAGGAGCAACATCAGCAGATAGAAGGCCAGCACCCCCCCGGTCATCCAAAGAGCGGTTGCAGGTGTCAACAGGATGCCGCCTATGGTTACCGTCCAGAAATAGAGCACCCAGGCCGGCGAGACCAATCCATCGAATGTCCAGGCCGCAGCGCCGATGGCGACCAGGTTGGACCAGACGTAAAGACGAATCATCGGCCGGATATGACCGCGCCTGGCCTGCACCAGGCAGAAGATCGAAATGGGAATGACGGCAATGGGGAAAGCCGCCGCAAACCAACTTATCAGAGGGGGAAGAAAACCAAGTGGCTGCATCAGCAGAAAGACGATGGAAAGCAAAACGGAGATCCAGCTGCTGATCACCATCAGGGTATTGAAAAGACGCCCCAAGCGCTCCTCTTCTTCATCGCGCGCCTTCACCGCGATCAAGCGTTCCCATTCCGCAGAAAACCATGTCTGCAAACTATTCGCAGTACGGCACATCAATTCTGATTGGTCAGCCCTCATTGATTCCAACCTTTCATTCCGCCGCCACCGCCGAACTTTCACTCGGCAAAGTAATGGAGAACAGGGTGCCTTTGCCCACTTCGCTCTGAACCTCCACCCTCCCACCGTTGGCCTGCGTCAAGTTCTTTACCACCACTAGTCCCAGGCCGATGCCGCGCTCCTTGGTGGTGAACAGCGGCTGGAACAGTTTGCCCTGCTGCTCCGCTGTCATACCGCAGCCGCTGTCGCGGACGCTGACGGTCACATTTTTTCCTCCTTCGTCAGCTATGGCCCGAATTTCCAGTGCTCCGCCATTCGGCATGGCTTCGATGCTGTTGCTGACCAGGTTGCGCAACACCTGCTGAATCTGCAGGGCGTCCACCAGCAGAGGCGGCAGTGCCGCCGGGATGTCCAGCTGAACCGCGACGGAGGAAGGGATGGGAAGTTTATGTAGCGTCTGCTCGATCAACTCTGCGACCTCGACCGCTCCCGGCTGTGGCGGTTTGGTGCGCACCGAGTCGAGCAGGTCAGACACGATGCGCTCTGCACCGGATATCTCGTTTTCAATGATCTTCAGGTAGTCCTTCACGCCCTGGTCTGCATCGGCAAGCACAGTCTGCAAAAAATATACGGCATTGCTCATTACTCCGAGCGGATTGCGCAATTCGTGCCCCACGCTGCCCGCCACCTGCCCCAGCACGGCGAGTTTCTCCTTGCGCACAAGTTCTTCTTGCGCTTCCAGCAATTGGTGGGTGCGTTCCTGAACCTTGATCTCCAGTTCTTCGTTCAATTTTCGGATCGCCTCTTCCATCCGCTTGCGTTCGGAGATGTCGCGCACCACCCCGAGAATGACGAGGGAATCGCCACGGCGAATCGGGTTGGCCGCGATCTCCGCCTCCAGATAGCCACCGGCCTTCGTCTGGATGCGCACCTGAAAAACAGGCAGCGGCTCTCCCGCTTGCGCCTTCATGAACAACTCCTGCATGAAAGGCAGATCGTCCGGGTGAACGACAAGCGGAAACGGGCGGCCCATCCACTCGTCCGGCCGCCACCCGAGCATCCGTTCGCAGGACGGGCTGATGGAAGAAAAAGTGCCATCGGCCTCGAGGGTATAGATGATGTCGTCGACATTCTCGAAAATGCTGCGGAACTGCGCCTCGCTTTGGCGCAGATATTCCTCTGTCCGCTTGCGTCCGGCGATCTCCTTATGAAGGCGCTCCAGCGCATCCCGCAGGCTGCGCATGTTCAGATAAGTCAGCAGCCCGACGGTAGAGACCAGCATGATCAGCAGGAATGACATGTGGACGAACTCGCGTCCGCCCCCGAAAGTAAGTACCGGGGTGTAAACGCCCCATTGGGTGGCGAGCAGCAACAACATGAAGTACGACACTACTCCGCCGGTCATCCACAGCGCGTATTCCGGTGCCAACAATACGCCGGCGACAGTGATGGTCCAAATGAACAGAGGCCAGGCCGGGGAATAGACACCGTCGAACAGCCAGGCCGCAACACCGATGGCAATCAGGTTGACCCAGCTGTAGATCAACACCATCGGCCGGACATGGCCGCGCCGTGCCTGCACCAGACAGAAGATGGACAGCGGAACAAAGGCCAGCGGGAAAGCTGCCGCCGTCCAGCTCACTCGCGCACTGAGCAAGCCGAGAGGCTGCATCAGCAGAAAGACCGCCGACAGCGCAACAACGATTCCGGTGCTGATCACCATCAGGGTATTGAACAACCGCCCCAGGCGTGCCTCCTCCTCGTTTCCGGCCTTTGCGGTGACCAAGCGTTTCCATGCCTCGGCGTATCCTGTCCGCATGTTTCTCATGTCCCGCCGCCTTCCGGCCCCTCGCTCGGCAGGGTAATGGAAAACGTAGTGCCCTTGCCCGGCTCGCTCTGCACTTCCACCCTGCCGCCATTGGCTTGCGTCAGGTTCTTCACCACCACCAGCCCGAGTCCGATGCCGCGAGCCTTGGTGGTGAACAGCGGCTGGAACAGCTTGCCTAATTGTTCGGGCGTAATGCCGATGCCGCTGTCCTTTACATGAAGGGTGACAGTCTTTGCAGCTTCGTCTGCCACTGCCCGGATCTCCAGTACCCCGCCTTCCGGCATCGCCTCCATGCCGTTGCTCATGAGATTGCGCAGCACCTGGTGGATCTGCAGGGCATCCACCCGCAGGGCCGGCAGCGTTGCCGGGATGTCCAGCTTCACCGTGACGGACGGCGGCACGGTGCATTTGCGCAGGGACTGCTCGATCAATTCGGCCACACTGACCGCTTCCGGATGCGGCGGCTTGATACGCACTGAATCCAGCAGATCGGACACGATGCGCTCGGAACCGGTGATCTCGTTCTTGATGATGCTCAGGTACTCCTTGACGCTGTCGTCTGCATCGGCCAGCACGGTCTGCAAAAAGTACACGGCATTGCTCATCACACCGAGAGGATTGCGCAACTCATGACCCACGCTGCCGGCCACCTGGCCCAGCACCGCCAGCTTCTCCTTGCGCACCAATTCGTCCTGCGCCTCCAGCAATTGCCGGGTGCGCTCCTTCACTTTCCGGTCCAATTCTTCGTTCAGATTTCCCAGCAACTTGTTGGCCTCACTCAATTCGGCAGTCCGTTGGGCAACCTCGGCCTGAAGAGTCTCAAGTTGCTGCGAGACAGTGACAAGCGTGTCGTCGAGCATATCGAACTCGTCCCTGTACCGACCTTTGCGCAGGGGACGGCTCACAGCATTACGTATTTGCTCAAAATCGTTCTGGGCAAGCAGAGGTAATACGCCCGCGGTGCGTCTCAACCGCGAAAGAGGGCTCCAAAGAATCAACAACAACAGCGATTCAGAAAGGATCAAACCGACCACGCCGACGAGAATGTTTTTCCTGTTTACTTCCCGGATCTGAGAAACACTCCGGGTGATGTCATCGATCAGGACAAAATACGCATCACCGCTTGCGGAAAAGTTCCTGGCCGGCAACAGGTGTATTTCAAATTCCCGCCCATTGAAGATCTCTCTCCCAGCTGAAAGCTGATCGACGGATGGTTTCCTGGCTGACACCGACTGCAACAGAGATAGATTCTGTTCGAGACTGGTCAGCGCCGATACGCGGACGTGCCAATTGGCGATATATCTCGCATCTTCGGCTGCGGTCATGCGCTCGCGCCTTTCAACATTCAATATCCCGACGTCCGCGCCGGAAACCTCCTTGAAATTCACAATCCCCGCGGCCAGCGTCGTTCCCAGCACAATGACTCCGGCGCTCATGTCCCGGGCCAGCATGGGAGAGAGAGCAATCTGCATGCATTTGTTGGTGCAATCCAGGAACGTCAATGGGTGCTCCGTCTTGTTGACCTCCTGAACGTAGCCACGAATCAACATGGGATCGGGAAGATCGACGTCCTCTAATCTCCAGCTTTGAACCAACTCGTTGTTAGCGGAATATATCTGGGCCATATCGACCGCCGCCCCCAATTGCAGGGATTGCCAGTGCCTGTCAAAAGCTTGCGTGACGTTTCTGGCATTCCCGGTCAACAATTGAGCCTCCATCCCGCTCATGGAAGGGACGAGGTCAGCCAGAGTCAACAGCTTGGCCGAGGACTGACTGACCAGTCCATCGAGTTCCCTCAGCTGCTTTTCATAGCTGGACTTCCGCTCCAGTTCGAACTGGTTGGATAGATTGAAGTAGAAATAGAACGTGGAAAACGAAGTGATTGCCAGCAACAGCAGGCTGAATATGGCCAGCGCGCGCCACTTCAAGCTGAAGAAATGCTGCGCTGGTTTATTCGTTTTCGTTATGAGCATGTCCGCATATGCAGATTCGATGCGCTAAAAGTTATACGATGCCTGCAAAACGAACATATCCCAGCGCTGCTTGGTGTTCATGGGGATCGGGTTTTCCCTGGACGAAAGCCAACCGGTACCATCCACACGGTGATATTCAGCCCTGATCTTGGTGTCGGACCTCACGTTCCAGCCCAGGCCGACGGTCCAATCCTTGGCAAAGAACCGATGTGCAGGCGTCGTTGCCGTAGCATTCCTTATCCCAGATTTGTCGCTCTTGTCACTGTACTGAACGTCATAGCGCAACAGTGTTTCCCAATCCGGACTGATACGGTACGTGCCTTGCAGGTAATAGGACTCGCCGGTCTGCTTGATATCAGGCAGGATTCTCGGCGGTATGAACGGAAGCAATCCCGGGAACCACAATCCTGAAAGGGTACTTTTCAATTCCGGCACCCATTCCCCGGTGACGCTCCATCTATCCTCGTTGTACTGTGCCGAAAGGACATACGCTTTGAGGTTGAACTTGGCATCCGCGAAGGGACGCTGGAAGAAGGCCACATTGGCGTCGGCTGCAGTCAACGCTAGGCGCAGACGGCCGCCATCGCGTTCGTAAAGCAACCGGCCGACGTAGCTTGTCGCCGGCTTGGCGCTTTGCTTTGTGATGGAGTCCAGAATGACCTCTCCGGCGCCAACATCCAGAAAAAAATCTCCTACTGCTGTCCGGCTTTCCCCATAGAGTTGTGCGCCATCCAACGCGAGCAGCAGATTGCGGGACGCATCGCTGTAAATCGACTCAGGCAGAAAGATGCTCGGGCGGGTATTGGCCACATCCCGGGTCAAGTTGTAGAACCCGACGGGATTCCGGTGCCGACCTATCCGCACCCCGCCTCGGCTGTTGACGCCGTTATAGAAGGCGAAATCGACCAAGGCGTAATCGAAGCGTGGCCTGGCGTTAGCCTCCGTCCCGCCCGCCTTGCGGGAGCCTACCTGAGCGGCAAACTGCAGATTCGGCATTGCCTGCCAGGACAGGTTGACGCCCAGTTCCCGGAAATCGAAGCTGCCGGTATCGCTCGGACCGAAGTACCGGTTGGCCGTGGTCGAAACGTAGGCCTGGCTTGCGAAACCGTGAAGCTGCACGGTTTCGGAAAGATCGACTGCAGATACCGGCGAGGAAAACATCGCTTCTCCCAGCATGACCGCGAGCGCAGTCGTCTTGAGAGAGATTTTTGGCCTAGCGGACTTCCAGAATGCGAACGTTCTCATTCTTGCCTCCTTCGATCAAATAGTTTTCCGGCAGGTAACCGATGGCTCCGGGCGTCGAGGACACTTTTTGCAGCATTTCCTCGGGGGAACCGACCTCAATCGGCGCTTGCCCCGAACCGGAGTAGACCATGAGATCCCATGAACGCTTCAGTTGATACGGAAAAGTGTTGAGCACACTCTTGGAAAAAGACATATGGACGGTGTTTTCGCTGGGAAGGACAAACACCTTGATGGGCTTGCCGCTCTGCCACTGACGCATGCGCATGCTGAAGATGGCGCGCAGCGAACTCTGGGAAACCGTCCGATCCGCGACATCCGTATTGACGATCACCTCTTGCGCCATCACCGGAGTGCATACGGCCAAGCCCAGCACGAGCCACCAGCGGGATAGCATCGTTTTCAGCAACGCTCTTATCCTGCTTTTTGTCATAGACACTTACCTCCGTACATGCCGGCATCGGTAAATTATCGACATGTTAAAAATACAACATGCCCCACCTGAACAAGAAACTAAGTTGATACTGTGACGTTACTGAACCGCTACTCTTACCTCCCGCACCTTAACCAAATCCGGGATATTGAGCAATAGGCCAAAAGGCGTAGTTTTGGCCAGCTCGGTCATTGCCCGGTCAAGCACTGTTCCCGTGTCAACCTGAAGATGGTACGTTCCTCGTCCGCGGGGATCCGCAGCACGGGTTTGGAGTGAGAGGCCTGCAGCATCGTCGCGTGTGCACGGTTGGCCGCCCCGTCCAGCACGAACCCGAGGAAGCCCAGCGGCTCACATACCCATTCGCGCACCTCGCTGGAGTGTTCGCCAATGCCCGCAGTGAACACCAAGGCATCGATGCCGCCCGCCTTGGCCGCCAGCGCGCCGATGGCCGCGCGCACCTGGCGACAGAAACACTGCACGGCGAAACGCGCCACCTCGCTGTCACTGTTGAGCAACACCGACATCTCGCTGCTCTCTCCATCGGACAATGCCAGCAAACCCATGCGGTGGAACACCATGTCGGACAGCGTCTTCTCGTCGTACCGACGCGACAGTTCCAGCATCACGCCGGGATCGAGGTCGCCGCTGCGCGTTCCCATCACGATGCCGCCCGCAGGGGTATAGCCCATCGTGGTATCCACCGAACGCAATCCTTCCATCAGACAGAGGCTGGCGCCGCTTCCCAGATGAGCCACCACCACCCGGCCATAGGCGGCATCGCCGATCAGCGACGGTAACACATCGGCCACATGCGCATAATTCAGTCCGTGAAAACCGTAGCGGCGCAATCCGGTCTCCCGCGGAATGGGCAGCCGCCTTGCCGTTTCCGGCATGGTTGCGTGGAAGGCGGTGTCGAAGCAGACGACTTGCGGCACGCCGAAGCGTTCGCGGCACAGGTCCAGTCCCATGAGGTTGCCGGGCAAGTGCAGCGGCGCGAGCGGCACCAGCGCGCCTAGTCGTGCGCGCTCCGCATCGTCCGCCAGCCTGGCCTGCACGTCGACATCGCCTCCGTGCACGAAGCGGTGTCCGACGGCGGCGGGCCGAACATTCCCCAAATCCGACAGCAACGCATCGAAGGCTGCCGCATGATCCTTCGGGCCGCCGCGCCCGATATGCAGATAACGGAAGGGGCGGCGCGTGCCGTCCTCCATGAACAACTCGGCCTTGAGGCTGGACGAGCCGCTGTTGATGGTGAGAATGGTAGTCATGACTTCAGGAAATGGGATACAGGACACAGGATACGGGAGATCTGCCGGGCGGACTGAATCCTGTATCCCGTATCCTGACTCCTAATACGGCCAGACCCACGCGTCCTCCTCAGGCAGGTCCACGCCGTGCTCGTAGGCATAGTTGCGGCATTCGATCTGCCTGTTCAGCATCTTTTCCTTCACGTGCGCACCGGCCACGTGGAGGACGGGAATGCGATCGATCACGTCGATGACCAGGCTAAAGCGGTCGATCTGGTTCTGGATCGCCAGCTCCAGCGGAGTGTTGATGCTGCCCTTTTCCTTGTAGCCGCGCACATGCATGTTCTTGTGGTTAGTGCGGCGGTAGGCCAAGCGGTGGATCAGCCAAGGGTAACCGTGGAAGTTGAACATGACCTGTTTGTCGAGCGTGAACAGGCTGTCGAAATCGCGGTCGGAAAGGCCGTGCGGATGCTCGCTGGATGGCGCGAGCTTGTAAAGGTCGACCACGTTGATGAACCGTATCTTCAGATCGGGGAAGTGTTCGCGCAGCAGCACGGTCGCCGCCAGCGCTTCCTTGGTCGGGATATCGCCCGCGCTGGCCATCACCACATCGGGTTCGCCTCCCTGGTCGTTGCTCGCCCAGTCCCAGATGCCGATGCCCTTGGTGCAGTGCTTGATGGCCGCATCCATGTCGAGGTACTGCAGGTGTTTCTGCTTGTCGCAGACGATCACGTTGATGTAATCGGTGCTCTGCAGGCAATGGTCGGCCACGGACAGCAAGCAGTTCGCATCCGGCGGCAGGTAGATGCGCGTCACCGCCGGGCTCTTGTTCACCGCCACGTCGAGGAAGCCGGGGTCCTGATGGGTGAAGCCGTTGTGGTCCTGGCGCCACACGGTAGAGGTGATGAGCAGGTTGAGCGAAGAGACCTCGGCGCGCCAGTGCACGTCCCTGGACATCGCGAGCCACTTGGCATGCTGATTGAACATCGAGTCGATCACATGCACGAAGGCCTCGTAGGTGGAAAAGAAACCGTGCCGCCCGGTGAGCAGGTAGCCCTCGAGCCAGCCTTCCAGCGTATGCTCGGAAAGCATCTCCATCACGCGGCCGTCAGGCGACAGTTCGCCGCCGCCAGCGTCCTCCGGCAGCATGTCGGCCATCCAGGTCTTCCTGCTGGCCTCATACACATTGTCGAGCTTGTTCGACGAGGTCTCGTCCGGACCGAATACGCGGAAGTTGTCTGCGTTTTCGCGCAGGATGTCGCGCAGGAAACGTCCGAGGGGTCGCGTGTTCTCTGCCAGGGAAGTCCCCGGTTTTTCCACCCCGACCGCATATTGCTGACGGTCCGGCATGCGCAACGCCTTGCGCAACAAACCGCCGTTGGCATGAGGATTGGCGCTCATGCGCCGGATACCTTTCGGGACCAGCGCCTTCAACTCGGGGCGCAGCCTTCCCTTCTCGTCGAACAGTTCATGAGGGTGGTAGCTGTTCAGCCACTCGTTCAGCAGCGCGAAATGCTCCGGCGTCTTGACGTCACTGATCGGCACCTGGTGCGCACGCCAGAATCCCTCGACCTTCTTGCCATCCACTTCGCTTGGGCCCGTCCACCCCTTGGGCGAACGCAGCACGATCATCGGCCAGCGCGGGCGCACCGGCTTGCCGCTCGCGCGCGCCTTCTGCTGGATGCGGCGGATGTCCAGCACGCATCGCTCCATCACTTCCGCCATCTTCGCGTGCATTTCCAGCGGCTCGCTGCCTTCGACGAAATAAGGCGTCCAGCCGTAGCCCCTGAACAGGTCTTCCAGTTCCTCGTGGGAGATGCGCGAGAGAATGGTGGGATTGTTGATCTTGTAGCCGTTGAGATGCAGGATAGGCAGCACCGCGCCGTCGCGCACCGGATTGAGGAACTTGTTCGAATGCCAGGAAGTGGCGAGCGGCGCCGTCTCGGCTTCGCCGTCGCCGACCATCACGGTGACGATCAGCTCGGGATTGTCGTAGGCCGCTCCAAACGCGTGCGAAATGCTGTAGCCGAGCTCGCCGCCCTCGTGGATCGAGCCCGGCATCTCGGGCGTGCAGTGGCTGCCGATACCGCCGGGGAAAGAGAACTCCTTGAAGAATCGGCGCATGCCATCTTCGTCCTCACCCTTGTTGGTGTAGACCTCGCTGTACGTTCCTTCCAGATACATCGGCGCCAGCACGCCGGGCGCGCCATGCCCGGGACCGGCCATGAAGATCGCATCCAGGTCGTATTTCACGATCAGCCGGCTCATGTGAATGTAGGCGAATGCCAGGCCCGGGCTCGAGCCCCAGTGACCGAGCAGGCGGCGCTTGATGTGCTCCGGCTTGAGCGGTTCGCGCAACAGCGGATTGTCGCGCAGATAGATCATCCCGGCGGCCAGGTAGTTGCAGGCGCGCCACCAGGCATTGAGCGATTGGATTTCCGCATCGGAAATCGCCGGTGTCTCGTTGTTCATTTTTATGTCCCCGGAAACGATTCGTTGCATATCCGCCGCCACGCGGCATGGGCATATTCTGCCCCAGTTCAGACCGCCTCCGGCAAAAAAAATCCCGGGGCCAGCCCGGGATTTTTGGGGTACAGAAATTCGTTACGCGAAGCTCTTCGCCACGAAATCCCAGTTCACCAGATTGTTGAGGAAGGTCTCGACGAACTTGGGGCGCAGATTGCGATAGTCGATGTAGTAGGCGTGCTCCCACACGTCCACGCACAGCAGCGCCTTGTCGCCGGTGGTCAGCGGAGTGCCCGCCGCGCCCATGTTGACGATGTCCACGCTGCCGTCGGCCTTCTTCACCAGCCAGGTCCAGCCGGAACCGAAGTTGCCCACGGCGGAAGTCTGGAACGCCTTTTTGAATTCGTCGAAACTGCCCCACTTCTTGTTGATCGCGTCGGCCAGCGCGCCGGTCGGGGCGCCGCCGCCGTTCGGCTTCATGCAGTTCCAGAAGAAGGTATGGTTCCACACCTGCGCGGAGTTGTTGTAGATGCCGCCGGCGAGCGACTTCTTGATGATGGTTTCGAGGTCGAGGTTCTCGTACTCGGTGCCCTTGATCAGGTTGTTCAGGTTGGTCACATAAGCCTGATGGTGCTTGCCATAGTGGTATTCGAAGGTTTCCTGGGACATGTGCGGCTGCAGTGCGTCCATCGCATAGGGCAGCTTCGGTAAGGTGTGCTCCATTGTTTTTCTCCTTGTTTATATGCTCGATTGGTAAGGGGGAATGGCAAGGCCATTGGGCTGAAATATACCACAGTATTTGGCTCAACTATTAGCCCCACAATGTCCCGACACTCACGCCGGGCGCGACGTAAAGGACGCCACCTCGCCCGGCAGACGCAGCATCTTGTCCACCGCGCAGGCGTGCATCTCCTCGGTCAGGATCATTTCGCGGGCGAATTCCTCCAGAGCGATGTGGCGCCCTTCCACCAGTACGAGCAACTGTTTGTACAAGGCCTGCGCCGCGCCCTCGACTTCCAGCGAATCGCGCAGGATGACGCCGACGTCGGATTTAGGTACGTCCAGCAAGGGACCGATGCCCAGCGAAGGATACGCACCGAGGTTGGTGATCCATTCGCCCACCTTGTGCGCGTGCGTCAGCGACTCATCGGCCTGTTCGCGCAGCCACGAGATGATCGGGATGCGACTGTAACCGAACACCAGGAAGGAATAATGGGTGTAACGCACCACGCCGGCCAGCTCCGCTTCCAGCAGCCGGTTCAGCACGCCGACGACTTCTTCGGTATCGATTCCTGCCATCTTGCCACCTCAGGATAATCACGGAAACGCCGGTTGCGTTCCATTCAGCGGGCAAGCCTATGCCCGGCCCCATGTAGGGTCAATAAGCAAAAAACCTTAGAACAGCTGCATTTGCCCGCCCCGCACGGGCGGTTTGAAGTGCGAGGTGTTGAGCGCCGTATCCTCGAGGTTCAAACCCAGCCGCTCGCATGCCATGTGGAAACGTTTGGACAGCAGATCCGAGAACAGGCCGTTGCCTCGGAAGCGCGAGCCGAACTCAGAATCATTCTCCTTGCCACCGCGCATCTCGCGCAGCCGGTTCATCACATGCTCCGCCTTCAGCGGGTAATGAACGGAGAGCCAGTCCTTGAACAAATCCTTCAGCTCGTAGGGCAGTCGCAGCAGTTGATACCCCGCCGCCCGTGCGCCATGCTCATGTGCGGCCTGCAGGATGTTCTCCAGTTCGGCATCGGTGAGGAAGGGAATCACCGGCGCCGCCATCACCCCGCAAGGCACGCCCGCCTCATTCAGCCGCTGAATGGCTTGCAGCCTGCGGCGCGGCGAAGAAGCGCGGGGCTCCAGCTTGCGCGCGATCTCCGAGTCCAGCGTGGTGACCGAGATGAACACCTGCACTAGGTCGTCTTGTGCCAGTTGCGCCAACAGGTCGATGTCGCGCTCGACCAGTGCCGACTTGGTGATGATGGAGGCCGGATGCTTGCACTCAGCCAGCACCTCCAGAATCTGTCGAACGATCTTCAACTCGCGCTCGATGGGCTGGTAGGAATCCGTGTTAACGCCCAGCGCGATGGGCGAACAATGATAGGAAGGCTTCGCCAGTTCCGCACGCAGCAGCTTAGCCGCATCCGGCTTGGCGAACAGTTTCGTCTCGAAATCCAGGCCAGGCGAAAGATTCAGGTAACCATGCGAAGGCCGCGCGTAGCAATAGATGCAGCCGTGCTCGCAGCCTCGATAAGCGTTCAGCGAATAATCGAATGGCAGATCGGGCGAGGCTTGTCGTTGGAGGATACTTTTCGCTTTCTCGACTGTGACCGTGGTCCTGAGCGGCGGCAATTCTTCGTCCGCCGTGCCCCATCCGTCGTCGATTCGCTCGCGCGCCGCAATCTCGAAACGCCCATCGATCTGCAGCGTCGCGCCGCGGCCTTTTGCTACTTCATGTTTCACTGCTGTAATCCTGATAACGTTGCGCGCATTCCGGAGAATATTTACAGTAGCCGCTCGCCCCCCTCTACTCCAGCGATCGGAACCATGACTGCGCCATCCCAAATACTCTTTCTCCCCGGAGCATCTGCACGAACCGAGTTCTGGCAACCGGTCTCCAACCTGCTCACCCATCCCGCAAACAAGGTCCTCATGAGCTGGCCCGGCTTCGGCCCCGTGCCGCCCGATCCGGAGATCAACGGCATCGGTGACCTCGTCACCAGGGTGGTGTCCGAAATCGACCAGCCCACCGCCCTTGTCGCCCAATCCATGGGCGGTGTCGTCGCCATACTGGCGGCGCTTGAACGTCCCGAGCTCGTGACCCATCTGGTGCTTTGCGTCACCTCCGGCGGCATCGACACATTGGCCTTGGGCGCACAGGACTGGCGGCCTGACATGCTCCAGGCCAACCCGTCTTATCCCCACTGGTTCGTTGATTACAAGACGGACCTTTCGCCGAGGCTCGCCGCCATTACGGTTCCGGTCCTGCTCCTGTGGGGGGATGCAGACCCAATCAGCCCGCTCGCGGTCGGGATCCGTCTTTTCGAACTCCTGCCCCGATCCGACCTGCATGTCATACCGGGCGGCCATCACGATCTGGCCTACACGCACGCAACCATCGTTGCTCCGCTCATCGACAGACATCTCGACACGTAAGAGAGGCGCAGGAAGAACAGAACGTTCGTTCTGTTTGAACTATATGGGCAGAGGAAGGTATTGTCAAACCGGCGTCGTCAGGTAACCCTTCCGTCAAGAAAACCTCGATTCCAGCGATAGTGGAAGACAGGGTTTCTCCCTTTCAGCCATCCATTTGGTCCCTAGATTGGAGGGAAAAATGAAACGCTACAGTCTGTTTTTGGTAGCGATATTACTGTCGCTTACCGCATGCGGAGGTCCCCGCACCTATGCGGGGAAAGAGGATTTCCAGGCCGACCCGCGTCATCGCCGGGATTTTTCCGCCATGGCTGCCCCCGTATGCGACGCAGCCCGCCGCGTCTTGCAGGGGGATGGCTACATCGTGGAGAAGAGCATCGATCAGGACCTCATCGGCACCAAGGAGTTTCCGATCGAAGACGAGCGTCACGCGATATTGCGTCTTTACGTCACCTGCAGCCAACGCACCGGCGGTTCCACCCTGTTCGTGACCGCCACGGAAGAGCATTTCGACGTCAAGGCCAGCAGCGAGAGCACCTCAATCGGCGTGCCGCTGACACCCCTTTCCATCAGCAGCAAGCGCGAGATCGACACTACGGTGAAAACGCGCGGCGAAACGATAACGAACAGGAGGTTCTATGAGCGTTTCTATGAGGCCGTACAGAGGGAACTGGGACGCTAGCCTCAAACATCAATGAGAGCGCGGGACGAGGCGGCAACCCCTGCTATGCAAACAACAGCCCGCGTAAGACAGCAAAACAAGCCATCGTGCCGGGAACGAGTAAAGGCACTCGGCAAACCCGCAATCATGCCCCGAACCGGTTTTGCGAAAGTTTCTCCAAATACTGTCCGCCCCATTTTTCAAGTTCAGCCAGTATGGGCTGGAGTGTTCGGCCGAATTCGGTCAAATTGTATTCGACTCGCGGAGGCACCTCGGCATAGACGGTGCGCCGCACGATGCCGTCTTGTTCCAGTTCGCGCAACTGTTTGGTCAGGACTCTTTGCGTGACGGATGGCATCAACCTGTGCAGTTCGTTAAAGCGTTTGGTCGAACCGAGGTGATAAAGAATCACTCCTTTCCATTTTCCGCCAATGGCCTCAATTGCCGCTTCGACAGCGCAGCCGAAGCTACAACGGTAGTCCGCATGTTTCATTGAAAACTCCCATTAGTATACTTTTGGTAAGTATGGCACAGCTTGGTGCGTACTTGTCTAATTGGAATCTACAGCCATAATCGCCACCTCATTCACAAAAAGGAACAGCAATGACGCACCCCATCATTCAGGATTTGCAGTGGCGCTATACCACCAAGAAATACGACAAGACAAGGAAAGTGCCGCAGGCAGACCTCGATGTCCTGTTCGAGGCGATGCGCCTATCCCCTTCTTCGATCAACTCGCAGCCATGGAGATTTGTCATCCTCGAAACGGACGAGGCCAAGGAACGCATGAACCGCACCTTTGCCAACAAGTTTCAATTCAACCAGCCGCATGTTTTCGATTGTTCGCACATCATTCTTTTTGCGCACAACCCGCGCTACTCGCGGGCGAACTACGGCGAAGTCATCGACTGCGCCATCGCGGACGGCCGTACCAAACCCGAAGCGCGGGAAAGCGCGTTCGGTTCATTCATGTTCGCCGAACTCAATACAGACGAAACCGGGGACACGAGTGCCTGGACAAAAGCGCAAACCTATCTGGCGCTCGGCAACACCCTGCATGTGCTGGCGAGGCTCAAGATCGATTCCACGACGATGGAAGGGATCGATACCGAACTCGTCAACAAAGAGTTTGAAAAAGAGCTGGACGGTTATCGCTGCCAAGTCGCCCTGGCAATCGGCTATCACCACCCGCAGGAAGATCACAATGCCAAGTTGCCAAAGTCGCGGCGAAAGCTGGAGAGCACTTTGGTGCAGGTGTGAAAGGTAACCGCACTATGCTGTCGTGCCGGATGCTCTGGCATCCGGCGAATTACACTACCTCGCTCAGCACGCCATCCGCAAACACCAGCGCACAGCGCACCGTCTTGCCCGAATACACCGATTGCATCGCCGCCCGGTATTCCTGCATCTGTGCGCGGTAACGCGATGCGTCTTCGCTATCACCCAGCTTGTAATCGAGCACCCACACTTCGTCATCGAATTCCACCAGACGGTCGATCCGTTTCAGCTCGCCCTGCGCGTTGATATAGGGCATCTCGTTACAGGCGCTGCGGTGTTGTTGCGCATCGAAGAAGCGTAAGAGCTGGGGCGCAGCAAGCAGCTGCTGTGCCTGTTGCCAGAGGGATTCCATCTCGGCGGCGGAAATGCCGAGGCGTCGCCGGAGTTCGCCCCCGTCCGCCGCGCCCTCGGTCAGGTGCTGCAGCAATGCGTGCAGCCAGATGCCGCGCTGCTGTTGCACGGTGTTGCGGGCCGCGCGTTTGCCGGTGGAGACGACGGCCGGCAACGCCACTGTCTTTTCACCACGCTGTGTCTTCGTTTCCGAGACGGACACTGCCTTGTGCAACGGATTCGGCTGTTCGCTCACCACTGCCGCGATGCGGTCGTACCATGTCATCGATTTGTTTTCTTTACTTCCCTTGTTGCCGCTGACGATCAACGCCTGTTGGGCGCGGGTCATAGCGACGTAGAGCAGGTTCATCTCCTCGCGTGCCTGCTGGGCGGCATCCTGCTCGAACAGCGGCACGCGCTTCCTGCCGCGCGAGGCCTGATCGGCATACAGGGAGAAGTGCAGCGGCTGCGGCTCGTGGGTAGGCCAGTCGAGCAGCACGTCGTTGCCTTCCTTGTTCTTCTTTTCGACATTCGTATCCAGCAGCCAGACGATGGGGGCTTCCAGCCCTTTCGATTCGTGAACGGTGTAGATGCGCACGGCATCGCCCGCCGTGCCCAGCTTGCCTTCGTCCGGCGAGTCGTCCGTGCTGTCGCGCAATTCACGCAGTTCCTGCAGGAAGCGCGGCAGGCTGGGATAACGCCCGGCATCCACGGAGAGCGCGATCTCCATTAAGGCGTGCAGGTTGGCGACGACCTTGGCGCGCATCTCGGGTGGCAGCACGGCGGTGTAGCGCGCCAGCACGTCGCCCTCGAAATAGATGCGGTCGAGCAGGTCGTGTACCGGAAGCTTGTCGGCGAGCGCGAGCCAGCGTTGCAGCAGTTCGGCGGCACGTTGCAATGCGGGCGACGGGTCGGCGAGATGCTGCAGGCGTGACCACCATGACGGGGATACGGGATACGGGATACAGGATTCAGGAGAACCCTCTGCCCCCACTGTATCCCGTATCCTGTATACCGATAGCTGCATCAGGTCCGCGTCGCTGCACGCGAAGACCGGTGCGCGCAGCACCTGTGCGAGAGAGAGATCGGCGAAGGGAGTGATGAGGAACATCAATAGCGCCTGCACGTCCTCCGCTTCCAGCGTATCGAGCAGGCCGCCGCGCCGCGAACTGATGAAGGGGATGTGCTTCGCGCGCAAGGCTTCTTCGTAAATTGCGAGGTGAGTGCGGCTGCGCACCAGCACCATGATGTCGCCGTAGGTCGCGCGGCGCTCTTCGCCGCCCTCACTGACCGACCAGTCGCTGACGATGGTTTTCAGCAGCTCGGCTAATTGCCCGGCCTCTCTGTGGCGCGCACCTTCCTCAATTTCCTCTCTCGGCGTGGTCAGCGGGTCGCGCAAGGCTAGCGGCGCGTCCCCTGCCTCTTCTTCCTTGCTCGATTCGGCGATTGCCAGCGGCAACACCGCCACGTGACCTGGCAAGTCCCGCTGATGCGTCTGGTGCTCGACGAATTCGAAGCCGTCCGGCTGCGAGCGGAACACGGCATTCACCACATCGACGACAGGCTGCGAGTTTCGGCGCGTCATGCTGTTGCCTAGCATCTCGGCGGCAAAATGCTCTTGCAGATATTCGCGCGCCACACCGAACAGCCGCGCATCTGCACGGCGAAAACGGTAGATGGATTGTTTGGGGTCGCCGACGACGAACACGGTGGGCTGCGAGTCCACCGCCACTGCCGCATCGAACCATGCTCGCAATATTTGCCATTGCAGCGGATTGGTGTCCTGGAACTCGTCCAGCAGTACATGGCGGTATCGACTGTCGAGCTTGTACTGCATGGTCTCGGCGTGTTCGCTCTGCTGCAGCAACCGGCACAGCTGCCATTCCAGGTCGGAGAAATCCATCTGCTGCTTTTGCGTCTTCAATGCCTGATAACGCTCCAGGAACGCGACGCCGCAATGCAGCACCGCTTCGTTCAGGCGGTAGGCTTGCTGTTCGGCGAGTGTGTAGCGAACCTCCTGCAAGCTGTCCTGCAACGTTGCCAGGGTAGCAAGGAAATCTGTCTCGTTCTGCTTCTTGGTAGGCGCAATCGGCTTGCCAACTCTCGGCTCGTTTTTCTGAGTGAACAATAACGGCCATAGCCTTCCAAATCGTGATTCAGGCGCCGAGTCGGTCCAGGCGCGTTCCATCTCACTCGCTTTGTTCTTCTGAGCATCAGTACCGTTGTCCACCAGCTGCCGTATGAAGGCGAACAACAACTCCTCGGTGTTGCCGCACATACCCCAATCCGCGACCGGATCGAACTCCATGTCCACGGCGAGGTCGGCGCGCAGGTTGTCCAGCGCGAAGCTCAGCGCATCATCCTGTCCTTGGGTGTAAGCCCACCACTCCGCGCGCTTGCCGAGGAAGTTGAATAGCAGCTTGCGCGTGGTGAACAGGCCACAATCTTCGAACAGCCATTGCATGTGCTGCGCTTCAGCCCCCTCAGGCTGCTTGCGCATCTGCTCCAGCATCTCTTCCCAGGCCTCTTCCTGCTCGCTGCCTGCGCGCTCCAGCAATGACATTCCCTGCATCACGTTGGCGTTCAGCGGCGCGCGCTGCATGACCTGCATGAACCAGCCGTGGAAGGTGCTGATGGTGATGCCGGGCTGCGCGAGCAGCACGCTGCTGTACAGGCTGCGGGCGCGTTGCAGTTGCGCATCGCTCAGGTTTTCCACGCCGCGTTCGGCGAAGAACTTGCGTACGAAATCTTCGTCGCCCATCGCCAGGTCGCGCAGCCAGAGTTGCAAACGCGCCTGCATCTCCTGCGCCGCCTTGCGCGTGAAGGTGATGGCAAGGATCTGCGAAGGCTGCGCACCGTCCAGCAGCAAGCGGACTATGCGCGATACCAGCAGCCAAGTCTTTCCGCTGCCCGCGCAAGCCTCTACGACGATGCTGCGCCTGGGGTCGAGGGCGATATGGTTGGTCATTGCCACTCTCCCTTGCGACACACGCCACGCATCTCGCAATGGGTACATACCGCATCGATGCCGTTCGCCGGCAAGCCTGCCCCGCCGCGGATACGCCCCATCACCTGCTCCAGACGCTCGGCATTGAGCTGCGCCAGCAACGGCACATCCTGTTTGGGTTCCACCAGTTTCACCTTGCCGTTCTCGATGCTGACGAAGGCGGCATCCGCTGCTTCATGCGCGTAGGCATAGCAGGCGAGCTGCACGTCCTCGCCCGGTTCGCGCAGCTTGTTGCGCAACGCCTGCTCGCTCTGTGTCTTGTAATCCAGCACGAGTTTTTCTTCTGCCCTGACATCCAGCCGGTCGATGCGGCCGCGCAGGCGCACGCCTTCTAGCTGCCAGTCGAATTTGCTCTCCGCCTCGGCATAGCGCCAGCCTTCGGCTTCGTTCTCCGTCTGCCATTCCAGATAGGCAGGCAGCGACTGGAACCAGCGCGCCAGCCAGGCGCGCGCGGCGAAGTCCTGTCGCAGCAGGTCGGCGAACACCTCTTCGCTTATCCGGCGCAAGGCGACTTCCATCTCTTCGACGTTGTGCCCGCACACTTGCGGATAGCGTTCGTGGAAACGCTGTAGGACGTCGTGCACGCGCTCGCCGTAATCGCGTTTCTCGATGCCTTCCTGCACTTCGTCCAGCTCATTCAGGTGCAGGATGTGCCGGGCATAGAATTGATAGGGACAGGCCACCATACTGTTGTAGCCACTGATGGATACGCCCTGCGGCACAGCCTCAGACGCCACGCTCGGCGCGGGCTGTACGGCTTGCGGCAGTTCAACCTTGCGCGCATCTTCCGCCGCGAGGTACGCATGCAATTCGCTCTCGCTCAGGTCGTCGCCGTAAGTCAGCGTGTGCAGGTCGCGCAGCATCTCCAGATAAGGGCTGAGCAAGCCCTCTTCACCATTTTTATCCTTCTGCCAGGTGACCAGCACGCAGTCGTTCAATGCGAGCAGTGCCAGCAGGTCGTCGCACTGACGCGCGGCATGCATGCCGCGTGTGGGCAGGTTCAGGCTGCTGCGCACGCTGTCGTTGAACCAGCGCCCTCCGTCCGCCACGCTGGGCAAGTGGTCGGCATCGCAGCCAAGCAGGACCACCGCATCAAAGGCGCGCCAGCGCGTCGCCGCAAGATGGGTGAAGCGCACCGTGCTGTCGATGCTGCTGTCACGGTAGGTCTGCGTGTCCAGTTGCTGCGCCAGCCAGCGCCGCCACTCGGAGAAACGGTAACGCCCTTCGTCGCCCTCCAGTTCCTGCTGCCAACCCTCCAGCGCGCGCAGCAATTGCTGGCCTGCATCGTCCTGTTGCAAGCCGGTGTCGATGCCCAGCACGCGCAGGCTCTCGATCAACGCGGCCAGCCATTCTCCCAGACCTTGCTTCTTGCCCTGCTCCAGCAGGATCGCAGCCTGGCGCAGGCGTGCCAGCGGCCGATGCAGGTCCGTTTCGTGTTCGGCGAGGGCGATGAACTTCTCCAGACCGGAGACTATTCCGTGCTTGCGCAGCAGTTGCTCCAGCTGATACACCGCCGACTTGCGCTCACCGGCCGCCATGTCGGCAAAGATATAGGGAGACTTGAGCAGGTCGAGCAGGTCGTGGTGGTAGAAATCGCTTTGCAGCGCCGTGAACCAGCGGTCCAGCACGGCGCTCACCGACAGCGTGGCGAAGGTCCAGCCGGTCTCATCCGCCACCAGCACCTCGGCACGCTCCAATAGAGCTCGCATCCGCCGCGCCACCACGCGGTCCTGCGCGACGATGGCGATGTCGCGCTTGCCCTCTTGAAGCCAGCGGCGCACCTGCATCGTGGCGGCACGCGCTTCCTGTTCCAGGCTGGTGGCGGCAAAGAAGCGCAGCCTGTCGCCGAACGGCGGGGTAGACAGGGTATTCAGGGGGATAGTTTGGTCGCGCAACAGGCCGCTCCATCGGGTTTCCATCTCCCGCAGATCGAACACTGTCACCTCGGCGCGTTCCGCATATTGGTCGAGGAAACGCTGCTCCAGTGCGGTCCAGTCGGACGTGCGCAGCACATACAGCGGCTTGTCGGCCTGCTGCGCCAGTTTCGCCAGGCGTTGCTGGTAAGCGCGCGCGGCATCCGCTTCGCCGCCGGCCTGCATCGCGTACCACAGCTCGAACACCAGCCGCGCCTCGAATTGCAGCGTGCTGTTCTGCCGCGCGTTGTATGCCTGCTGCACCGCAGCGGCGAATGCGTCCGCATCGGAAGGCAAGGTGCTGAGCGAATGGGTCAGTTCGTCGAACAGGACCAGCAGTTCCTGCGCCAGGCTCCACAGGTCTGCCTGCCCGAACCATCGGCGCGACTGCAAAGCCTGGTACAGCAAGGCGAGGCGTCGGCTTTCCGGCACGAAGTCCGCCGTGAGGCTGCTCGCCCAGTTGTTGAGCGTCACCATCTGCGGCAACAGCAGCGCGGGCACTTGCGCCTCGCGCATCAGCGCCTGCGCCAGCGGTTGGGCGGTATGGAATCCGGGAAGGAGGATGACGATGCCGCGCAGATCGGGCAGCGCGGCGGCTTGCGCCGTCAGGATATGACGGGCGACCCGGTCGAAATAGGGTTGTGCGGCGTTCAACGTTCCAGCAGGCGCAGCTTGTCCTTCACGTTGCGCCATTCGTCGGCATCGGCCGGGGCGTCCTTCTTTTCGACGATGGGTTTCCACAGCTTGGCCAGTTCGGCGTTCAGCGCGATGAAGTGGCGCTGGTCCTCCGGCAGGTCGTCCTCGGCATAGATGGCCTCCGCCGGGCATTCGGCCACGCACAGGGTGCAATCGATGCACTCGTCCGGGTCGATCACCAGGAAATTGGGGCCCTCGCGGAAGCAATCCACCGGGCAGACGTCCACGCAATCGGTGTATTTACACTTGATACAGGCTTCGGCAACGATATAAGCCATGGCAGTCACTCCAGAAAAGGTCGATTTATTCTAACAGAGAGGGGCGGATTAATTCACTTCACAGCCTTGCCGTTTTTGGTTAGGATGCCGCCACGAGCTAGGCAACCTGTCACGAATCAACCGCACGTTTCATTCCGAATCAACAATATCACCAAGCGAGAACAAGACAATGAGCGAACACATCCATTACGTTTCCGACGCGACTTTCGACGCCGAAGTATTGCAGGCTCCGCTGCCCGTGCTGGTGGACTACTGGGCCGAATGGTGCGGTCCCTGCCGCATGATCGCCCCCATCCTGGACGAAATCGCCAAGGAATACGCCGGCCGTTTGAGCATTGCCAAGCTGAACGTGGACGAGAACCAACAGACTCCTCAGAAGTACGGCATCCGCGGCATCCCGACCCTGATGCTGTTCAAGAACGGCAACATCGAGGCGACCAAGGTCGGCGCCCTGTCGAAATCCCAATTGACCGCGTTTATTGACAGCCATATCTAAAGCGTTTACTGTCGCACCCGCATCGCCTTCCTGTTTCGTCCCCTGACAACAACACAAACGAACACGCTTCAGGCATGCGGGTGGTTTCTTCCACCCGGTAGATCCTAATCCCTTCGTACTTCTCAATCACCATTCCTGCATAGCCATGCACTTATCCGACATAAAAACCAAACACGTCACCGAACTTGTGGAAATGGCCGCGGCCAACCAGATCGAAAACGCCAACCGCATGCGCAAGCAGGACTTGATGTTCGCGCTGTTGAAGAGCCAGGCCAAGAAAGGCGAAAGCATCTTCGGCGACGGCACGCTGGAGATTCTGCCGGACGGCTTCGGCTTCCTGCGCTCACCGGACACTTCGTACCTGGCCGGCCCGGATGACATCTACGTCAGCCCCAGCCAGATCCGCCGCTTCAACCTGCACACCGGCGATACGGTCGAGGGCGAGATCCGCACCCCGAAGGACGGCGAGCGCTATGTCGCACTGGTGAAGGTGGACAAGGTCAACGGCGAGCCACCCGAGAATACGAAGAACAAGATCCTGTTCGAGAACCTGACCCCGCTGTTCCCGACCGAGCCGCTGCGCCTGGAGCGCGAGATCAAGGCCGAAGAGAACATCACCGGCCGCATCATCGACATCGTCGCCCCGATCGGCAAGGGCCAGCGCGGACTGCTGGTGGCCTCGCCGAAGTCGGGCAAGACCGTGATGCTGCAACATATTGCGCACTCGATCTCCTCGAACAATCCCGATGCTACGTTGATCGTGTTGCTGATCGACGAACGCCCGGAGGAAGTGACCGAGATGAGCCGCACCGTTCGCGGCGAAGTGGTCGCATCCACCTTTGACGAACCGGCCAGCCGCCACGTGCAGGTTGCCGAGATGGTGCTGGAAAAGGCCAAGCGCCTGGTCGAGCACAAGAAGGACGTCATCATCCTGCTCGACTCCATCACCCGCCTGGCGCGCGCCTACAACACCGTGGTCCCTTCCTCCGGCAAGGTGCTGACCGGCGGCGTGGACGCCAATGCCCTGCAGCGCCCCAAGCGCTTCTTCGGCGCGGCGCGCAACATCGAGGAAGGCGGATCGCTGACCATCATCGCCACCGCACTGGTCGACACCGGCTCGCGCATGGACGACGTGATCTATGAGGAATTCAAGGGCACCGGCAACATGGAGATCCACCTGGATCGCTGCATGGCCGAGAAGCGCATCTATCCGGCGATCAACGTCAACCGTTCCGGCACCCGCAAGGAAGAGCTGCTGATCAAGCAGGACATCCTGCAGCGCATCTGGCTGCTTCGCAAGCTGCTCTACCCCATGGACGAGCTGGAGGCGATGGAATTCCTGCTGGACAAGATCAAGGCGACCAAGAACAACGCCGAATTCTTTGATTCCATGAAGCGCTAAAAAAGCATTTTGACCGGCGCGGATATTTATGTATAATCCGCGCCTTCGCAAAAATCGTAAGCAATCGAGGTTGTTATGTACGCAGTCATTAAAACCGGTGGTAAGCAATATCGCGTTTCTTCCGGCGAAACCCTGAAAATCGAAACCATTCCCGGCGACGTAGGCAGCGCCATCGTGCTGGACAAGGTGTTGATGGTAGCCGACGGCGACAAGCTGTCCGTGGGCAAGCCGTTGCTGACCGGCGCGTCCGTGCAAGCAACCATCGTTTCGCACGGCCGTGGCGACAAGGTGCACATCTTCAAGATGCGTCGCCGTAAGCACTACCGCAAGTCGCAAGGTCATCGTCAAAACTACACCGAGATCCGCATCGACGGCATCTCCGCGTAATTCTGTTAAGGAGCATATAACATGGCATCAAAAAAGGGCGGCGGCAGTACCAGTAACGGACGCGACTCACACTCAAAACGACTGGGCGTGAAGAGCTACGGCGGCGAACTGATCAGCGCGGGCAGCATCATCGTGCGTCAGCGCGGCACCGAATTCCATCCCGGCGAAAACGTCGGCATGGGCAAGGATCACACCTTGTTTGCTAAAATCACCGGTAAGGTGGTGTTCGCCATCAAGGGCGCGCAAAAGCGTAGAACAGTTTCCATCGTCGCCGCGTAAGCAGCGCCGTTCGGAACGAATCAGCCCTATCGCAAGGTAGGGCTTTTTTATTTGTGGCATAGACGACATGAAATTCATCGACGAATCCAAAATCGAAGTATTCGCAGGCAAGGGCGGCAACGGTGTGGCCAGTTTCCGCCGCGAGAAGTACATCGAGAAAGGCGGCCCGGACGGCGGCGACGGTGGCCGTGGCGGCAGCGTCTATGCCCTGGCGGACCGCAACATCAACACCCTGGTGGACTACCGCTTCACGCGCAGCCATCGCGCCAAGAACGGCGAACCGGGCCGCGGCTCGGATTGCTACGGCAAAGGCGCGGATGACGTCATCCTGCGCATGCCGGTCGGCACGGTGATCACCGACATCAACAGCGGCGAAGTCATCGCCGACCTGACCCGCGACGGCGAAAAGGCCCTGTTGGCGCAAGGCGGCAAGGGCGGCCTGGGCAACCTGCATTTCAAGTCGAGCACCAACCGCGCGCCGCGCCAATGCACGCCCGGCGAACCCGGTGAAAGCCGCGAACTGCAACTGGAACTCAAGGTGCTGGCCGACGTGGGCCTGCTCGGCATGCCGAACGCAGGCAAGTCCACCTTCATCCGCTCGGTTTCCGCCGCGAAACCCAAGGTCGCCGACTACCCGTTCACCACGCTGCACCCGAATCTGGGCGTGGTGCGCGTCTCGCACGAGAAGAGCTTCGTCATCGCCGACATCCCCGGCCTGATCGAGGGCGCAGCGGAAGGCGCGGGCCTCGGGCATCAGTTCCTTCGGCACCTGGCGCGGACGCGCCTGCTGCTGCACCTGGTGGACATCGCACCGCTGAACGAAGAGACCGATCCGGTACAGGAAGCGAGCGCCATCCTCAACGAGTTGAGGAAATACGACGAAGAGCTGTACAACAAACCGCGCTGGCTGGTGATGAACAAGCTGGACCTGCTGGAAGACCGCGAAGAGAAGGTGGCTGCATTCCTCAAGGAATTCTCCGACTATGATCGCCACTTCGCCATCTCCGCGATCAACGGCGATGGTTGCAAGGAACTGACTTACGCCATCATGGAACACCTGCTGGAAGTAGCGGCACGCGAACAGGAAGAAGCCGCCGACAGCGCGCAGGAAACCGACACAGATACGATCTGAACGACCTATGGGAACCCTACTCGACCAATGCAAGCGCATCGTCGTCAAGGTTGGCAGCAGCCTGGTGACGAACCAGGGCGCGGGACTGGACCTCGACGCCCTTGGCAACTGGGCGCGCCAGATCGCCGCGCTGAACGCCAGCGGCCATGAGGTTGTGCTGGTCTCCTCCGGCGCGATCGCCGAAGGCATGCAGCGCCTCGGCTGGAACACCCGCCCCACTTCGATACACGAATTGCAGGCCGCAGCTGCCGTCGGCCAGATGGGCTTGGTGCAGGCCTACGAGAGCTGCTTCCGCCAGCACAGCCTGCATGCCGCACAGGTGCTGCTGACGCATGCCGACCTGGCGAACCGCGAGCGCTACCTGAACGCGCGTTCCACCCTCACCACCCTGCTTTCGCTGCGCGTCATCCCCATCATCAACGAGAACGACACGGTGGTCACCGACGAGATCAAGTTCGGCGACAACGACACGCTGGGCGCGCTGGTCACCAACCTGATCGAGGCCGATGCACTCGTCATCCTCACCGACCAGAGCGGCTTATACACCGCCGATCCGCGCAAGGACCCGAGCGCCACGCTGGTATCGCAGGCTCAGGCGGGCGATGCGACGCTGGAGCAGATGGCAGGCGGCGCGGGCAGCAGCATCGGCCGCGGCGGCATGATCACCAAGATCCTCGCCGCCAAGCGCGCGGCGCGCAGCGGTGCGCACACCGTCATCGCCTCCGGCCATGAGCGAGACGTGCTGTTGCGCCTGCTGAAAGGCGAATCCATCGGCACCCTGCTCACCGCGACCACCCCGACTCTGGTGGCGCGCAAGCAATGGCTGGCCGGTCACTTGCAGGTCGCCGGCAAGCTGGTGCTGGATGCGGGAGCCATCAAGGCGCTGCGCTCCGGCGGTAAGAGCCTGCTGCCGATCGGCGTGGTGGATGTGTTCGGTGAATTCGAGCGCGGCGCAGTGGTGGCTTGCGTCGGTGAAGACGGCAGCGACATCGCCCGCGGCCTGACCAACTACAGCGCCGACGAAGCGCGCCGCATCGCGCGCCACCCCAGTCAGGAAATCGAAACCCTGCTCGGCTACGGCGGCGACCAGGAACTGATTCATAGAGATAATCTGGTTTTGCTGTAAAACAGCAAAACCAGATTACGGCGTAGGCTAACTTGCGAAGCAAGTTAAGCCGCGCAGCGGCGGCCGAAGCCACAACCTGCTGTGAAACACAGCAAGACTAGGTTGCGGCGAAAGCTTATCTCAGCGTAGCCAAGCCGCTGGTTAAGCAGACAACTACTCAGTTTTTCCATCCTGAAATACAGATTCCCCCGTATCCATACGGACTGGAAATCCCAATAAAGTTCCAAGCGAGTGATGCGCGATAGCGCAATTCCAGACAACCCTTTGGGAGGAAACTCGCATGATCGACCACATCGGCATTGATGTCAGCGATTATCAGCACAGCAAACAGTTTTACGCGTCGGCGCTTGCTCCGCTAGGCTATAAGGTGGTTGCCGAATACGGCGAAGCGGCGGGCCTGGGCGCGGCAGGCAATCCGGATTTCTGGATCAGCCAGGGCAAGGCCACCAAACCCAAGGTCCACGTCGCCTTCCAGTGCAGTAAACGCTCGCAGGTCGACAAGTTCTACGCGGCCGCGCTCAAGGCCGGCGGCAAGGACAACGGGCCGCCGGGAATCCGGGAGGACTATTCCCCCACCTACTATGCCGCGTTCGTATTCGATCCGGATGGGCACAACATCGAGGCGGTGTGCCACGCGCCCAAATGAAAGGGAAGTAAGAACTGCCTTTAGCTCCCCTGTCCGTACCCCAGATAAGCCACCCCGTTGCGCCCGCGCTCCTTGGCCAGATACAAGGCCTTGTCGGCGGTCTTGACCAGCTTGTCGACCGCCAACGAATCACTCGGCAGCACGCTGCAGACGCCGCAACTGACCGTCACGTAGTCGTGCGGCGAATCCTCGTGCATCATCTTTAGGCCGAGCACATGGCGGCAGATGCGTTCCGCCACCCAGCGCGCGCCGCCTTCATCCGTCTCGCCCAGCACCAGCACGAATTCCTCGCCGCCGTAGCGTGCCGCCAGGTCGCCTGCGCGCGGCGCGGCAGCAGCCACTTCCCTGGCCACCACCTTGAGGCAGTCGTCGCCGGCCTGGTGGCCGTAGCGGTCGTTGTATTTTTTGAAATAATCCACGTCCAGCAACACCACGGACATCGGCTTTCCGATGCGGGCACAGCGCCGCCATTCGCGCACCAGCAAGTCGTCGAACAGCCGGCGGTTGGCGATGCCGGTCAGGCCGTCGGTCATCGACAGCCGCTGCAATTCCTGGTTGGCCTCGTTCAACTGCTCGGTCACCTTGACCAGCGCCCGCTGCATGCGCACCAGACGGTACATGGCCGACACCTTGGCCTGCACCACCACGCGGCCCACCGGCTTCATCAGGTAGTCGTCACCGCCTACCTCGATGCCTCGGGCCAGATCCTCGTCCTTCGACATCACGGTCAGGAAGATGATCGCGGTCCAGTCGTCCTTGCCCTGCAGTTTGCGTATCTGCCTTGCGACGTCGTAGCCGTCGACGTCCGGCAGGATGATGTCGAGCAACACGATATCGGGACGCTCCCTGCGGTAGAGCTCGACAGCAGCCTGTCCGGATTCCGCGACCAGGGGATGCACGCCGATGTCTTCAAGATAGCCGCTGATGGCCTTGATCGCGACCTTGCTGTCCTCCACCACCAGCACTTTTACCTTACCCAGCTTCTTGTTCATAACATCCTTCCGGCGGCGATCGCCATCACAAATTCCGATTCCAGACTGCCCATCATATCTTCTGCTTGATGGCGAGCACGGCCTGATTGCGCAAAGTCCGCAGCAACGACAGTTGCTGCTTGGAAATGTTGAGTCCGTTGGCCTCCGGCATATCGGCATAGAACAGCCCGATCGCCTTGTCCTTCACCATCACCGGCAGCAGCATGAAGCAGGGGGCATTGACCGAGGAACGGTACCAGTCCGGGATCTTGTCGGTGATGTTCTGCGCCCGGGTATCCTCGATCAGGATATCGGCCCCCTTGCTGATCGACAGATGGAACACGTCCGCCGAGAACGACAACGGGAACTTGAAGCGCGGGATCACCGCCCCCACGCCGTTGCCGAAACCGATGCGCGCGGTCATGGCATTCTGCTTGTTATCGCGGATCAGGAAGATGGTCCTCTCGAACCCCATGCCGCGATAGATCGTTTCCAGCACCATCTGCAACACATCGTTCAGGCTGTAGTCGCTCACCAGCGAAGTGGTGACATCCTGAATGCCCGCGCCGAGGATGTCTTCCGGACTGCGCCGCGAGCCTTCCTCATCGGACTTCCCTGCATTCTGCTGTTCGACAACCTCCTCAAGGCTGGCGACCCCGTCCATCTCCCCGTCCTGCTGCTTGCCTTGCTGGATCAGCACGGCATGTCCGCTCCATCTGCTCACTTTCTGCAGCAAAGCGCTATTGCCCGGGCTGATGCCCAGAACGGCCGCCCGGTTCGCCAATTCATCGAGACCGACATCCAGAGCCTTGCCCATCTCGCGCTCCGATACCTTCATCGCAGCGCTGTATCGAGCGGAAAGCTCGCGCAGCGCCTTGCCCTTCTCTCCGATCTCGGTGGTCGCGGCAGCCGCACACAGCTCATTGGCCAAGTTCACGGTTGCAGTCAGGTAATCCATGTCGCCGTGCAGTGCGCGCAGCTTGCCTCCGCCGAGTTTGCGCATCCCCGCCAGCAAACGCGGCGGGAAGTTCCAGGTGCGCGCCACGCCCAGTCCGAGTTCCGAGTAGGAAATGCCCAGTACCTTGAAAGCGGCCTGTTCCTCGTTCGCGCCCTGCTCGACCATACGGAGAACTTCCTGGCTCTCTTCGAAGAAATAGAAAATGACCAGCATGCGCCCCAGGTTGTGGAACATCGAACAGACCATCGCCTCTTCGGCGTCGCGGACGTGCTCGCCCGTGGACAACTGCGCTGCGACAAGGCCGGCAAAGATCGCCAGCACCACCTCATCCTTGAGGCGCGCGGATTGCGCCTTGTTCTGCATGAACTCGAACAGGATCAGCGTCATCGCGATATTGCGGACGGTCTCGAAGCCCAGAATCACGACGGCTTTTGAAATGGTGTTGATGTTGCCGCCGAACTGGCCGTAGGTAACTGTGTTCACCAGCCGCAGCAACTTGTTGGTCAGCGCAAAGTCCTGAAGGATGACACGGGCCAGCTTGTTGGGACTCTCCGAATCGGACGAGACGATGCGGTTGATTTCGGAAATGACGTTGGACAGGGCCGGAAAGTCATTCTTGCTGCGCATCCGGCGCAACAGGAATTCCAGCGTGCTGTGCGCCTTGCGCCGTTCACCCTCTGCTGCGGCGGCCATCTTGCCGAGGTAGCCTTCCAGGGCCTGCTTCATCGCGGAGGCATTCCGGTAACGATCGTCCGGATTTTTGGCGATCGCCTTGAGGATGATCGCCTCCATCTGCGCATCCACCTGCTCGTTGATCGCAGAGGGGGCGGCAACCTCTTCATGTGCCGCACGATGGAGCACCGCATAGACGCTTTCGCCGCTCACCGCCGGCTCGCCCGTCACCATCTCGTACAGCATCATGCCGACGGAATAGATATCGGCAAGGGAATCGACCGGCTTTCCGGAGATGCGCTCGGGTGCCATGTAGAGAGGCGTGCCGCTAATGGCATCGCCGGCAAGCCGCTCCTGGCCGTTGATCGCCTGCGCCAGGCCAAAGTCCATCACCATCGGCTGTCCGGTGCTGGACAGCATCACGTTGGATGGTTTTATGTCCAGATGCATCACGCCTTGTGCGTGGGCATATGACAGCCCCTCCAGTACGCCGCAGGCGATTTCTGCAGCCTCCACAAGAGGCAATGTCTTGTCCTGCTTGAGCTTCTGGGCGAGAGTCCGCCCCTCGATGTGGGCATAAACCAGGTAAGGGCTGCCTTGATGCTCCCCCGCGTCGTAAAGCGGAATGATATTGGGGTGTTGCATCTTGCTGACGACTCGCGCCTCGCGAACCAGCAGCTCGGCACTACGTCCCAGATTGCGCAGCGTCTTGATCGCGATCTGGCGGTCGAGCTGGGGATCGTAAGCCAGATAGACTGTCCCTTGGCCTCCCTTGCCCAGTTCGCGCAATACTTCGAATCGTCCTATTTTCTGCTTTGCCATGATAGTTCTAGCTTTTTATGCTCCCGCCCATAAGCCCGGGCGAGCCCCCCCCTGTTAAGCGACCAGTTTGCTGACCACGATTCCAGATTGCTGCGCAACCTCCTCGACCGAAGCATCTATCCTCTCCGCCCCGGCCGCATCGAACGGCGGAACCGGCGGGTAGTTTAACAGCACCGCATCGGAGAATTCACGCAGAGCGGCCAGATGGCTCTCCGAATCGCGCAAGGGGCGCGGCACAATGGCCTGGATGAAAAACACGCCCTTGCGGAATGCGATCGCCAGCAAATAGAAATTTTCGGCCTGACCGCCCGCGCGGCGCACCTGGAAAAAGATGGTCGGCGTATCTCCGGCCGGCTGGCTGTCGCCAGCCAGCCGCTGTGCCACAGCCTCGATGAATCCAAGCGAGGAATCGAGCTGCGGCGCAAGCGTGATGTGGTATTGCCCGGGGCGCTGCACGATGAGCGGCTCGACAGGCACCGCGGCACCGCCCTTGCGTATTGCCAGGATCACGGTCGCGACGACGACAGCGAGTAGGACCAGCTCTATCATCGGAGATAAATAAAAAGAGGGGCTACGCCCCTCTCTCCATGAATCCTGCCATCAACCGCGCCGCGTCGTGCGCGCAATGGAGCTTTCCATCCATTTCTTGATGCGGTTGGCATCGCCGATACGGGTACTCTTCCCCCAGGAATCGAGCAGCACGATGATCACCGGACGCTGGTTGATCTTCGCCTCCATCACCAGGCAGCGGCCCGCCTCGTTGATGAAGCCGGTCTTGCTCACGCCGATCTCCCACTTGGCGTTCCTGACGAGGGGATTGGTGTTGTTGAAGCGCAGATCACGCCCGCCCCACCCGTCTACGGTATGCGAAGCCGTGGTCGTGTACTGATGTATCAGTGAGTAGTTGTGTGCGGCCGCAACCATCTTGACCAGGTCGCGCGCAGTGGAGACGTTGTCGCTGTTCAATCCCGTGGGATCGAGGAAACGTGTGTTGTACATCCCCAGTTCGCGCGCCTTGGCGTTCATCGCGGCAACCGCCGCATCCCGCCCGCCCGGATAGGATCGTGCCAAGGCAGATGCCGCGCGGTTCTCCGAAGCCATCAAGGCCAGCTTGAGCAACTCGCTGCGTGTAAACGTCATGCCGATGCGCAGACGCGAATGCGTGCCCTTGAGGGTATCGATATCCGCCACGTCGATGCTGATCTCGTCATCCAGCGACTGATGCGCGTCCAGCACCACCATCGCCGTCATCAGCTTGGTGATGGAAGCGATAGGAGCAAGCGCATCGGGCTTTTTGGTGTACAGCGGGGTCTGCGTCTGCTGGTCGTAAATCAACGCGATTGAGGAATGCAGTTTGGGCGTGGAATTGACCTTGAACACCGGAGCGTAACGGGCGCCTTCCGATTTTACTGTGCCATAGTCCCCCGCCTGTGCCGCGAGCGTGTAGCCAACCAGCAGACCTGTCAGTAATACCTTTTTCATGTGCAACCCTTTCAACCACATCCAATGCTGCGTAGGATACCTCAATATCGATATAAATCAATACACAGAATCACTCATCTCCTCTTGTTTCTGAAGATTCCACATCTGCGCGTAAACCCCGTTCAGCATAAGCAATTCTCGATGCGTGCCGCGTTCGATGATCCGCCCCTTGTCCATCACCAGTATCTGGTCAGCCTCGACCACGGTGGACAGGCGGTGCGCGATGATCAGTGTGGTGCGGTTCCGGGCGATGCCGTGCAATTCGGCCTGTATCGCTTTCTCGGACTTCGAGTCGAGCGCGGAAGTCGCCTCGTCGAAGATCAGGATCGCCGGGTTCTTCAAAATGGCACGCGCAATCGCCACGCGCTGCTTCTCGCCACCGGACAGCTTCAGGCCGCGCTCGCCCACCATGCTGTCATAGCCCTGCGGCAATGACTCGATGAAGCCGTGGATGTGCGCGGCCTGCGCCGCCGCCATGATCTCCGCGCGCGTCGCTTCGGGACGGCCATAGGCGATGTTGTAGTAGATCGTGTCGTTGAACAGCACAGTGTCCTGCGGCACGATGCCGATCGCCGCGCGCAGGCTGGCCTGCGTCACCGCGCGGATGTCCTGGCCGTTGATCAGGATGCGCCCCTGCTGCATATCGTAAAAGCGGAACAGCAGGCGCGACAGCGTGGACTTGCCCGCTCCGCTCGCGCCGACCACGGCGACGGTCTGCCCCGCGAGGATCGAAAAATCCACGTCGAACAATATCTGGCGGTCCGGCCCATAGCCGAAACCGACATGCTCGAAGCGCACCTCGGCCTGGTCCGGCTGCAGGATCCGGGCATCGGGGGCGTCGGCGATCTCGCGGTGCTCGTGCAGCAGGCCGAACATCTTTTCCATATCCGCCAGGGCATGGCGGATCTCGCGATACACGAAACCGAGGAAGTGCAGCGGCATGTAGAGCTGGATCATGAACACGTTGACCAGCACCAGGTCGCCCAGCGTCATTGTCCCCTTCACCACCTCGTCGGCCGCCAGCAGCATCAGCGCAGTGATGCCGATGGCGATGATGAAGCTCTGGCCCGCATTGAGCAACGCCAGCGAGGTGGCATTGCGCACTGCCGCCACCTCCCAGCGCTGCATGTTCTCGTCGTAGCGCCGCGCCTCGTAGCGCTCGTTGCCGAAGTACTTCACCGTCTCGTAGTTCAGCAGGCTGTCGATGGCGCGGCTGTTCGCCTTGGAGTCGAGGTCGTTCATCGAGCGGCGCACCACCATGCGCCACTCGGTGATGAACAGCGTGAACGCGATGTAGACGATCAGGGTGACGAAGGTGATCACCGCGAACCAGACGTTGTATTTGCTGAACAGGATCGCCGCCACCAGCCCGATCTCAAGCAGGGTCGGAAGGATATTGAACAGCATGAAGTTCAGCAGGAAGCCGATGCCGCGCGTGCCGCGCTCGATGTCGCGTGACACCCCCCCGGTCTGCCGGTCGAGATGGAAACGCAGGCTGAGACTGTGCAGATGCTCGAACACCTGCAGCGCCACGCGCCGGATCGCTCGCTGCGTCACCTTGGCGAACACTGCATCGCGCAACTCGCCGAACAGCGTGCTGAAAAGGCGCAGCACCCCGTAGCCGACGACCAGTGCCACCGGCACCACCAGCACCTTATGCGACGAGTCCAGCGAGTCGATGATCTCCTTCAGCACCAGCGGTACCGACACGTTGGCGAGCTTGGACACCACCAGCAGGCTCAGCGCGATCACAACGCGCCACTTGAACTCCCACAGGTAGGGCAACAGGGAACGGATGGTCTGCCAGTCGGCACGGTTGGCGGCGTGCTCGCTTGAGGATGAGGATGGTCGCATGTCGGAGCGGTGAGAATGACAGGGTGCAAATTATAGCCGCGCACACCTTGATGAAACCGGCAAAAAAAACGGGCACCCACAGGATGCCCGAAAGAGGATGAGAAACATGAAAGGAAGAGCGGGAAGTCCCGCGATCGCTTTCGCTTACACTGTAACAAGCATCTGCCGGACAAATATTTTATTTTTGTTAACAATTGTATCCGGCAGAAGATCGGCCCACACGGTACGAGGGGCGGCACGGATCACGCCGGACGGCAAAAAAACGGGCGTCCACAGGACGCCCAAAATGAGGAGAGGAAATGCATGAAGGCATGGGGCAGGAGCCCCGAAGATCGCCATCAATCACGTTTCGCCAAGCATCATGCCAAACCGATGTTTCATTATTATGAAACAGACTGGAAATTCCTCCGACGCCCCGTGCCTGGCATCACTGCCTTCTGGACATGCCCAGCATCCCCACCAGGAATCGGACGATGCCATAGCTCATGCGCGCCAGCACATGAACAAAGACGCTTTCCCGTGCAAACTCCACACGCCGCGCCTCGCTGGCAAGGGCGGCCATCAGGCTCTTGCGCACTTCTCCGGCGAAGGCGGCATCGCGCACCACCAGGTTGGCCTCGCGTGCCAGCAGCAGACTGAACGGATCGATGTTGGAGGAACCCACCGTCGCCCACTGCCCATCGACCACGGCCACCTTGGCGTGCAGATAGCTGGGGAGGTATTCGTAGATCTCGATGCCTGCCCCCAGCAACTCCTCATACAGCGCGTGCGTCGCATAGTGTTGCAGGCGGTACTCCACCTTCCCCTGCAACAGCAGCACAACGCGCACCCCGCGTTGAACGGCCAGTTTCAGCGCGCGACGGAACACGCGGCCGGGCAGGAAATAGGCGTTGGCGATGATAATCTCGTGTTGCGCCGTGGCGATCGCCTTGAGGTAGGCGCGCTCGATATCGCGGCGGTGGCGCAGATTGTCGCGCAGCACCAGCGCGACGTCACCTGCGGCCTGCGGCCTCTTCGCTTCTCTCAGCCTCCAGTGGATGCGCCTGCTATGGTGGTGGACATTGGCCCACGACACCATGCCCCACAGATGCCTCATCACCGCGTGGATCTCGCCCGTCAGGGCTCCCTTCAGGCGCACCGCATAATCCAGCCGCGGCGCAGCCAAACCACGGCGCTGCGGGATATCGTCGGTGATGTTGATTCCGCCCACGAAGGCGATCTCCCCGTCTATCACCACCAGCTTGCGGTGCAGGCGTCGCAGGCGGCTGCGGCGCAAAGTCAGCGGAGATATCTTGCGGCGGAACCACTGCACCTCGACGCCCGCACTGCGCAGGTCATCCACCCATCGCTGGGGCAATTCCGCCGACCCGAAACCATCCAGCATCAGGCGCACCGTAACCCCGCGCGCGGCAGCGCGGCGCAGCGCCGCCGAGACCATATGACCGGTCTCGTCGGCGGCAAAGATGTACGTTTCCAGGTAGATGGAATGGTGCGCGGCATCGATATCGGCGCACAACTGCGGGAAATAGGCCGATCCGCTCTGCAGCAGCATCAGATTGTTTCCGGCAATCTGGAGGATGCCGTTCATGTTCTCTTCACTTGAGCGGAAAGCGCGGCATGGTCTGACAGACGCTGCCATGCCGCACCGAAATGCACATCGCTGTGCAGCACGCCGAAGCCGCGCACGTAGATGCGGTCAAGGCGGAACAGGGGTAGCGCGGCGGGATAGCTGCGCGCCAGCTTGCCGCCGTGCATCTGGAACACGTCATGCATGCCCAGCTCGCTGGCCAGGGTCCGGCTCGACTGGTTGCTCCAGTCGTTGAAGTCTCCGGCAACGATCAGCGGCATGCCGTCCGGGATATTCTCCTTGACGTGCTCGATCAGCGCGCGCGTCTGCACGCGCCTCCCCTTGGCGAACAGGCCGAAGTGCACGCACAGGCAATGGACGCGATAACGCCCGCCGATGTCGACCTCGCAATGCAGCAGGCCGCGGCTCTCGAAACGGTGCGCGGAGACGTCCTTGTTCACCGAGCACAGGATGGGGAAACGGCTGAGGATGGCATTGCCGTGGTGGCCGAGTTGATACACCGCGTTCTTGCCATAAGCGTGATGCGGCCATACCTCGCCCGCGATGAACTCGTGCTGCGGCTCGTCCGGGTAGTTATGGTAACGCTCGGGGTGGCGCACATGCTCGCCCTGCACCTCTTGCAGGAACACGATGTCGGCGTCCAGCTCGTGCAAACGGTCGCGCAGTTCGTGCAGCACCACGCGGCGATTGAAATGGGAAAAGCCCTTGTGGATATTGTAGGTGGCGATCTTCAGGGCTGGCACCGGAACCCCGCAGCCTAAGCGTTGCCGATGCCGCGTGTCGGCAGGTTGATCTGCTTGGCGAAATCCAGCATGCGCTGGATCGGCCTGACGGCGCTCGGGATGATGGCCGGATCGACGTAGATCTCGTTTTTTCCCGTCTCCAGTACATCGGCGAGATTGATCAGGCCGTTCATCGCCATCCACGGACAATGGCTGCAACTGGTACAGGTCGCGCCATACCCTGCGGTGGGCGCCTCGAGGAAAATCTTGCCCGGACACAGCGCACGCATCTTGTGCAGAATGCCGTTGTCGGTGGCGACGATGAACTCCTTCGCATCGGAATGCTGTGCGGCCTTGATGAGTTGCGTGGTGGAGCCGACCACATCCGCCAGCTTGACCACCGCGCGCGGGGATTCGGGGTGCACCAGCACCAACGCGCCGGGGTGTTGCGCCTTGAGTTCCTGCAGCTCTTTCGCCTTGTATTCGTCATGCACGATGCACGAGCCCTGCCAAAGCAGCATGTCCGCACCGGTCTGTTCCTGGATGTAACTGCCCAGATGGCGGTCTGGCGCCCACAGGATCTTCTCGCCGCGCTCTTTCAGGTGCTTGACGATGGGCAGCGCGATCGAGCTGGTCACCATCCAGTCGGCGCGCGCTTTAACCGCCGCACTGGTATTGGCGTACACCACCACGGTGCGGTCCGGATGCGCATCGCAGAACGCGGCGAACTCGTCCGCCGGACAGCCGAGGTCGAGCGAACATTCCGCCTCGAGGTCCGGCATCAGCACGCGCTTCTCCGGATTGAGTATCTTCGCGGTCTCGCCCATGAAGCGCACGCCCGCGACCACGATGGTCTTTGCCGGATGCTGGTGGCCGAAGTTCGCCATATCCAGCGAGTCGGACACGATGCCGCCCGTCTCCTCGGCGAGATCCTGCAAGTCTGGATGCACGTAGTAATGCGACACCAGCACTGCGTCCTGCTCCTTGAGCAGGCGCTTGATGCGCGCGATCAACTCGGCCCTCTGCTCCGGCGCCGGCTCCAGTGGCCGCTTCGCCCACGCCCGTGCCGTGCTGCAACCAGACTGTGCGACATCGGGATGGTCGTAGGGTATGGAGATGACGTTTTTGCTCATTTAACTGGCCTTTGTGCGAGCACCGGTAATTGGAGTATCGCCGCACGGTTGCTCGGTGAAAATACTTTATTCGCCGCATCCTGCCACGGTAACCACTCGAAGTTCAAGTGCTCGCCCGGCGCGAGTTGGACATCGACACGATGCGGCAGTTGCAGGCCGAACACATGCTCGGTGTTGTGGGTGACGCCGGGCGGGTAGCGGTGGCGCCAGTGCGGATATATCTCGTAGACGTTCTGCGACTGCCAGTCGCTCAGCGCATATTGCAAAGCATCCAGACCGGTCTCCTCGCTCACTTCGCGGATCGCCGTGTCGCGCAAATCCTCACCCGGTTCGCAGCTGCCGGTGACCGATTGCCAGTAGCCGGGGTAATCGGCTCGCTCCAGCAACAACACATCAAGATTGGAAGTGTAGACCACCACCAGCACCGAGACCGGCCGTTTGTAGGTCGTCATGCCTCAGATGAAGAATATCCAGAAAGCCTTGTTGCGCTGCCGCCAGTACACCACCGTGTCGGCGAGGATGTCCTGCGCGATCTCGCGGTCGTTGGCGGACAAGCCGAAGGTATCGCTGACGTTGCGCAACAGCAGCACGTAACCGGCCTTCTCGCCGCACCACGACAGGTCGCACAGGTCATCCGCCAGCGCATCCCAGTTCGCGCCGAATTCCGGCGGGAAACCGGCGGCGCGCGCCAGCGCGTTGAGCAGGTTCGCCTTGCCCTTGACGCCTTTGAGGTCGGCGTCGAACAGCGCGAAGTTCGCCTCGGCAACTGCAGCGAGCAACTCATCCACGCTGCATGTCAGCATATAGCTGCCCGCCCTGGATGGACTGTTCAGTTGTTGTGCCAGCAGATTCATGGCTGTTCCCGGATACGCTTGAAAGTCTTGTAGTGATCGCCGGTGTAATAACACTCCACCGGCTGCCCGCACACGATGCGCCGCGCACCGCGATTGCGCGCCCCCGGCGTCTTCACCGTGTATTCATGATAATAGCCGCGCCGCTGCTTCGGCAGCACCCGCTCGTAGTTCTTGAACACCACTCCGTCGCGTTCATAGGCGAACGGCCCGCCCCGCTCGATCGCGCGCAACGTGTCGCGTGCTTCGGCGGGCAGCGCGGCCGCCGCGATGACGGGCAATCCGCTTGCAGCATCGATCTGCTCCGATGCTGCCGCCGCCGGCACCTGCGGCAGCCACAGCAGCGCCGCAAGCAGCAATGGACGTAGCGAACGCGCCATCGTTTATTCCTTGGCGACTTCCACGGTAGCCTGAGTCTGCTGGCGCAGGCGGATGTGCAGGTCGCGCAGCTGCTTCTCGTCCACTGCGCTCGGCGCATGGGTCAACAGGCACTGCGCGCGCTGGGTCTTGGGGAAGGCGATCACGTCGCGGATCGACTCGGCGCCGGTCATCATGGTGACGATGCGATCCAGGCCGAAGGCCAGGCCGCCGTGCGGGGGCGCACCGTATTGCAACGCATCGAGCAGGAAGCCGAACTTGAGCTGTGCTTCTTCCGCACCGATGTTGAGCGCGCGGAACACGGTGCTCTGCACCTCTTCCTTGTGGATACGCACCGAGCCGCCGCCGATTTCCCAGCCATTCAGAGCCAAGTCGTAGGCCTTGGCCAGACACTTACCCGGATCGCTTTCCAGCAGGGCGACATGCTCGTCCTTGGGCGAAGTGAACGGATGGTGGCAAGCAGTCCAGCGCTTGTCTTCGTCGTCGTATTCGAACATGGGGAAGTCCACCACCCACAGCGGCTCCCATGCCTTGCCGTTGGTGTAGCCCTTCTCGTGGCCGATCTTGCTGCGCAACGCGCCCAGCGCGTCGTTGACGATCTTCGTCTTGTCCGCGCCGAAGAAGATGATGTCGCCATTCTGCGCACCGGTGCTCTCGACGATGGTCTTCAATGCGGCCTCGTGGATGTTCTTCACGATGGGCGACTGCAGACCGGTCTCGTTGAGTTGTGTGATGTCGTTGACCTTGATGTAGGCCAGGCCCTTCGCGCCATAGATGCCGACGAACTTGGTGTACTCGTCGATCTCGCCGCGTGTGAACGCCGCGCCGCCAGGCACGCGCAATGCAGCCACGCGGCCGCTATCGGAATTCGCCACGCCGGCGAACACCTTGAACGCGACATCCTTCACCGCGTCGGTCACTTCTGTCAGTTCCAGCGTCACGCGCAGGTCTGGCTTGTCCGAACCGAAGCGCGCCATCGCCTCGGCGTGGGTCATGCGCGGGAACGGATTGGGCAGGTCCACATCCATCGTTTCCTTGAACACGGTGCGGATCATCTCTTCCATTATCGCGGTGATCTGCGCCTCGTTCAGGAACGAGGTCTCGATATCGACCTGGGTGAATTCGGGCTGGCGGTCGGCGCGCAGGTCTTCGTCGCGGAAACACTTGGTGACCTGGTAGTAGCGGTCGAAGCCGGCCACCATCAGCATCTGCTTGAACAGCTGCGGCGACTGCGGCAGCGCGAAGAACTCGCCCGGATGCACGCGCGACGGCACCAGGTAGTCGCGTGCGCCTTCCGGCGTGGACTTGGTCAGCATCGGCGTCTCGATATCGATGAAGCCGCGGCTGTCGAGGAAGCGACGGAATGCCATCGCGACCTTGTAGCGCAGCATCATGTTCTTCTGCATCTGCGGACGGCGCAGGTCGACCACGCGATGGGTCAGGCGCACGTTCTCGGAGAGGTTCTCGTCGTCGAGCTGGAACGGAGGCGTCACCGCGCTGTTCAGCACTTCGATCTCGTGGCACAGGATTTCGATTTCGCCGCTGGTGATGTTCGAGTTGGTCGTGCCTTCCGGGCGACGACGCACCTTGCCGGTGATGCGCAGCACGAACTCGCTGCGCACGGACTCGGCGATCTTGAACATCTCGGCGCGATCCGGATCACACACGACCTGAGCTAGGCCTTCACGGTCGCGCAGGTCGATGAAGATCACCCCGCCGTGGTCGCGGCGGCGATGCGCCCAGCCGCAAATGCTCACGGTCTGGTCGAGTTGGTCGGTGTTGAGGAGTCCACAGTAATGAGTTCGCATGATTCGGCTTCTTGGTAAAAAACGGGATTAGTCTTGCTTGGAAATCTGGCCGGCCGCCTGGGCATGTGCGGTCTCGGGCGTGGCGACCACGCCCATCGACACGATGGTGCGCAGCGCCACGTCTACGGTCATATCCAGTTCGATGGTGTCGGCACGGCGCACATAGAAATAGAAACCATTCACCGGGCTGGGCGTAGTGGGAATGAACACTGCCACATATTCTTCATCGAAGCGGCTACTCACCTCGCCCGGTACGCCGGTCTGGAACGCCAGCGACCATGCTTGCGGATGCGGATAGCGCACCAGCAGCACCTTGCGGAACGAATTGCCGCTGCCCGACAACAAGGTGTCGCTGACCTGCTTCACGCCCTTGTAGATGCTGCCCACGAACGGCACATGCAGCATCGCCTTCTCGGAAGCGTCCCACAGCCGCTGACCGAACACGTTGCGGATCAGCAGGCCGGTGAGCAGCACCACAGCCAGCGTCAGGATGATGCCCAGACCGGGAATATGGATGGGCAACAGATTGTCCGGCCGCAATTGCTCTGGCAGCAGCAACAGGGTCTGGTCCATCGTGGTGATGGTCAGGTTCAGCACCCAGAGGGTGATGCCGAGCGGAACCCAGACCAGCAGCCCGGTGATGAGGTATTTTTTCATCGATCAGCTAGCCATCGGGCAGGAGCCCGCGCTGGCACAGGGCGCGCACTCAGCCTTGGGCTTGTTCTTGAAGTCGGTGACGTAGTAGCCGTTACCCTTCAACTGGAAGCCGGCGGCAGTCAATTGTTTCGTAAAGGTTTCCTTGCCGCACTCCGGGCAAACGGTGAGCGGCGCATCGCTCATCTTCTGCATCACGTCCTTTTGCACGCCGCAGCTGGAACAGGCATAAGCATAAATAGGCATAACATCCTCCTATCGGGTAATTTCAAAGGCGCGCATTATACCCGATGAACCCCGGCAAAGCCCACCCGCGCCCAGCCCAAGCGCTGTTTTCTGCGCGCCGCCGCCCATACCTCGCTTCGAAAGTCGCAGTATGGGTATATAATGCGCGCCGCCCTGCTCCCAACCAATCGGTGCAGCGGCCTTCCCGAACACTCCCGATCGTTCCGATCGCTTAATCCGTCTGCCTCGATTGGTGTGCCCTGTAGGGCTTCAGGCCGTCGCTGGAGTCATAAAACTTGTCTAATGAAATTTCTTTTGCCGGCCTGAACCTGGCCGAACCCATCCTGCGCGCCATCGCCGATGCCGGCTACACGCACCCCACCCCCGTCCAGGCTCAGGCCATCCCGCAGGTGCTGAAGGGCGGCGACCTGCTGGCCGGCGCACAGACCGGCACCGGCAAGACCGCCGGCTTCACGCTGCCCGTCCTGCATCGCCTGTCCGAAAAGCCCGCCGCGAATCCGCGCGCAGGCTGCCCGCGCTGCCTGATCCTGACGCCGACGCGCGAACTCGCCGCGCAGGTGGAGGAATCGGTGCAGACCTACGGCAAGTATCTCCCGCTGAAATCCATGGTGATGTTCGGCGGCGTGAACATCAATCCGCAGATCAAGGCCTTGCGCGGCCAGGTGGACATCCTGGTCGCCACGCCGGGCCGATTGCTCGACCACGTCGGACAAAAGACGCTGGATCTGTCCGGCGTCGAGATCCTGGTGCTGGACGAAGCCGACCGCATGCTGGACATGGGCTTCATCCGCGACATCAAGAAGATCCTCGCGCTGCTGCCGAAACAGCGCCAGAACCTGCTGTTCTCGGCGACCTTCTCCGACGAGATCAAGGCGCTGGCCGACGGCCTGCTGCACAACCCAGGTTATGTCGAAGTAGCGCGCCGCAACACCACGTCCGAACTGGTCGAACAGAGCGTGCACCTGATCCCGCAGAAGCTGAAGAGCCACCTGCTCGCACACCTGATCAAGCACAACGACTGGAAGCAGGTGCTGGTGTTCACCCGCACCAAGCACGGCGCGAACCGCCTGGCGGAAAAGCTGACCGGTGACGGCATCCCGTCCGCCGCGATCCACGGCAACAAGAGCCAGTCGGCGCGCACCAAGGCGCTGTCGCAGTTCAAGGACGGCACGCTGCCGGTGCTGGTCGCCACCGACATCGCTGCGCGCGGACTGGACATCGACCAGCTGCCGCATGTGGTGAATTTCGAATTGCCGAATGTGCCGGAAGACTATGTGCACCGCATCGGCCGCACCGGCCGCGCGGGCAGTAACGGCGCGGCGATCTCGCTGGTGGACAGCGAGGAGTTCCCGTACCTGAAGAGCATCGAGCGCCTGATCAAGCACGCGATCCCGAAGGTGACCATAGACAGCTTCGTGCCGCCGACGCACATCCCGCCGGAAGCGCCGCGCCCACCGCGTCCGCAACACGGCCAGCGCCGTCACAGCAACACCACCGCCAGCGCACCGCGCGCAGGCCAGGGCCAGAAACCTCGTGACGGCCAAAAGTCACATGACGGTCAGAGCCAGAAGCCGCGCAATCCGCAGCAGCGTGATCAACAGGCGCGCAACGGCCAGCAGCCCCGTAGCGGATCACAGCCCGGGAAACCGCGCCAACCCCAAGCGAAGAAGGCCGGCGAACCGCTGCTGTCCGAAGCCGCGCGCCATCAGGCGATGCCGCAACCGGGATTGTTCCAGCCCGCGCCTCACGCACGCCGCGAGCGCGGAGCCGGACAAGGCACTGGGCAAGGGCGCGGCGCACCGCGCGGTGGACGCGGTCGCGGCTGATCCGTTTACGCCTCTTCCTGGCGCCACAGCCCCGGCGACAGACCGTCCAGCGTCCAGTCGCCGATGCGGTAGCGGATCAGGCGCAAGGTGGGAAAACCGACTGCGGCGGTCATGCGCCGCACCTGGCGGTTCTTTCCCTCGCGTATGGTCAGCGCTATCCAGCTCGTCGGGATGCTCTGCCGGAAACGCACCGGCGGATTGCGCGGCCATAGTGCGGCGGGCTCTTCCATCGCCCGCACTTCGGCAGGCAGCGTCATCCCGTCCTTGAGTGCAACGCCGCCCCGCAATTGCTGCAGCGCAGTCTCGTCCGGCACGCCCTCGACCTGTACCCAGTAGGTCTTGGGCAGCTTGTGTTTCGGGTCGGTGATGCGGTGCTGCAGCTTGCCGTCGTCGGTGAGCAACAGCAGGCCTTCGCTGTCAGTGTCCAGCCTGCCCGCGGGATAAACCTCGGGAACGGCGATATAATCGGCCAGCGTCGGGTGCATCCCGTCACGGCTGAATTGGCAGATCACCCCATAGGGTTTGTTGAACAGCAGGATGCGACTCATTTCATTTTCTTTGTTAACAAAGTTTCAAATCCCGAAAACAGACATGACGACTTCCAAAATCATTTACACCCTGACCGATGAAGCGCCGAGACTGGCGACCTACTCTCTGCTTCCCATCGTTCAAGCCTTCACCAAGGCGGCCGGCATCGCCGTCGAGACGCGTGACATCTCCCTTGCGGGACGCATACTCGCGAACTTCCCCGAGAATCTGACCGCCGCCCAGAAGATCGGGGATGGACTGACCGAACTCGGCGAGCTGACGCTGAAACCGGAAGCGAACATCATCAAGCTTCCCAATATTAGCGCATCGCTCCCCCAGTTGAAGGCCGCGATCAAGGAATTGCAGTCTCAGGGATACAACATTCCCGACTATCCGGAAGATCCGAAGACGGATGCCGAGAAGGAGATCAAGGCACGTTACGGCAGGATTCTCGGAAGCGCCGTGAACCCGGTGCTGCGCGAAGGCAACTCCGACCGCCGCGCCGCCGCCTCGGTCAAGCAGTACGCACGCAAGAATCCGCACAAGATGGGCGCATGGAGCGCCGACTCGAAGACTCATGTGGCATACATGAATGCCGGGGATTTTTACGGCAGCGAAAAGTCTGTCACGGTTGCCGAGGCGGGCAGCTTCAGGATCGAATTCATCGGCCAGGACGGCAATGTGACCGTGCTCAAGGACAAGACGCCGCTCAAGGCGGGCGAGATCATCGACGCCTGCGTCATGAGCCGCCGCGGCCTGCGTGAATTCTACGAGACTCAGATGCAGGACGCGAAGAAGCAGGGCGTATTGCTGTCCCTGCACCTCAAGGCCACCATGATGAAGGTCTCCGACCCCATCATGTTCGGTCACGCGGTTTCTGTCTATTACAAGGACGTTTTCGAGAAGCACGCCGCGGTCATCAATCCACTCGGCGTCAACGTGAATAACGGCCTGGGCGACCTCTATGCCAAGATCGCGACTTTGCCCGAAGCCCAGCGTGCCGAGATCGAAGCCGACATCCAGGCCTGCTACAAGTCCAGGCCGGAACTGGCGATGGTCAATTCCGACAAGGGCATCACCAACCTGCACGTGCCGAGCGACATCATCGTCGATGCCTCCATGCCCGCGATGATTCGCGAGTCCGGCAAGATGTGGGGGCCGGACGGCAAGCTGCACGACACCAAGGCGATGATCCCCGACCGCTGCTATGCGCGCATCTACCAAGTGGTCATCGACGATTGCAAGAAGCATGGCGCATTCGATCCCAAGACCATGGGCTCTGTGCCCAACGTCGGCCTGATGGCGCAACAAGCGGAAGAGTACGGCTCGCACAACAAGACCTTCGAGATTCCGGCCAACGGCAAGGTGCGTGCGGTGGACGAATCCGGCAAGACCTTGCTGGAACAGGATGTGGAACAGGGCGACATCTTCCGCATGTGCCAGGCAAAAGATGCGCCGATCCAGGACTGGGTCAAGCTGGCGGTCACGCGCGCACGCCTGAGCAACACCCCTGCCGTGTTCTGGCTGGACAAGAACCGTGCGCACGATGCGCAGATCATCCGGAAAGTGGAACGCTACCTGAAGGATCACGACACCAGCGGCCTGGATATCCGCGTCATGACGCCGGAAGAAGCCATCCAGTTCTCGCTGGATCGCATCCGCGCAGGCAAAGACACCATCTCCGTCACCGGCAACGTGCTGCGCGACTATCTCACCGACCTGTTCCCTATCCTCGAGCTGGGCACCAGCGCCAAGATGCTGTCCATCGTACCGCTGATGAATGGCGGTGGATTGTTCGAGACGGGTGCCGGTGGTTCTGCACCGAAGCATGTGCAGCAGTTCCAGCAGGAAGGCTATCTACGCTGGGACTCCCTGGGCGAGTTTCTGGCACTGGGCGTGTCACTGGAACATCTGGCGCAGACCTTCAAGAACGAGAAGGCGCAAGTCCTCGCGGATACGCTCGATCAGGCCAACGGCAAGATACTGGACAACAACAAATCGCCTGCCCGCAGGGTCGGCGAGTTGGATAACCGGGGCAGCCATTTCTACCTCGCACTGTACTGGGCTCAGGCACTGGCCGCGCAGACCAGGGACAAGGAGCTGCAGGCGCGTTTCGCCCCGTTGGCCAAGGCATTGACGGACAACGAAGCGAAGATCAATGAAGAGCTGATCGCGGCACAGGGCAAGCCGGTCGAGATGGGCGGTTACTACCACCCGGATTTTGACAAGACATCGCAATCTATGCGCCCGAGTGCAACATTCAATGCTGTTTTGAACGCCATTTGAGCACAGCCACGGAGAGAACGCTCCGCCTTCGGTGACGCGATCATCCTGCACTTGTTGATCCGGCCCACGTCCGACAAAAGCCCGGCATCCGCCGGGCTTTTTTATTGGGCGCGCCCTTTTGAAGCCACGGCAGGATCACCGCAATGGATATGCCCGGATTCCGGCTATTGGGATGCAGTGACAGCCAATCTCCTAGTTGCGCGCAACGGCCCTGACAATCACCGAGCTTATTTTTTGGGCTTTTTCTCTTCCTTGCCGAACAAGCCTTCGACCCAGTTTCCGACTTTTACGCCAACCGAAGTACCGACTCCCGGCCCCATTATGGCCGTGCCGACCGCCGCGCCCGCCATGGTCCCGCCAGTGGGATAGAGTAACGGTGCATCGACCGTACCCGAAACGTTGAGTGGTACGGTTGTGCTGGTACCCAACGCTTTGACCTGAGCGTTGACACGTCCCGACAGTGCCTTCTTCGAAGAGACGTTCACCTCACCGTCGACAGCCAACGCACCCGAGGCGATCCTGAGTTGTGAGAAACGGTAGCCGCCGTGCTCCATGAGGAGATGCCCGGACAACTGATCGAAACGGGTTTCTCCGCTGGCCTTTCCCTGCTTGTTCAAGCTGGTGGCAGCTTTCTGGATATCGACACCGTGGAGCGCGCCGTTCTGGACGTTAAAAAGCGTTGCCAGCCGCAACACATTCATAAGCTGATCTGCGGATGCCGCCGAGGCGGAGAAAACCGGTTTGGCGCTGAGCTTGCCACTGACGTGAGTGCCTGGTGACAGCATGGAAGCGATTTTTTGCGTCTCCACCTGTTTGATGTCGAGATTGCCGTCGAGATGCAGCCCGTTCTGCCAACTGATGGCCATTTTGCCAATTGCTGTGCCACCGTAGAGCCTGGCGCTCACCTCACCCAAGTTGGCATCGTGGCGTGTCGCTACTCCCTTGATGATCAACTCGTCGAATACGAGCGCCGGCCCGACCGGCAATGTCCACGATTTTGCGCTGGCATCGATCAGATATTTTGAATTGTCAGACTTGATGATCGCCTTGAACTTGCCGTCCTGCGTGGTAATCGATGCGTCCTCGGCTTCGCCCTTGCTGTCAAGGCTTACGCGTGCATCAAACGGGCCGAAGTTCGCCTTGCCGAAACTGACTAGGGCTTTATTGAGACGGATGCTCTCGACCCGGGCTTGCGGCGGTTGTTCCGGCAACTTGCCGGTATCCGACTTGGCCAAAGCCGCAATCTTGTCGATCCCCTTCTGCGACAGTGCCAAAGAATCGATCTCGATGCTCTTGATGACCTTAGTCGACTGCAGCAATGAGAAAAGTGCGGGGGTCACCTGCACCTTGCCGAGCTTGATGTCATCGGTTGTGCCGACCGCGATACCGTCGATCGTGACATGCGGCAATGGCAATGCGGCGAACCTGATGCTCTTTATCGACACCGGCTCCTGGAGTCTGGTCGAGGCCTCTTTTTCGATCTGGGGAATGTAAGCGTTGAGCGTGATGAAAAACGGCGATGCCCCCGCAATCACGAGCAGTACCGCAAGTGTGATCAGTATGCGTTTAAACCATTTCATGATCAGTTATTGTCCCGTTCTGCAATGGCGCCATATTACCAATGGCTGGCTGGTCCGTGTTTTCAGCAGCCTGCCAGGCGCAAGCAAGGGGCGGCAGACTGGAAAGGATGCCCCCTAGGAAGATGGCAAATAAAAAAGCCCGCCGGAGTCCGGCGGGCTTTTTAAACAACAAAAAAACCGCTTGAATTAGGCGGCTTGAATGTTGGAAGCTTGCTTGCCCTTCGGGCCTTGTACCACTTCGAAGGAGACCTTCTGGCCTTCTTTGAGGGACTTGAAGCCGCTCATGTTGATAGCGGAGAAGTGTGCGAACAGGTCTTCGCTGCCATCATCGGGAGTGATAAAACCAAAACCCTTTGCGTCGTTGAACCACTTTACGGTACCAGTTGCCATGTGTTTACTTCCTTACAAAAAACCCGGGAGAGTGTTCCCGTTAAACTGTTTGATTTAAGACCGCACACGGCAAGACCGGTACTGCAGAAACTTTGAATCAAACACCCGCGCGCTTTTTACTATCCTTTTATTGATATCGTCAAGAGGGTGAGCAAAAATATTTTTCGATTAGGGTTGAAAAAGTAGCGCTAATCATCAACTATGCTTTGCAGACAAGACATCAGAATACGCATCAGGAACTATGGCAACCAAACAACACGGCAGCACCGCACTCGCGCCGGAACGGGCCGCAACAAAGCCCCCACGCATGTATAAGGTAATTCTGTTCAACGACGATTACACCACGATGGATTTCGTGATCGAAGTGCTGGAACGTTTCTTTGCAATGAACCGTGAACGCGCGATGCAAATCATGCTCAAAGTTCACAATGAGGGTTCTGCGGTATGCGGGGTGTATTCATACGACGTCGCCGAAACCAAGGTGGCACAGGTATCTGAGTTTGCAAAGCAACACGGGCATCCGCTACGATGCGGCATGGAGGAAAATTGAAATGATTGCGCAAGAATTGGAAGTCAGCCTGCACTTGGCGTTCGTCGAGGCCCGCCAGAAGCGCCACGAGTTCATCACCGTCGAGCACCTCCTGCTCGCGATGCTGGACAATGCCTCCGCCGCGCAAGTGTTGCGCGCGTGCAGCGTGAACATCGACGAATTGCGCGATGTCCTGACTGCCTTTATCGACAGCCACACCCCCACCGTCCCCGGCGACGGCGAGGTGGACACGCAACCCACCGTCGGCTTCCAGCGCGTCATCCAGCGCGCGATCCTGCACGTTCAATCCACCAACAAGAAGGAAGTGTCCGGCGCCAACATCCTCGCCGCGCTGTTCGGGGAAAAGGATTCCCACGCGGTGCACTTCCTCACCGAGCGCGGCCTCAACCGCCTCGACGTGGTGAACTACATCTCCCACGGCATTGCCAAGAGCGAGGCCGGCAGCACCGCCCAAGCGCAAGGCGAAACCGAGAACGAGCAACAGGCCGGCACCGACGAGGGCGTGCTGAAGAGCTACACGCAGGACCTGAACGCCCAGGCACTGGCTGGCAAGATCGACCCGCTGATCGGGCGCGACCTAGAACTGGAGCGCGTGATCCAGACCCTGTGCCGCCGCCGCAAGAACAACCCGCTGCTGGTCGGCGAAGCCGGCGTGGGCAAGACCGCCATCGCCGAAGGTCTGGCGCGCCGCATCGTCGAGGAGAACGTGCCGGACATCCTGAAAGATGCCCGCGTCTACTCGCTGGACATGGGCTCGCTGCTGGCAGGCACCAAATATCGCGGCGACTTCGAGCAACGCCTGAAGGCGGTGCTGAAGGAATTGAGCGACGCACCGAACGCGGTGCTGTTCATCGACGAGATCCACACCCTGATCGGTGCAGGCGCAGCCTCCGGCGGCACCATGGACGCCTCCAACCTGCTCAAGCCGGCTCTGTCGAGCGGCGCACTCAAATGTATAGGTGCAACTACCTATCAGGAATACCGCGGCATCTTCGAAAAAGATTCCGCGCTGTCGCGCCGCTTCCAGAAGGTAGACGTGGCCGAACCTTCGGTGGAGCAGACCATCGAGATCCTGAAAGGGCTGAAGACGCGCTTCGAGGAACACCACAGCGTCAAATTCAGCGCGGCCGCGATCACCAGCGCCGCCGAACTTTCCGCACGCTTCATCAACGACCGCCACCTGCCGGACAAGGCCATCGATGTGTTGGACGAGGCCGGTGCAGCGCAGCGCATCCTGCCGAAATCCAGACAGAAGAAGACCATCGGCAAGCACGAGATCGAGGAGATCATCGCCAAGATCGCGCGCATCCCGACCCGCACCGTGTCGCACGACGACCGCAACGCGCTGAAGAACCTCGACCGCGACCTCAAGACCACCGTGTTCGGCCAGGACAAGGCCATCGACGTGCTGGCACGCGCCATCAAGATGTCGCGCAGCGGTCTCGGCAACCCGCAGAAGCCCATCGGCAGCTTCCTGTTCTCCGGCCCCACCGGCGTCGGCAAGACCGAGGTCGCACGCCAGCTGGCCTATGCGATGGGCATGCCGCTGCACCGCTTCGATATGTCCGAATACATGGAACGCCACGCCGTCAGCCGCCTGATCGGCGCGCCTCCCGGCTATGTGGGTTTCGACCAGGGCGGCCTGCTCACCGAAGCGATCAACAAGCAACCGCATTGTGTGCTGTTGCTCGACGAGATCGAGAAGGCGCACCCGGACATCTTCAATATCCTGCTGCAGGTGATGGATCACGGCACGCTGACCGACAACAACGGCCGCAAGGCCGACTTCCGCAACGTCGTCGTCATCATGACCACCAACGCTGGCGCAGAAGCGCTGAACAAGGCCCAGATCGGCTTCACCAAGACCGCCGCTGCCGGCGACGAGATGGCCGACATCAAGCGCATGTTCACGCCCGAATTCCGCAACCGCCTCGACGCCATCGTCTCCTTCGCACCGCTGGACCACGAAGTCATCTTGCGCGTGGTGGACAAGTTCCTGATGCAGCTCGAGGAACAGCTGCACGAGAAGAAGGTGGACGTCACCTTCACCGACGAACTCAAGGACTACCTCGCCGACAACGGGTTTGATCCGCAGATGGGCGCCCGTCCGATGGCGCGCCTGATCCAGGACACCATCCGCTCCGCGCTGGCCGACGAACTGCTGTTCGGCAGGCTCTCGAATGGCGGCAAGGTCACCGTGGATGTGAAGAACGGCAAGGTGGGACTGGAATTCGAGAAAGAGGCTGTCCCTGCCTGATCTGGCAAATAGGATGGGCATACCCATCCTACAACCCCAACTCTAGAGAACGTTTCAGTGCCGTCACGAGCAAGCCAATATGCAAGGAGCCGCGCAGCGAATGACGAGACATACCTCATAGGTAGGCGAGGAATGAGCGAGCACGCGACACCGCAGATTGGCTGCGCAGTAGGCAATGCAACGTTCTAGCTACAGGGGGCGATTTGCCCCCTCCCCCACCGGCCCCCTGCACTTCGGTTCACTCGTCGCCGCCATCGGCAGCTACCTCGATGCAAAACATCACCACGGTACCTGGCTGGTGCGCATGGAAGACCTCGACATACCGCGCTGCATGCCCGGTGCGGCAGAAGACATCCTGCGCACACTTGAAGCCTACGGCCTGCACAGCGACGAACCCGTCATCTACCAGAGCCAGCGCACCGCCGCTTATGACGAAGCGCTGCACAAGCTGCGAGCCCTCGACGCGGTGTATCCCTGCTGCTGCACGCGCAAGGAAATCACTGACTCGGCGCTGCACGGCATCGAGGGATTCGTCTACCCCGGCAACTGCCGCAACGGACTGGCGCACCCGAGAGCGACGCTGGCATGGCGGGTGCGCACGAACGACACGCCCGTCAGGTTCGACGATGCCTTGCAAGGGCTCCAGTCGCAGCGACTCGAGAGCGAGATAGGCGACTTCGTGGTGAAACGCGCCGACGGCCTGTTCGCCTACCAGCTGGCGGTGGTGGTAGACGACGCCTTCCAGAACATCACCCACATCGTGCGCGGCGCGGACCTGCTCCACTCCACCCCGCGCCAGATCCACCTCCAGCGCCTGCTCGGCCTACCCACCCCGCACTACCTGCATCTGCCCGTCGCGGTGAATGCACAGGGCGAGAAGCTTAGCAAACAGACCCTCGCCCCTGCCGTTGCGACCTATAACATCGTCACGACATTGATTTCGGTATTGGATTTCCTGCGGCAGCGACCGCCTGCTGAATTGCAGGATGGAAGCGTAAAAGAAGTGTTGGGATGGGCGGCGAAGAACTGGCAGCCGGAAGTACTAGCCGGTCAATCGCATATCCCCACATGATCCGTAGGGGCGGGTTTGAAACCCGCCCCTACAATCGCATAACGTAAATCAATTGGCCGAAGCTGCCACCCGCACCGCTTCGGCAATGCGCTGTGCGGACTGTTCGACCAGCGGCCCATCCTCGCCTTCCACCATCACCCGCAACAACGGCTCGGTACCCGAAGGCCGCAACAGCACCCGCCCCTTGCCGTCCAACTCGCGCTCGGCTTCCGCCACCGCATCCTTCACCGCCTGAAGCTCCAGCAAGGCAGCAGCCTTGCCCGTCACCTTCACGTTGACCAGCACCTGCGGGTACATGCGCAGGTCCGCCGCCGCTTCGGCGAGCCCCTGCCCGCTCGCGCGCAGCGCGTGCAGCACCTGCAGCGCCGAGACGATGCCGTCCCCGGTGCTGTGCTTGTCGAGGCAGATGACATGGCCCGAGTTCTCTCCGCCGATCTGCCAGCCCTTTTCCAGCAACTGCTCCATCACGTAACGGTCGCCGACCTTGGCGCGCGAAAAAGGGATGCCAAGCTTCTGCATCGCATGCTCGAAGGCGAGGTTGGTCATCAATGTGCCGACCACTCCCCCCTGCATCCTGCCCTGCGCCTGTCGGTGTTTGGCGATGACATAGATCAGCTGATCGCCGTCGTAGAGCTTGCCTGCCGCGTCCACCATCACCAGCCGGTCGCCGTCGCCGTCCAGCGCGATGCCGAGATCGGCCTTATGCTCGACCACGGCCTTCTGCAGGTTCTGCGGCTTGGTCGCACCGTAGCCGTCGTTGATGTTCTTGCCGTTCGGCTCGGCGCCGATGGCGACCACGTCGGCGCCGAGCTCGTGGAACACGTGGCGCGCGATGTGATAGGTCGCGCCGTGCGCGCTGTCCACCACGATCTTCATGTCGCGCAGGTTCATATCGCACGGAAAGGTGCTCTTGCAAAATTCGATGTAGCGCCCGACCGCATCGTCGATGCGCTTGGCCTTGCCCAGGTTCTCCGAGGCGTTGGTCTGCATCGGGTTGTCCAGTTCGGACTCGATGGCATGCTCGGTCTCGTCGGGCAGCTTGGTGCCGTTGCCGGAGAAGAACTTGATGCCGTTGTCCTCGAACGGATTGTGCGAGGCGGAGATCACCACGCCTGCCTGCAGGCGCAAGGCGCGCGTCAGGTAGGCCACCGCCGGGGTCGGCACCGGACCGGCCAGGTACACGTCGATGCCCGCAGCGATCAACCCGGCTTCGAGCGCGGATTCCAGCATGTAGCCGGAGATGCGAGTGTCCTTGCCGATCAGCACCGCAGGGCGCTCGCCGCGCGTGTGCTCGGCGCCCGCCAGCACCTTGCCCGCCGCATAACCCAGATGCATCACGAACTGCGGGGTGATGGGGTACTCGCCCACTTTGCCGCGCACGCCATCCGTACCGAAATATTTTCTACTCATTGCATTTCCCTAATGTGATGCGGATCGATACATTTCCCGTTCGTCCTGAGTGGCGCGCATAGCGCGCCGTATCGAAGGATCGAACGGGAAATACTCACCGCGAACGGTATCTATTTCGCACAATTATTTACTGCATCCCAAACCTTCAACGCATCCACCGTCGCGCGCACGTCGTGCACGCGCACGATGGACGCCCCGCGCTGCACCGCGATCAATGCCGCCGCCACGCTGGCGGATACGCGATGCTCCACATCCTGCCCGGTGATCGCGCCCAGCATGGACTTGCGCGACAGTCCCGCCAGCACCGGCACTCCCAGTTCGCGCAGTTTTTGCAGCCCGCGCAACAATTCGAGATTATGCGCCAGCGTCTTGCCGAAACCAAAGCCCGGATCGATCGCGATGCGCTCGCGCGCGATCCCCACGGCTTCTGCCGCGGCGATGCGCTCGCGCAGAAATTCGCTCACTTCGGTGAGGGCATCCTGATAATGGGGGCGCTTCTGCATGGTCTGTGGGTCGCCCTGCTTGTGCATCAGGCACACGGCGGCATCGGATTGTGCGACCGCATCCAGCGCCCCTTCCGCGAGCAGCGCATTCACGTCGTTGACCATGCAGGCGCCCGCCGTCAGTGCGGCTCGCATCACCTCGGGTTTCCAGGTATCGATGGAGACGGGGACGCCGCGCAGCGCCTCGACCAGCGGCAGCACGCGGTCCAGCTCTTCCCGCACACCGACCGACGCGGCGCCGGGACGTGTGGATTCGCCGCCGATGTCGAGGATGTCCGCGCCCTCCGCGATCAGCTCATAGGCATGGTCTATCGCTTTGGCAGGCGAAAAAAAACGCCCGCCGTCGGAAAACGAATCGGGCGTGACGTTGACGATGCCCATCACAAGTGGGCGATCGAGTTTGAATTGGTATTTGCCGCAATGGAGCATTGAGGATACGGGATACGGGATACAGGTCACTGAATCCTGTATCCCGTATCCCTGCTTCAGGTTTCCTGTGCAGGCTCGTTCGGTGTAGTCGCCGGAGCGGTCGGCGCCTGATCCTTGGGCGGCTCCGGCGCCTTGGTGCTCTGGCTGGGTTTGGGCTCGCGCGGAGGGTTGCCGGCCATGATGTCGTTGATCTGGTCGGCATCGATGGTTTCCCATTCCAGCAGCGCCTTGGCCATCGCCTCGATCTTGTCGCGGTTATCTTCGATCAGCTTGCGCGCCAGTGCGTACTGCTGGTCGATGATGCTGCGGATCTCGGCATCCACCTTCTGCATGGTCGCTTCGGAGATGTTCTTGTGCGTGGTCACCGAGCGGCCGAGGAACACTTCGCCTTCGTTTTCGGCATACACCATGGTGCCCAGCGCATCGGACATACCCCATTGGGTGACCATCTTGCGTGCCATGTCGGTGGCGCGCTCGAAGTCGTTGGAGGCGCCGGTGGTCATCTGATTCATGAAGATTTCCTCGGCGATGCGCCCGCCGAACAGAACCGCGATGGTGGACAGGATGCGCGCCTTGTCCATGCTGTAACGGTCTTCCGTCGGCAACTGCATGGTCAGGCCCAGTGCGCGGCCGCGCGGGATGATCGTGACCTTGTGCACAGGATCGGTCTTGGGCAGCAGCTTGGCCACCAATGCGTGCCCCGCTTCGTGGTAGGCCGTGTTCTTGCGCTCCTCCTCCGGCATGATCATGGACTTGCGCTCGGCGCCCATCATGATCTTGTCCTTGGCGGATTCGAAGTCGTCCATCTCGACGAAGCGCTTGTTGCGGCGCGCCGCGAACAATGCAGCCTCGTTCACCAGGTTGGCCAAGTCGGCGCCGGAGAAGCCCGGCGTGCCGCGCGCCAGCACGTCCGCCTTGACGTCGTTCGCGACCGGCACCTTGCGGATGTGCACCATCAGGATCTGTTCGCGGCCGCGGATATCCGGCAGCGGCACCACCACCTGACGGTCGAAACGGCCCGGGCGCAGCAGCGCCGGGTCGAGCACGTCGGGACGGTTGGTCGCGGCGATCACGATCACGCCGCTGGAACCCTCGAAACCGTCCATTTCCACCAGCAGGGCGTTCAGTGTCTGTTCGCGCTCGTCGTTGCCGCCGCCGAGGCCAGCTCCGCGCTGGCGGCCCACCGCGTCGATTTCGTCGATGAACACGATGCACGGCGACTGCTTCTTGGCCTGCTCGAACATGTCGCGCACGCGCGCCGCGCCCACGCCGACGAACATCTCGACGAAGTCGGAACCGGAAATCGAGAAGAAAGGCACCTTGGCTTCGCCGGCGATGGCCTTGGCCAGCAGGGTCTTGCCGGTACCCGGGCTGCCCACCATCAGCACGCCGCGCGGAATGCGCCCGCCGAGGCTCTGGAACTTGGAGGGATCGCGCAGGAAGTCCACCAGCTCGCTCACCTCTTCCTTGGCTTCGTCGCAACCGGCCACGTCGGCGAAGGTCACGCGCTCCTTGGTATCGTCCAGCATGCGCGCCTTGCTCTTGCCGAAGGAGAACGCGCCGCCGCCCTTGCCGCCCTGCATCTGGCGCATGAAGAATATCCACACGCCGATCAGCAGGATCATCGGGAACCAGGACACGAAGATGTTCATCAGCATGGATGGTTCTTCTTCCGGCTTGGCCTCGATGGTCACGCCGCTCTTCAACAGGTCGGAGATCATCCACGGGTCGCTAGGCGCATAGCTGGTGATGCGCTTGCCGTCGCTGGTGACCGCCTTCAGGGCGTGCCCCTCGATGGTCACTTTGGTGATGGTGCCCTTCTTGACTTCATCCAGGAATTGGGAATATTCGAGCTGCGCCTGCGCAGTCTGCTGCTGGCGTGCATTGAACTGGTTGAACACGGTCATCAGCACGAGGGCGACGACCATCCAGATGGCGATACTTTTAAACATGTTGTTCAAGATAACTCCTTAACCGGCGCATCACGGCTGCCGAACGGTCATTAGACTATGTATTGCCCGATTACTCAAGGGCACATCGATAAACCTACTGCGCGACTTGATTGCGGCGTTGCGTGGTAGGTTTATCGATGTGCCGCAACTACTAATGTGGCCCAGTCGCCAACAAATACACTTCGCTGCTGCGGTCGCGCGAGGCCTTGGGCTTGCGCGAAACCACTTTGGAAAAACGGCTGCGCATCTGCTTCAGGTACTCCTCGAACCCCGCGCCCTGGAAGACCTTGACGAGAAAACTCCCTTCCGGCGTCAGGTGTTCGAGTGCGAACTCCATCGCCAGTTCCGCGAGGTGCATGGCGCGCGCCTGGTCGGCGGAGACGATGCCGCTGATATTGGGGGCCATATCCGAGATTACAAGCCCGACCGGCCTGCCCTGCAGCAGATCTTCCAGCTGTTTCAGCACGGCATCGTCGCGGAAATCGCCCTGGATAAAATCCACTCCAGCAAGATGGTCTAATGGCAACAGGTCAAGGCCGATCACCTTGCCGCCGCGCCCCACCTTGTGCGCCGCCACCTGAGACCAGCCGCCCGGAGTCGCCCCCAGGTCCACCACCACCATGCCGGGTTTCAACAAATGGTCCTTGGCATCGATCTCCAGAAGCTTGTAGGCGGCGCGCGAACGATAGCCCTCCTTCTGTGCAAGTTGCACAAAAGGGTCATTTACATGCTCACGCATCCATTGTTTGCTGGTTTTGGAAGGCTTCATCGATTAAAATCCGACCTCACTTGAAAGGCTCACCATGTTATCCCTGACTGTATCCGAACGCCGCGACCTCAAAGCACGCGCCCACGCCCTCAACCCTACCGTGATGATCGGCAATGCCGGACTGACCGAAGCGGTGCTGAGAGAGATCGCCATTACCCTGAAGAACCATGAGTTGATCAAGATTCGTGTGATGAGCGACGAGCGCGCACAACGTGAAGCCATCCTTGAATCCATCTGCACCCAGCTCAACGCAGCCCCGGTGCAACACATCGGCAAGATCCTGGTCGTCTACCAGCCCAACCCTGAGGCGAAACAGATTGAGATCAAGAAGATGCCGCGCCACAAGGGCAAGAAGCCGCTGACCAAGAAGCAACTCGGCAGCCGCACGTAGGGGCGCAATTTATCGTGCCCAAAGGGCGTGATGAATCACGCCCCTACAACCCGATCAGATGTACTGAACGTCCACCACTTCGTATTCACGCACCCCGCCCGGTGCCTGCACCTCGGCGATGTCGCCGCTGTACTTGCCGATCAGCGCACGCGCGATCGGCGAGCTGATGGAGATCTTGCGCTCGCGGATGTTCGCCTCGTCGTCGCCGACGATCTGGTAAGTCACCACGTCGCCGTTGTTGACATCTTCCAGCACCACAGTCGAACCGAACACGCAGCGCCCGTCGGCGCTGATATTCTTGGGATCGATGATCTGCGCGCTGCCCAGCTTGAACTCCAGCTCGACGATGCGCCCTTCGACGAAACCCTGCCGCTCCTTGGCGGCGTCGTATTCGGCGTTCTCCGACAGGTCACCCTGCGCGCGCGCCTCGGAAATGGCGTTGATGACCGCCGGGCGTTCCACCGTCTTCAGGTGGTGCAACTCCTGGCGCAACAACTCTGCGCCGATGAAGGTCAAGGGGATCTTGCTCATAACGAAAACTTCCTTATTCCTGATTAAGCCAGACGCTGGTGCAGCGTCTGGACGTCGTACACCTGCAGCTCGGCGAGATGCTGCATCCCGACGCAGGCGGCACGCGCTCCGGCGAGCGTGGTGTAGTAGGTGACACGGCCTTGCAGCGCCGCATGGCGGATCGAATACGAGTCGCGCATCACGGATGGCCTGCTGTCCACGGTGTTGACGATGAGGCTGACCTCGCCGTTCTTGATCATGTCCACGATATGCGGACGGCCTTCGGCGACCTTGTTCACCGCCGTCACCGCCACGCCCGCCCCAGCGATCACCGCCGCCGTGCCGCGCGTCGCCAGCACGGTGAAGCCAAGCTCGACCAGGGAGCGCGCCACTTCCACCGCACCGGACTTGTCCGCGTCGCGCACGCTGATGAACACCTTGCCGTCCTTGGGCAGCTTCACGCTGGCCGCCAGTTGCGACTTGACGAAAGCTTCGGCAAAGGTATCGCCCACGCCCATCACTTCGCCGGTGGACTTCATCTCGGGGCCGAGGATGGTATCGACGCCCGGGAACTTGATGAACGGGAACACAGCTTCCTTCACCGAGTAGTACGGCGGGATGACTTCCCTGGTCACGCCCTGCTGCGCCAGCGATTGGCCGGCCATGCAGCGTGCAGCGATCTTGGCCAGCGGCACGCCGGTCGACTTCGACACGTAGGGGACAGTACGCGAGGCACGCGGGTTCACTTCCAGTACATACACTGTCTCGCCCTGGATGGCGAACTGCACGTTCATCAGGCCGACCACGTTGAGCTCCTTCGCCATCGCAATGGTCTGGCGGCGCAACTCGTCCTGCAGCTTGGCGGACAGCGAGTACGGCGGCAGCGAACAGGCCGAGTCGCCGGAGTGCACGCCCGCCTGCTCGATGTGTTCCATGATGCCGCCGATGATGACCTGCTTGCCGTCGGACACCGCATCCACATCCACTTCGATCGCATCGTTCAGGAAGCGGTCGAGCAGGATAGGCATGCGCTCCGGATAGGTCTTGGACATCTCCTCGGCGTCGCGCATGTAGCGCTCGAGGTCGGCCTGCGCATGGATGATCTCCATGGCGCGGCCACCCAGCACGTTGGAAGGACGCATCACCAACGGATAGCCGATTTCTTCGGCGCCGGCGACCGCATCGGCCACATTGCTCGCCGTGCGATTGGGCGGCTGCTTCAGTTCCAGCTTGCGCAGCATGGCCTGGAAACGCGCGCGGTCTTCCGCGCAGTCGATCATGTCCGGCGTGGTGCCGATGATAGGCACACCGTTCTTTTCCAGCCCGTGCGCCAGTTTCAGTGGAGTCTGACCGCCGTATTGCACGATCACGCCGACCGGCTTCTCGACGGCGACCACTTCCAGCACGTCCTCCAGCGTCAGCGGCTCGAAGTACAGACGGTCGGAAGTGTCATAGTCGGTCGACACAGTCTCCGGATTGCAGTTGACCATGATGGTCTCATAACCGTCTTCGCGCATCGCCAGCGCGGCATGCACGCAGCAATAATCGAACTCGATACCCTGACCGATGCGGTTCGGACCGCCGCCCAGCACCATGATCTTCTTGTTGTTGGTCGGCTGCGATTCGCACTCTTCCTCGTAGGTCGAGTACATGTAAGCGGTGTTGGTCGCGAATTCTGCGGCGCAGGTATCCACGCGCTTGAACACGGGACGAATACCCAGTGCATGACGGTAGGCGCGCACGGCCGCAGCATCGGTATCCAGCAAGGTCGCGAGACGTGCATCGGCAAAACCGCTGCGCTTCAAAGTGCGCATGTGGTCCGCATCGAGGCTTTCCAGCGTGCGGCCGGACAGTGCCTGCTCCTGACGGATCAGGTCTTCGATCTGAACCAGGAACCACGGATCGATCTTGCTGACGTTGAACACTTCTTCGACGCTCATGCCGATGCGGAAAGCGTCGCTCACCGCCCAGATGCGCTCCGGCCCCGGGTTGCCGAGTTCGGACACGATGGCTTCGCGGTCGCTGTATTTGGCATCCAGACCGTTCACGCCGACCTCGAGGCCGCGCAGGGCTTTCTGGAAAGATTCCTGGAAGGTGCGGCCGATGGCCATCACCTCGCCCACCGACTTCATCTGCGTGGTCAGGCGGTCGTTAGCCTGCGGGAACTTCTCGAACGCGAAACGAGGGATCTTGGTGACCACGTAGTCGATGGTCGGCTCGAACGAGGCCGGAGTCGCGCCACCGGTGATGTCGTTCTTCAGTTCGTCCAGCGTGTAGCCGACGGCCAGTTTGGCCGCGACCTTGGCGATCGGGAAGCCGGTGGCCTTGGATGCCAGCGCCGAGGAACGCGACACGCGCGGATTCATCTCGATCACCACCATACGCCCGTCGTTCGGGTTGATGGAGAACTGCACATTGGAACCGCCGGTCTCCACGCCGATCTCGCGCAGCACCGCCAGCGAGGCATCGCGCAGGATCTGGTATTCCTTGTCGGTCAGTGTCTGCGCCGGAGCGACGGTGATGGAATCGCCGGTATGCACGCCCATCGGGTCGAGGTTCTCGATGGAGCAGATGATGATGCAATTGTCGTTGCGGTCACGCACGACTTCCATCTCATATTCTTTCCAGCCAAGCAGCGATTCCTCGATCAGGAGCTCGTGCGTAGGTGAGGCTTCGAGGCCGCGCTCGCAGATCTCGACGAACTCTTCGCGGTTATAGGCGATACCGCCGCCGCTGCCGCCCATCGTGAAGGACGGACGGATGATGGTCGGGAAGCCCATCACCTGCTGCACCTGCAGCGCCTCTTCCATGCTGTGTGCGATGGCGGAGCGTGCGGAAGACAGGCCGATGCGGGTCATCGCCTGCTTGAACTTCTCGCGGTCTTCCGCCATGTCGATGGCGTCACGCGAAGCGCCGATCATCTCGACGTTATATTTCTCCAGCACGCCATGCTTGGCCAGGTCCAGCGCGCAGTTCAGCGCGGTCTGCCCGCCCATGGTCGGCAGGATCGCATCGGGACGTTCCTTGGCAATGATCTTCTCGACCATCTTCCAGGTAATCGGCTCGATGTAAGTCGCATCCGCCATGTTCGGATCGGTCATGATGGTGGCCGGATTCGAATTCACCAGGATGACGCGGTAGCCCTCCTCGCGCAGCGCCTTGCAGGCCTGTGCCCCGGAGTAGTCGAACTCGCACGCCTGCCCGATGACGATGGGGCCGGCGCCGATGATGAGGATGCTTTTTAAGTCAGTACGTTTTGGCATTTATCACAACCATTACTTGCGCATCGAATCTACGAAGCGATCGAACAGATAGTCCACATCGTGCGGACCGGGACTCGCCTCAGGGTGACCCTGGAAACAGAACGCGGGCTTGTCGGTCAGCTCGAAACCCTGCAGCGTGCCGTCGAACAGCGAAACGTGAGTGACACGCGCATTCTTCGGCAGCGTCGCCGCATCCACCGCAAAGCCGTGGTTCTGGCTGGTGATCATCACGCGCTTGCTCTGCAGGTCCTGAACCGGATGGTTCGCGCCGCGGTGACCGAACTTCATCTTCACCGTCTTCGCGCCCACGGCCAGACCCATCAGCTGGTGCCCGAGGCAGATGCCGTACAAGGGGATGCCGACCTCGATGAATTTCCGGGTCGCCTCGATGGCGTAATCGCACGGCTCGGGATCGCCGGGACCGTTGGACAGGAACACGCCGTCCGGATTCATCGCCAGCACCTCGGCAGCCGTCGTCTTCGCCGGCACCACGATGACTTTGCAGCCGCGCTCGGCCAGCTTGCGCAGGATGTTGCTCTTCACGCCGAAGTCGTATGCGACCACATTGAATTTCGTTTCGGTCGCATCGCGGTAGCCATGCCCCAGAGCCCACTCGCGCTGCATCCACTCGTAGGGCTTGTCGCACGACACAACTTGGGCCAGATCCATACCCGCCATGCTGGGGAATCCCCGCGCAGCCGCCAGCGCCGCATCGACGTCGGTGCCGGTGGCGATGCAGCCGTTCTGCGCCCCCTTCTCGCGCAGGATGCGCGTCAGCTTGCGGGTATCGATCCCGGCGATGGCGACCACATTATTGGCCTTGAGATAGTCGGGCAGCGACTGGGTTTTGCGCCAGTTGCTCACCGTCAGCGAAAGGTCTCGGACGATCAGACCGCTGGCGTACACCTGGCGCGACTCGACATCCTCGGCGTTCACGCCCACGTTGCCGATATGCGGATAGGTCAGCGTGACGATCTGCTTGCAATAGGAAGGGTCGGTGAGGATTTCCTGATAGCCGGTCATCGAGGTATTGAACACAACCTCGCCGACGCTGCTGCCGGAAGCCCCGATAGCAACGCCTCGAAACACTGTCCCATCGGCTAACACTAGAATGGCAGGGCTCGTTTGCGACACCGGAATACTCCCAAAATCGTGGATGAATGACTTATTTGATGCCTCTGGAAATTCAGGGTTCGGAGTGCCGCGCGCGACACGCAGACCCAGAGACAGTACGCGCGGTACAGCTAGGGTCCGGGCACCGCGTAACGCCGCGATGCGTCCGAAGAATGAATTTGCAGGGGTATCCGTAAAGAAGCGGGACGAACCGTTGGCCCATCCCGCTCTGAATTGGTGCGCATTATAGCCGATTAGAGGGGCGGCATCAAACGGACGCGCAGCCCTTGTGGCTACTAAAGGGAAGGGGCGCTACCGTATAATGCCGCCCCTTCCGCCCCTCCGGTTGAAGGGCGCGATCTTGTCCAACCTCATTGAAAGTACCCCATATGTTTGAAGTAATCGTTTTGGCTGTAGCACTTAGCATGGATGCCTTTGCCGTTTCCATCGGACTGGGCTCCAAAGGCGACACCCGCGGACTTGGATTAAAGGCGGGTCTGTACTTCGGCACCTTCCAGGCGCTGATGCCCTTCATCGGGTACCTCGGCGGCGAGAGCGTATTGGGCTGGGTCCAGGCCTACTCACACTGGATCGCATTCGGATTACTGGCGCTGATCGGGGGCAAGATGCTCTACGAAGGTCTGCAGGAAGGCATAGAAGAAGACATCGCGGCCATCACCAACAAGATGATGCTGACGCTGGCCATCGCGACCAGCATCGACGCCATGGCCGCAGGGTTCAGCCTGACCCTGCTGGACATAAACGCCTACCTGGCCTGCCTCATCATCGGCGTGACGACCTTTGCCTTCAGCTGGGCCGGCGTCGAGATCGGCAAACGCAGCGGCACCTGGCTGGAGAACAAGGCCGAGATCTTCGGTGGTGTGGTACTGATCCTGATCGGTATCAAGATCCTCGTCTTTTAGACATAAAAAACTCGCGACCAATTGCGCATAACATCGGCAGCAATCGAGAAGCCCGGCTGACCAGCCTTAAGCCTGTCAGCCGAAAATAATTGCCCGAAGCGGGAACCAACCGGTCACTTTACTTTCCATACCGCCTTGCCCCGGAACCCGCCAGTTTTTTGCGGCGGTGGTTTTTGGCATGAGTGACGATCACCGCCAAATCATTCTCGACCAAATTTCACACAGGCATTATTCTGGCGCCGATGTAACCCAACGATTCAATTAGTGGAAAATGAATATGAATAACCTCCAAGACATGGCCGAACTCGACAGCGAAGAAAACACCCCTGAACGCGAGGCCGCCACCAAGCGCAGCACTTGGGTCAGCGTGGTCGTCAATCTGGGCCTGACCATCACCCAGGTCATCGCCGGCGTAGTCGCAGGCTCCCAGGCGCTGATTGCCGACGGCATACATTCCCTGTCCGATCTGGTGGCCGATTTTGTAGTACTCCTGGCCGTGCATCACAGCAAGAAGCAGGCGGATGAAGACCATCACTACGGCCACCAACGCTATGAGAACGCAGCCTCATTGGTCCTTGGCGGATTGCTGCTGGCGGTGGGGGTGGGCATGATCTGGTCCGCCGTCCACAAGCTGCAGGCGCCGGAGTCCATCCCTACTGTTCATCTGATGGCGCTTTGGGTGGCCTTGGGCGCCCTGGTCGTCAAGGAGACGCTCTTCCGCTATATGCTGGCCGTTGCCGAGCGAGTTCGCTCCAGCATGCTGGTCGCGAATGCCTGGCATGCCCGTTCCGATGCCGCTTCCTCGCTTGTGGTCGCGATCGGCATCGGGGGCAATCTTCTCGGGTTCGCACTTCTCGACCCCATAGCCGCGCTGATCGTGGGTTTCATGGTGGGCAAGATGGGCTGGGAGTTCTTCTGGGATGCGCTCCATGACCTGATGGACCGGGCCGCCACCGAGGAGCAGGTCGAAGGCATCGCCGCCGAAATCCTGGCGACTCCCGGCGTTCTGGGGATGCATGAACTGAAGACCCGCAAGGCGGGCGACATGATCCTGGCCGATGTCCATCTGGAAATCGATGGCAGCATCACGGTCGCGGAAGGGCACGACATTGCCCGGCAGGCAAAACTCAATGTGATGGCCCGCCATCCCGTCCTCTATCTGATGACTCACGTCGACCCGGTAACCCCCAAAGCGAACTAGGAGTCCCCCGATGTCCCTCGAGAAGATTACCGATTTGCTCAACAAGCAGAAATTGGTGGAGAGCATGGTCCATAGCCAGAGCATGCCCCGTCAGGATCTTGTAGCAACCATTGTGCACAGGCAGCATCTGGCCGAATTACAGAACTTGATCGCCAAACTGCCGACGCAGGAAATCGGCAATATCCTCGAAGCCTTGCCGACAGAGGAGGCTGTGCTTCTCTGGAAGCAAATCCCCGAAGAACGGGAAAACGATATTCTGTGGGAGGTTTCGGACTCACTCCGGGAACAGTTGGCTGGCAGCCGGGAACCCGGCTTTGCCGAAAGCCAGCTGAACGCCTTTGAGCTGTTCGAGGGACGGTTGCGGCAGATCGCGATCACCGGCCGCAAAGACCTGGAGGGCGTTCGCCCGATATGGGTCGACCTGCTCAATGCCACCGAAGCAGAACGCGCTTATGTGGGCAAGCATTTCGGATTGGAGCTTCCGGACCCGGGCGACACCACCGACCTGGAGGTCAGCTCACGTTTCCATGTCGAGGAAAACAACGAGATCCACCTCCACTCGAACTTCCTGCTCGATCGCGAAGGCAATTCACGCAGCGTTCCCGTGGCGTTCATCCTGCATGACGGCATCCTGTTTTCAGTGCGCCACGAAGAGTTGCCGGTATTCCGTTTGCAACGACGCCGCGCCCGCACACAGCCGGGCTATGTCTCGGACTGCAACGACCTGTTGCTCGACCTGTATGGGGCGGATGTCGAATACTCGGCGGACTCCCTGGAGGACATTTACAACACCCTTCGCAAGGTGGGGCGCCATGTACTGAGCGAAACGATGAGCGACACGGAGGCGGCAGCCATTCTGGCGGACATCGCGGAAGAGGAGGACCTCAACGGGCGCATTCGCAGCAACATCCTCGATACCGACCGCGCACTGACCTTCCTGATGCGATGCAAGATCCTGTCTTCGAACCAGTTCGACGATGCAAGACAGACGCTGCGGAACATCGAGTCCCTCAACAGCCATACCGCATTCCTGTTCGACAAGATCAACTTCCTGATGGATGCCACCATCGGCTTCATCAACATCAACCAGAACAAGCGCGTTTCCCAACTGACCGTATTCGGTGTGGTGTTCATGCCCCTCAACATCCTGGCGGGTGTCGGCGGCATGTCCGAATTTTCGATGATGACCCAGGGAATCCCCTGGCCTATCGCCTACGGTTCATTCGTGGCTGGCATGGGACTGATCGGCTGGGCGACTTATGTTGCGCTGAAATATTCCGAGAGCCGGAAGCTGAAAAGCCGAGCTAGGGCGACTCAGGTCAAAGTAGTGCGGGATTTGCTCGACCTGAAATGAATCCTCCCGGGAAGCCTGAATTTCCAGCTTCCCGATCAAGACCCCAAACAACCGTTACTTCAGCCCCAACACGTCCTGCATGTCGTACATGCCTGCAGGATTCGCCTTCAGGAAGCGGGCAGCACGCAGCGCGCCAAGCGCGAAGGTGGCGCGGCTGCTGGCCTTGTGGGTGATCTCGATGCGCTCGCCTATGCCAGCGTATAGCACGGTGTGGTCGCCGACGATGTCGCCGCCGCGTACCGTGGCGAAGCCGATAGTGGACGGATCGCGTTCGCCGGTCACGCCTTCGCGGCCGTAAACAGCGCATTGCGAGAGGTCGCGGCCCAGCGTACGCGCCACCACTTCGCCCATGCCCAGCGCGGTGCCGGACGGCGCATCGACCTTGTGGCGGTGATGCGCTTCGATGATCTCGATGTCATAGCCATGGCTCAACACGCGCGAAGCGGTCTCCAGCAGCTTGAACACCAGGTTCACGCCCACGCTCATGTTGGGCGCGAACACAACGCCGACGTCCTGCGCCGCCGCGCCCAGCAAGGCCTTTTCCTGCGCATTGAAGCCGGTGGTGCCGATCACCATGTTCACGCCGAGCTTGCGGCAGATTTCCAGATGATGCAGCGTACCCTCGGGACGGGTGAAGTCGATCAGCGCATCCGCGCCCTTCAACGCAGCCTCCACATCCGCCGTGATGGCAACGCCGCGCGTGCCGCCGAACTCGCCGGCATCGCGTCCCAGCAGCGCGCTGCCGCTGTGCTCCATCGCGGCATGCAGCACCAGGTCGTCTGATTGCGCCACGCCTTCCAGCAAAGCGCGCCCCATGCGTCCGCCGCAACCGGCGATGGCGATTTTGATCTTGCTCATGTTCTGTCCTTTACTTTGCAGCCTGTTCGGCGACGATCAGCCATGCGCCGCCGACCTTTTCCAGTTTCAGCGTCTTGCGCATACTGTCCTGATGGGTGTCGGAGCGGTAGTCCTGTTTAAAGGTCGCGCTGGCATGGCTGTCATCGCTCAGCTTGACCTTCAGGTCGCTCACATCCACGGCGATGGAGTTCGCCTTGCCGATGCGTTCCTTGCGCTGCGCCTCCCACTTGGCCCGGCTCATCCCGGCGGGCTTGAAGCCGACGGCATAGCTGGACAGGTATTGCGCCACGTCACGCGCCGCCCAGGCTTCGGCCCAGGACTTGACGGCGCGCTGCACGTCCTCCTCTGAGGCACCGGTCGCGGCGGGCTTTTCCGCCTGTGCTTTTGCCACAGGCTTGCCCACGCGCTCGTCGGCGATCAGCCAGTTGTCGCCTTGCTTGACCATGCTCAAGGTCTTCTGCACCTCATCGCGGTAGGCATCAGAACGGTAGCTCTGGGTGAAGGTGACCGTCGCATGGCGGTCATCCTGCATGTTCGCGCTGACATCGCTCAGCGCGACCTCAATCACCTTGGGCTTGCCGATGCGCGCCTGGCGCTGTTTCTCCCAAGCCTTGCGAGTCATGCCTTGCGGTGCATAGTCCGTCGTGTAAGCCGCCAGATAGCCGGCCACATCCTTCGCCGACCATGCCGCTGCCCAAGCCTCCGCACGCTTCAGCACATCTGCCGCGGGATCGGCCTTGGCGACAGGCTGGGCTTCCTCGACCGGCTGTTTCGCCACCACCGGCATATCCTGTACGGTCTTGCCGTTGTCATCCACGCGCACCAGGTTGTCGCCCTCGAAATACAGCGTCAGGTTCTGCTTCTCGACGATCTCGCCCTCATGTTCCAGGCGGTACGCGTAGTCCCAGCGGTTGCCGTGGAAGGCGTCGCTGACCATGGGCGTGCCCAGCACGTAGCGCACTTGCGACCTGGTCATGCCGAGCTTGAGCTTTTCGCGCATCTCCGGCGTGACGTAGTTGCCCTGGCGGATGTCCATTTTGTATGGCGTCAGGGCGGGCGTGTGGAGATAGCCGCACGAGGACAGCAAGAGGGAAGCCAGAATCAGTTTGGTGCGCATAGTGATCTCGTCGTTTCAATATTCAAAGCCGCGGCATGATACCTCAACCCACCGCACCCAACATCTCCGCCGCATGCTTGCGCGTGGTCTCGGTGATCGTCACCCCGCCCAGCATGCGCGCGATCTCCTCGATGCGCTGTTCATCGTCCAGCACCGCGATGTGGCTCAGTGTGACGCCGCCCTCCACCGCCTTGCTCACCTGCCACTGGTGATCGGCGGCAGCGGCGACCTGCGGCAGATGGGTGACGCACAGCACCTGATAGTCGCGCCCCAGCTGCTTGAGCAGATGCCCGACGATCTCCGCCACACGCCCGCCGATGCCGCTGTCCACCTCGTCGAAGATCAGCGTCGGTACGCTGGCGACCTGGCTGGTGGCAACCTGGATCGCCAGGCTGATGCGCGACAACTCGCCGCCTGAGGCGACCTTGGCCAGACTGCGCGGTGGCACGCCGGGATTGGCCGCGACCTGAAAGTCGATGCTCTCCAGCCCGCAGGCATTGCCCTCTGCCAGCGGCAACAACGCCACGGCAAAGCTGCCGCCCTGCATCGCCAGCGTCTGCATCGCGGCGGTGATCTCATGCGCCAGTTTGTCGGCGGCCAGCTTGCGCCCCGCACTCAGTTTTCGCGCCTCCGCCAGATATCCCTGCTGTGCAGCTTGCTCCTGTTTTTCCAGTTCGGCCAGATCGGCATCGCCGCCCAGTTGTTCCAGACGAGACTCGATGCGCTGCAACACCTCGTGCAACTGCTCCGGCGCAACGCGGTATTTGCGCGCGGCGTCCATCACATCCCGGATGCGCTGCTCCAATTCACGCAGGCGCTGCGGATCGTTGTCGAGGCGCTGCTGGTAATGGCGCAGCGCGTACACCGCCTCCTGCAGCTCGGCCTGAGCGCTCTCCATTATCTTCAAAGTGTCGCCCAGGCTCTCGTCATGCGCCATGCCGTCGCGCAGGCGCGAAGTCAGCGCGTTGAGCTGCGCCAGGCAGGCGGAATCGGATTCACTCAGGGTTTCGATGCCGAACGCTGCAGTCTCCAGAAGACTCGCGGCATGGGCGAGACGCGCATGGTCGACCTGCGTCTCGGCCCATTCCGCCGCATTGAAGTTCAGGCTGAGCAATTCGTCGCGCTGGAACTGCAACAGTTCGCGCTCGGATGCCAGCGCGCCGGCGTTCTCGCTCAGGCTGATGCGGCTGCGGCGCAGCGCCTGCCAATCGCGGTACAGCGTCGCGACCTGCTCCGCCGCACCCTCCATGCCCGCGTAGCCGTCCAGCAACACGCGCTGTGCATCGGGGCGCAACAATGACTGGTGGGCATGCTGCCCGTGGATATCGAGCAACTGGTCGCCCGCCTCTCGCATCTGCTGCAGGGTGGCAGTGCGCCCGTTGATGAAGCCGCGCGAACGCCCGCCCGCATCCAGCACGCGACGCAGCAGGCAGACACCCTCATCGCCTTCCAGCTCCTCCTCGCGCAGCCATGCGCGCATTTGCGGCAGCGCAGAAATATCGAACTCGGCGGAGATCTCGGCGCGCTCGCTGCCATTGCGCACCATGGCGGCATCGCCGCGCTCTCCAAGCGCCAGGGACAAAGCATCTATAAGTATGGACTTGCCCGCACCGGTCTCGCCGGTGAGCGCGGTGAAGCCGGAAGAAAAATCCAGCTCGAGCGAGGAGACGATGACGAAATCGCGGATGCTAAGAAATTTGAGCATTACAGCGTCTGGTTCCAGAGCAGCTTTTCGCGCAGGGTATGGTAGTAGCTATGCCCAACCGGATGCAGCAGACAGGCAGGCTCGGGATAACGCGTGACCACCAGTTTGTCGTGCAGCTCCAGGTCGTAATGGGTGTGGCTGTCGTAGCGCACGCGGATGTCGCCGGTGCGGTGCATCAGCAGTTCCAGCACCGAGGTGCTCTTCACCACCAGCGGGCGGTTGCTCAGCGTGTGCGGGCAGACCGGCACCAGCTCCAGCACGTCGAGGCCGGGATGAATGATCGGCCCGCCCGCCGACAGGGCGTACGCCGTCGAGCCGGTGGGGGTCGAGATGATCAGGCCGTCTGCGCGCTGGTTATAGAGGTATTCGCCGTCGATGCGCACCTCGAACTCGACCATGCTGCTGATGCTGCTGCGATGCACCACCACTTCGTTGAAGGCCAGTCCGCTGAATATCTCCTGATCGTTGCGCAACACGCTAGCCGTCAGCAGCAGGCGCTGCTCGGTGACGAACTTGCCCTCCAGCATCGCCGAGATGGTGTCCTGCATGTTATCCAGCGTCAGGTCGGTAAGAAAGCCCAGCCGCCCCTGGTTCACCCCGACCAGCGGGATACGGTAGGGAGAAAGGGTGCGCGCGATGTTCAGCATGGTGCCGTCGCCGCCGATCACGATCGCCAGATCCATCGTGCTGGCCATTTCATTCAGCGCCATCACCGGGTAGGGATTGTCCTCGATGTGCTCGGCAGTCAGGCTGTCCACCACCACATTCAATCCCCTGGACGACAGGAAGGCAGCCAGACGCAGCAATGGCTCCGCAATATCCGGGGCCTTGTGCTTGCCGATCAGCGCGACGTTCTGGAAGGGGAATTTCATGGGCGCGATTAAAGCATATCGCCCCATGAAAGACAAAGACGGACAGCGAAAGCGGGGAAGACTTTCATCTTCCCCTCTCTCCAGCCTGAAGAGGCTGCCTGGTTCAGATCACGAGCATCAGGCTGGCGCCAACAAAGCTCCAACTCAGCAGCGTGATATACATCATTACGGCCCATGCCACCGCTCCGGCGGCCAGGATAGAGCCTGAAAGCAATATGGCATGGCCCTTTTCCTCGACCTTGAGGATAGCCGGCACGTTATAGAAGATCAGCATGCCGGAGAATATCAACGCCAGGGAAATGACCGTGAGGTTGAGCATGAAACTGGGGATGAACAGGAACAGCGGCGCAAGCCATAACGGCGTCGGCACCACCACTGCCAGCTTGTAGCAATCCTCAAAGGCGGGCTTGATGTCTATCACGTCGCCCAGTCGCTGAATGACGTATGCGACCACGAAGGTCATCGCCAATTCGGCAAGGAAAAACACCATGCCGATGGCTTCAAGCTGTACAAGACTCAGCGCAGGCAATAAATGCCCGCCATACGTGATTCCGGCGTAATAGATCATTGCCGGCGGAACCACGGACAGCGGCACTGCATAGAACAAGAACAGCGTCAGCACCGACATATGACTGTGCGTGAAGGTATCCCACATCGTAGAGTGGGGAGTATGAAGTTGTGCCATGATAAACCTCCTATTCCGGAAGTATTAAGTGACACTTTAGGTCCCAATAACCGACAATAGTTTCAGGGTATTCATAGGTAAAAATAACTAGATAGAGTCCCGTTCGCTTGGGCGAACGGCGATCAACCTTGGGAAACCTGCGGCTCATGCTCGCGGACCCTGAACCACGCCGCATATAGCGCCGGCAGGAACAAGCAGGTCAGCAGCGTGGCGACCACCAGGCCGCCCATGATGGACACCGCCATCGGCCCCCAGAACACCTGGCGCGTCAGCGGGATCATCGCAAGGATGGCCGCGCTTGCGGTTAGCACGATGGGCCGGAAGCGGCGCACGGTGGAGCCGACGATGGCGTCCCATTGCGTCTTGCCCGCCGCTTCGTCCTGGCGGATCTGGTCCACGAGGATCACCGAGTTGCGCATGATCATCCCCGCCAGCGCGATGAAGCCGAGGTTGGCGACGAAGCCGAACGGCACCCGGAACACCAGCAGCGCGAGCGCGACTCCGATCAGACCAAGCGGCGCGGTGAGCAGCACCATCACGGTGCGGCTGATGCTCTGCAACTGCACCATCAGCAGGGTGATGACGCCGACCAGCATCAGCGGCATCACGGCGGCAATGGCGGTCTCCCCCTTGGCGGATTCCTCGATGCTGCCGCCCATCTCGATGCGATAGCCCGTCGGCAGCTTCGCGCGCAGTTCGTCGAACTGCTTGTCGAGCTGCACCGACACCGTCGCGGGCTGTACCTTGTCCGTTATGTCGGCGCGCACGGTCATGGTCGGCAATCGGTTGCGCCGCCAGATGATGCCCTCCTCCTGCACCGGCACCAGCTTCGCCACCTGTGCCAGCGGCACATGGCGTCCGCCCGCGAGCGGAATGTCGATGTCGGGCAGGCGCTCCAGCGAACGGCTATCGCTGTCCGCCCCACCGCGCCATACCACGTCGATCAACTGGTCACCCTCGCGGTATTGGGTGAGCGCGACGCCGTTAAGCCAGCCCTGCAAGGCCTGCGCGACCTCCTGACTGGAAGTACCCAAGCGCCGCGCCTTGTCCTGATCGACCTCGACACGCACGCTCTTGACCTTCTCGTTCCAGTTGAAATTGACGTTCTGCAGATGCTCATTGGCGCGCATCATCGCCGCGACCTGTTCGGCAATCTCGCGTATCTTCCCGAGGTCGTCGCCCATCACGCGGAACTGCACCGGGTAGCCGATAGGCGGGCCGTTTTCGAGGCGCACGACGCGCAGGCGCAGGTGCGAGTAATCGTCGGCGGCGAAACGTTCTTCGAGCCGCTTCTTCAGGTCCTCGCGCTCCTTCAGTCCCTTGGTGACGATGACGAACTGGCCGAAGTTATCGGCGAACAGCTGTTGATCGAGCGACAGAACGAAGCGCGGCGCGCCGTTGCCGACGTAGGCCGAGTAGTAGTCCACCGCCGTGTCGCCCTTGAGCAGTTGCTCGATGCGCTCGACTTCGTGCGCTGTGGCCTTGAGCGACGCGCCTTGCGGCAGCCACACGTCCACCATCAGCTCCAGCCGGTTAGCTGAGGGGAAGAACTGCTTCTGCACGAACTTGCCGAACAGCGCCATCGACAGGATGAAGATCAGCACCGTGGCGAGGATGACCTTCCAGCGGTTGCGCAGACACCAAGTTACCAGCGCGCGGAAGCGGCGGTAGAACGGCGTGTCGTAGATATCCTCGCCGTGGCGCTGCGCACGGGCGATCAGCTTCTTGGGGTCGAGCAGCTTGTAGCCGAGGTATGGCGTGAACACCACCGCGACGATCCACGAAGTCAGCAGCGCGATGGTCACCACCTGGAAGATGGAAATGGTGTATTCGCTCGCCGCCGACTTGGAGAAGCCGACCGGCGTAAACGCCGCGGCAGTGATCAGCGTACCGGTGAGCATGGGGAACGCAGTCGAGGTATAGGCGAATGTCGCCGCCTTGAAGCGGTCCCAGCCCTGCTCCATTTTCACCACCATCATCTCCACCGCAATGATGGCGTCATCCACCAGCAGGCCGAGCGCGATCACCAGCGCACCCAGCGAGATGCGCTGCAGATCGATACCGAACACTTTCATCAGGAAGAAGGTGATCGCCAGCACCAGCGGAATGGACAGCGCCACCACGGTGCCGGTGCGCCAGCCCAGGCTCAGGAACGACACCGCCAGCACGATCAGGATCGCCTCGGTGAGCGAGCTCTCGAACAGGTGGATGGAACCGTGCACCACCTCCGGTTGGTTGGCGACCACGTGCACGTCGATGCCCGCCGGCAGATCGGCCGAAATGTTCTTCATCGCCTGTTGCAGGTTCTCGCCGAGGTCGATCACGTTGCCGCCCTTGGCCATCACCACGCCGAGGCCGATCGCGGGCCGGCCCGCGACGCGCATCTGCGGCGCGGGCGGATCGGCCAGGCTGCGGCTCACCTTGGCGATGTCGCCGAGGCGCAGGTGCTGGCCGTTCACCAGCAGATCGGCATCGCGCACCCGCTCCACGCTGTCGAACGCGCCGCTCACGCGCAGCCGGATGCGGTCGCTGGCCGTCTCGATGAATCCTGCGGGGCTTACCGCGTTCTGTTTCTGCAAAGCCTCGGCTATCTGCTGCACGCTGACTCCCATGCTCGCAAGCCGGTTGGGCGTCACGTCGATGTAGATCTTTTCGTCCTGCACGCCGATCAGTTCGACGCGCTTCACGTCGGGCACTCGCCTAAGTTCTAGCGCGATATGGTCCGCATGGCGGCGCAGCGCGGCGACATCGAAGCCGTCGCCGGTCAAAGCAAAGATGTTGATCTGCACGTCGCCGAACTCGTCATTGGGGAACGGCCCCTGTACGCCCGCGGGCAAGGTGTGGCGGATATCGTCGAGCTTCTTGCGTATCTGACGCCAGGCTTCGGGCACCTCGGGCTTGGGTGTGTAGTCCTTCAGGATCACGAACACCAGCGACTCTCCAGGTTTGGAGGCCGACTGCAGCACGTCCACCCACGCCGTCTCCTGCAGCTTCTTCTCGATGCGCTCGGTCAGCTCGCGCTCCACTTCCTGCGCCGAAGCGCCCGGCCACAGCGTGCGCACCACCATCACCTTGAAAGTGAAGTCGGGGTCTTCCGCACGCCCGAGCTTGAAGTAGGAGATCGCGCCCGCCGTCATCAGCACGATGATGAGATACAGCACCATCTGCTGGTGCGTCAGCGCCCAGCTGGAAAGGTTGGGCAGTCGCTTCATTTCGCGCCGCTTTCGACGATACGGATCTTCTCGCCCACGCTGAGCTTGTGCACCCCGGCGCCGACGATGCGTTCTCCGGCTGCGAGGCCACCGGCGATCACCGCGCCGTCATCGCGATAGGCCGCAACCTGTACCGGGCGCAGGCTGAGGCTGCGGTCTGCCTCGACGATCCATACCGCCGACTTGTCGCCCTGCTGGAAGATCGCCGTGAGTGGCACGATGAAGCGGCCGTTCTTGTCGGCGCCACCGAAGCTAACACTCGCCGTCATGCCCAGTGCCAAACCCGCGGCGACCTTATCCAGCGCAACGCGCGCCGGATAGGTGCGGCTGACCGAGTCGGCGGCGGGCGCGAGTTCGCGCAAGCGCCCCGTGAAACGCGTTTCGCCGTCACTCGCCCACAGGGTGATCTCCGCGGGTGCTCCCAGCTTCAGTCCCGCCAGTTGCGACTCCGGTATGGAGATCGCCACTTCGCGCTCGCCCTCCTGCGCCACACGCAGCACCGGCTGACCGGCGCTCACCACCTGCCCTGCTTCCGCCAGTGTCGCCGCGACCACGCCGCTGCGATCGGCCCGCAATGTGGTGTAGGCAGCCTGGTTGCGAGCCAGACCGGCCTGCGCGGCGGCGGCCTTGAGCGCGGTCTCTTTCGCGTCGAGCGCGGCCTGGCTGACGAAACCTCGTGCGCGCAGTTCGCGATAACGTTTCGCATCGGCCTCGGCCAATTGGTATTGTGACTCTGCCGCACTCGCCTGCAGAGCAGTGTCGGCAGCATCCAGCCGTGCCAGCGGCTGCCCAGCCTTGACAGTCTCGCCCGCATCCACCAGCCGCTCGACGATCTTGCCGCCGATGCGGAACCCCAACTGCACCTCGTGCCGCGCGCGGATCTCGCCGCTGTATATGTTGCCGGCATGAGCCGCCTGCGTACCCACCACATGGGTCAGCGCGGGGCGCTCGATCTTGGCGGGCGGAGCTTCTTCCTTGCCGCAGGCGGCGAGCGCGACAACGATCAGGAACGGGAGTGTCTTCTTCATTGTTTCTTCTCCAATCCATTCAACAGCAAATCCAGGTGGGTACGCAGATAGGTTTCCGGATCTTGTCTGCCGCAACCGCAAGGGGCCAGCGAATAACGCCAGATTGTCAGCATCATCACGGGCGCAAAGATCACGTCGATAGCCGATTCAATGTCCACGGCACGGAACTCTCCGGCCGCGATGCCGCGCTCCAGCGCCTGGCGCAGCAGATTGCGGCCGCGCACGATGACGTGCTCGTAGTAATATTGAGCGACATCGGGAAAGTTGCCCGCCTCGGAGATCATCAACTTGGAGATACCGCCCAGCGGTGTCGCGCCGACCAGCTCCCACCAGCGCAACAGCAACCCCTGCAACAGCGAACGCGCGTCACCATCGTGCTGCACCAACATCGCCTCGCCCTGATCGAGCACCGGGAAGATGCCTTGGCGGATCACCGCCTTGAACAGCTCTTCCTTGCTGTCGAAGTAAAGGTATAAAGTGCCCTTGGACACGCCGGCCTGGGCCGCGACGTCATCCAGTTTCGTGGCGGCGAAGCCGCGCTCGACGAAGTGGTCCAGCGCCGCCGCGAGCAGTTCGGCGGGACGCGCTTGCTTGCGGCGCTGGCGTGGTGAAGTTGCAACATCCTGATTCATGGTGAAAAGATACTGACTGACCAGTCAGTAATGTAAAGACCCGCCCGGAGTCTGTCAACGCCGATTATCTTTAAATTCATGCCGGATCAATTGCTTGCCGCCCATCCAGGCAAACCATCTACAATCGAGGGCTTCTCAACTCGAATCGAAATGCCATCCAGCCAACCATGAACACGGAAACCGAAAACAATTACCTGGTTATCACCGCCTCTGGCGAAGACAAGATCGGCCTCGTCGAGCGGCTGTCAGGCAGGATCTCCGACAGCGGTTGCAACATCGAAGAGAGCCGGATGTCCGTGCTGGGTGGGCAATTCGCCCTCATCATGCTGGTATCCGGCCCCTGGCATGCGCTATCCAAACTGGAGACGCAAATGACGTCCCTGGGCGCGCAACTGGGCCTCACCATCATCCACGAGCGCACCCGCAAGCGCGAGCGGACCAAGCCTGCTGTCCCTTATAGCGTGGAACTCGTGACCGTAGATCGCCCTGGCATCGTGCGCAGCCTGTCGGCGTTCTTCTCCCGCAGCGGCATCAACATCGAGGAATTGCAGACCAGCATCTATCCCGCGCCGCATACCGGCGCGCCGATGTTCTCCGTCGTCATGACGGTGGGTATCCCGGCCGATGTCCACATCGCCAACCTGCGCGGCGATTTCCTCGATTACTGCGACGATCTGAATCTGGATGCGACCTTCGAGCCGGTACGGTGATGCTTGCATAAACTCGGACTGGCGCGGGCCAATCAACGCCAAGAATCCGCTGGTGATAGAATCCCGCCATGCTTAACGAACGCGCACAGATCCTGCTCAAGACCCTGGTGGAACGCTACATCAGCGACGGCCAGCCGGTCGGTTCGCGCACCCTCCAGCAGTACTCCGGCCTCGAAGTCAGCTCGGCCACCATCCGCAACGTCATGTCCGACCTCGAGGACATCGGACTGGTCAGCAGCCCGCACACCTCCGCCGGACGCATCCCGACGGGCATGGCCTACCGGCTGTTCATCGACACCATGCTGGTGACCCAGCCGCTGGACAGCGCGCGCGTGCTGCAGCTGGAGAACCAGTTGCAGCCGGACAATCCGTCGCGGCTCATCGCGCAGGCCTCCAACATCCTCTCCGACCTGACGCAGTTCGCCGGCGTGGTCGCCACGCCCCGTCGCGAAGCACTGACCGTGCGCCAGATCGAGTTCCTGCGGCTCGGCGAGAAGCGCGTGCTGCTCATCATCGTGATGCCGGACGGCGAAGTGGAGAACCGCGTGCTGCTGATGGAGAGGGATTACACCCAGTCGCAACTCACCGAGGCGGGCAACTTCCTCAACCAGAACTACATCGGTTGCAGCTTCTCGCAGATACGCGAAAAACTGCGCGGCGAACTGCGCCAGCTGCACCAGGACATGAGCGCGCTGATGGCCGCGGCGCTCGCCGCCGGCGACGAGGCGGCGGCGAAGAAATCCGAGGACTACGTCATCAGCGGCGAGCATCGGCTGCTGCACGTGAACGACCTGTCCACCGACATGAACCGCCTGCGCGGCCTGTTCGGCCTGTTCGAACAGAAGACCGAGCTGCTGCAACTGCTGGAAGCGGGCCGCAAGGGACAGGGCATCCACATCTTCGTCGGTGCCGAATCCGGCCTCGCCTCGCTGGAGGAATGCAGCGTCATCACCGCCCCCTATTCCGCAAACGGCCAGATCGTCGGCACCCTCGCCGTGGTCGGTCCCAAACGCATGGACTACCAGCGCGTCATTCCCATCGTGGACATCACCGCGAAGCTGCTGGGCAATGCGCTTTCCCAAAATTAACCGCAATCAGACATGCCATATTTGCCCGAACCCAGCTTCACCCACGGCACGCCGGAAAAGACCGGCATCCTGCTGGTCAACCTCGGCACGCCTGACGCCCCCACCACACCGGCGGTACGCACCTACCTGAAGGAATTCCTCGGCGACCCGCGCGTTGTAGAGATGCCGCGTGCAATCTGGTGGCTGATCCTCAACGGCATCATCCTCAACACGCGCCCGAAAAAATCCGCCGCGAAGTACGCCAGCATCTGGCTGAAGGAAGGCTCGCCGCTGCGCGTATACACCGAAAAACAGGCTGCGCTGTTGCAGGGCTATCTGGGCGAGCGCGCCCAGGCGCCCTTCGTGGTGGACTATGCGATGCGCTATGGCAATCCTTCGATACCCGCCGTGCTGCGCAAACTCAGGGAGCAGAACTGCCAGCGCATCCTGGTCGTGCCGATGTATCCGCAATACGCCGCCAGCACCACCGCCACGGTCACCGACATCGTGTACGGCGAGTTGCAGAAGATGCGGAACACGCCGGCGCTACGCACCATCAAGCACTTCCACGACCATTCCGGCTACATCAAGGCACTGGCGGGCAACATCAACGATTACTGGATGAAGAACGGCCGCCCGGAAAAACTGGTGATGAGCTTCCACGGCCTGCCCCGAAAATCGCTGGACCAGGGCGACCCCTACCACTGCGAATGCCAGAAGACCGGCCGCCTGCTGGCGTGGGAACTGGGACTGAAACCCGAGCAATACGCAGTCACCTTCCAGTCGCGCTTCGGCCGCGCCGAATGGCTGCAACCCTACACCGGCGCGACGCTGAAGGAACTCGGCAAGCAAAAGCTGAAACGCATGGACATCGTCTGCCCCGGCTTCGTCGCCGATTGCCTGGAGACACTGGAAGAGATTGCGCAGGAAGGCAAGGAAACGTTCCAGCATGCGGGCGGCGGCGAATACCACTACATCCCCTGCATCAACGATCGCAACGACTGGATGCACGCACTCACCGACCTGGTGATAGACAACCTGCAAGGCTGGCTCGTCAAGCCGGATGCGGCGGAACTGGAACAGGGCCGCTTGCGTGCGCTGGAGATGGGGGCCCCCAAATAGCCTCATTCCAGCGAATTGGATAGACAACAAAAAGCCCGCCGTTCCGGCGGGCTTTTTACTACGACAAGGCTATGGATTAGCCCTTTGCCGCGACCAGCTTCTCGTACTTGGCACGCAACTGATCCTGGGTTTCCGCATGATCGGGATCCTTGGGGATGCAGTCCACCGGGCACACTTCCACGCATTGCGGCGTGTCGTAGTGGCCGACGCATTCGGTACACTTGTTCGGGTCGATGACGTAGATCTCTGCGCCTTGCGAAATCGCGTCGTTCGGGCACTCGGGCTCGCACACGTCGCAGTTGATACATTCGTCGGTAATCATCAGTGCCATGGTTCTCTCCTCAATTAAAAATCAATCTAATATTTTTGCTGCAATCTTGCCGCCACCAGGGGCGAAACGAACTTGCCGACATCTCCGCCGAAGCGCGCCACTTCGCGCACCATGGTGGCCGAGATGAAGGTGTACTGCTCTGCCGGCGTCAAAAACAGTGTTTCGACCTCGGGATAGAGGTTGCGGTTCATTCCCGCCAGCTGGAATTCGTACTCGAAATCCGAAACCGCGCGCAAACCGCGCAGCACCACCCGTGCATCGTGTTCTTTCACGAAATTCATCAGCAGGCCGTTGAAACCTTCGACGCGCACATTGGTAAATTCGGCGAATACCTCGCGCGCCATGTTCACGCGCTCCTCCCGCGTGAACAGGGTCTGCACGCGGCTTTCCGCCACCGCGACGATGACCTCGCCGAACAGTCCCGCGGCGCGACGCACCACGTCCTCATGCCCGCGCGTGATGGGATCGAACGTCCCGGGATAAACCACCTTAATCATTGTTGCGTAAACCTATCAATTGGTAATGCACCTGCCCCGCCTTGCCCGACTTGAGCACCTGCCAGGGCTGTGGCACGTCCAGCCCCGCGCCGGCTTCCATATACACCACGCCGTTTTCGCTGAGGCGTTGCGGCAGGATTTCCAGCAGTTTGGGGAGGTAATCACTGTTAAACGGCGGGTCGAGGAAGATCACATCGTAGCGCTGCGTTTCACGGCGCGCGAATTCTAGCCCATCCTGCCCCCGTACGGCTACATTGGCGCAGCCCAACTTACGGATATTGTCCCGTAACACCCTCTCGACGACAGGGTTTTTCTCCACCATGACCACTTGCTCGGCGCCGCGCGACGCGGCCTCGAAGCCCAGCGCCCCGCTGCCCGCGAACAGGTCGAGGCAGGTACGCCCGTACAAAGTCTGGCCCAGCCAGTTGAACAGCGTCTCGCGCACGCGGTCCGGCGTGGGGCGCAGGCCGACCGCGTCGGGAAAGGTGATGACGCGGCTGCGCAACTCGCCGCCGATGATGCGTACCTTATTTATTTTCGTTCTCCCTGAGGTGCGCCGACGATCACCGTCGCCATGGCCTTGGGGTCGAGGTGGCGCGCAAACGCCTCGCGGATCTGCGCCACGCTGACCTGCTCGACCTTGCGCGGGAAGTCGTCCAGATAGGTCAGCGGCAGGTCGTAGAAGCCGATCATGCTCAGGTAGTCGAGTATCTTGCGGTTGCTGTCGATGCGCAGCGGGAAGCCGCCGACGATGTTCTGCTTGGCGGCGACCAGCTCCTTCTCGGTCGGGCCCTTGGCGATGAATTCCGCCAGCGTAGTGCGCACCAGTTGCAGGGCTTCGTCGGCCTGCTCCTTCTTGGTCTGCAGACCGATCTGGAACGCGCCGGGCTGCTTCATCGGCATAAAGTAGCTGTACACGCTGTAGGCCATACCGCGCTTCTCGCGCACTTCGTTCATCAGGCGCGAGACGAAGCCCCCGCCGCCAAGGATGTAATTGCCGACATACAGCGGGAAGTAGTCCGGGTCGCTGCGCGCCATGCCCGGAGCTCCGACCAGGATGTGGCTCTGGCTGGCCGGATGGGCGATACGCTGCTCGCTCGCAGCGATCTTCGTCGCGACCGGTGGCAACGCGGCCGGGGCGCCCCCCTTCGGCAACTGCGCGGTCAACTGCTCCGCGATGGCCTCGGCCTGCGCGCGCGATGCATCGCCCATGATGGCGACCACCACCCCGCCGGCCTGATAGTGAGCATCATAGAAGGCACGCAGATCCTGCACGAAGGTCTGCTCCACGCTGGCGACCTCGCCGGAGACCCGCAGTGCATACGGGTGCGTGCCATACACTGCCTTCTGGAACGCCTTGTCGGCGATGCTCTCCGGCTGGGTCTCGGCTTCCTTCAGCGCCGCGATCACGCGTGCCTTCTCGCGCGCCAATATCTCCCCGCGGAACAGCGGGCGCTGCAGCACACGTGCCATGATGTCCAGCGCCTTGTCGCGCTGGGCGGCGCTGCTCAGCGTACGCAGCGACACGCTCGCACGATCCTGGTCGAAGCTGCCGCCGAACTGCGCACCGACGTCCGCCATGCCGCGCGCGATCTCGTCCTCGGTCAGCCCCTCCGAACCCAGGTCGAGCAGGTGGTGGGTCAGCCCTGCGACGCCGGATTTGTCAGCCGTATCGAAGCTACTGCCGGCGGGGAAGCTCACCGCCACGTCCAGCATCGGGATGTCGTGATCCTCGACGAACAGCACCTTCGCACCGCTGGCGCTCTGCCAGTGCTGGATGCTGGGCGTGGCGAAGGCGACGGACGCGACACAGCACAAGGCCGCGGCGAAGACAGATTTAACGAACATGGGTGGCTCCTTGGGAGGGGCGTTTCGGTTTTCCGGAAAGTGGCTGCGGATCGAGCACCGCAACGGTGAGGTTGTCGTCCAGCAAGAACTCCTCGGCAACCTGGCGTACCTGATCGGCTGTGACCGCCTGAAGTTTCTTCAGCATCAGCGGGATGGCGCGATGCCCCAAGCCGATGCTTTCCATCTGGCCGATCTGCATCGCCTGGTAGAACACCGAATCCAGCTTGTACACTTCGCCCGCCGTCACCTGAGCCTTGACGCGCTGCAGCTCCTCCTCGCTCACGCCATCCTTCACCAATTGCTCGATCTCCTTGCGCAGCGCGACTTCGACGTCGATCACCGTCTTTCCCTCGGTGGGCGTCGCTTCAAGAGTGAACAGGCTGGGACCGCGCGACACCGAGTCGTAACCCGCGCCCACGCCGCTGGCGACCTGCTGCTCACGCACCAGGTGCTTGTTCAGGCGAGCCGATTCGTTGCCGTCCAGCACGCCCGCGAGTATTTCCAGCGCGTAGGGTTTCCAGTCCTGCGCCGGATCCTTGATAGTCGGCGCGTGGAAGCTCATCACCAGGTGCGGCAGTTCGGCGGGCGCCTTTACCACCAGCCGCTTGATGCCGCGCTGCTTCGGCTCGTCGTAATTCCGGCGCGGCTGCATGGTGCGCTTCGGGATCGCGCCGTAATAGCGCTGCGCCAGCGCGAACACCTCTGCGGATGTCACGTCGCCAGCCACGACCAGTGTGGCGTTGTTCGGCGCATACCAGCGGTCATACCACGCCTTGGCGTCGCCCACGGTGAGCAACTCCAGGTCGTTCATCCAGCCGATCACCGGATGATGGTAGGGGTGCTCTTCATAGATCGTCGCCATCATCGTTTCCTGCAGCAGCGCATGAGCCTCGTCGTCGGTGCGCAGGCGGCGCTCTTCCATCACCACCTTGACCTCCTTGCCGAATTCGCCGGCGGACAGGCTCAGGTTGCGCATACGGTCGGACTCGAGCTGCATCGCCAGCGGAAGCTTCGACTTGTGCAGCTGCTGGAAATAGGCGGTGTAGTCGTAACTGGTGAAGGCGTTCTCGCGCCCGCCCGCGGCGGCGATACGGCGCGAGAATTCGCCCGCCGGCACGGTGGCCGTCCCCTTGAACATCAGGTGCTCCATCACATGCGCGATGCCGGTCACACCGGTGCGCTCGTCCATGCTGCCCACCTTGTACCAGATCTGCTGCACCACCACCGGCGCGCGGTGGTCCTCCTTGACGATGACCTTCAGGCCGTTCGGCAGGGTGCGCTCGAACACCTCGGCCTGCGCGGCGGCCCCCAGCAGCAGTGCGAAGCAAAACAGATAAATCCTCATAGTCCCTAGCCCTTTAAGGTGTAATCGGCATAAAATGCCGCGCGCATTATGCGATATTTTCATCCTCACCTAAATGTTTAGTTTCCTGAAAAAGAATTCATCCGCAACCGCCGAAGCCAAGCCTGACGGCGGCTGGATCGCGCGCCTCAAGTCCGGCCTGGCGCGCACCGGCAACCAGATCACCGACCTGTTCAGCCGCGGCGGCAAGATCGACGAAGACCTGTACGAGGAACTGGAGACCATCCTCATCACCGCCGACGTGGGCATGACCGCGACCAACGCGCTGCTCGCCGACCTGCGCCACCTCGTGCGCGAACGCCGCCTGAGCGAGGCCGAGCAACTCAAGGAAGCGCTCGCCGAATGCCTGCTCAAGCTGCTCAAGCCTCTGGCACAGCCGCTGCAGGCCGACACCCACAAACCCTACGTAATCATGATGTGCGGCGTCAACGGCGCAGGCAAAACCACTTCCATCGGCAAACTGGCCAAATACCTGCAGGGACAGGGCCTGTCGGTGCTGCTCGCGGCGGGCGACACCTTCCGCGCGGCGGCGCGCGAACAGCTGATGACCTGGGGCGAACGCAACAACGTCACGGTGATCGCGCAGCAAAGCGGAGACGCCGCGGCGGTGATCTACGACGCGGTGCAGGCCGCGCAGGCGCGCAAGATCGACGTGGTGCTGGCCGACACCGCCGGACGCCTGACCACGCAGGCTCACCTGATGGAAGAGATCAAGAAGGTGAAGCGCGTGATCGCCAAGGCGCTGCCCGAGGCGCCGCACGAGGTGCTGCTGGTGCTGGACGCGAACACCGGGCAGAACGCGCTCTCCCAGGTCAAGGCATTCGACGAGGCGCTCGGCGTGACCGGCCTGATCCTGACCAAGCTGGACGGCACCGCCAAGGGCGGCGTCATCGCGGCGATCGCCAAGGCGCACCCGATACCCGTGCGATTCATCGGTGTGGGCGAGGGACTGGACGACCTGCGCCCATTCGACGCCGAAGACTTCGTCACCGCCTTGCTGGGGCTGGAGGCGTGATCCGCTTCAACCAGGTATCCAAGCGTTATCCCGGCGGCTACGAGGCGCTGAGGAACGTCTCGTTCGACATCGCCGAAGGCGAGATGGTGTTCCTGACGGGCCACTCCGGCGCAGGCAAGAGCACGCTGCTCAAGCTTGTGGCCGCCATCGAGCGCCCCAACTCCGGCAGCGTGCTGGTGAACAACCAGAACGTCGGCGTGCTCAAGGGCGGCGCGCTGCCCTACCTGCGCCGCAACCTCGGCATCATCTTCCAGGACCACAAACTGCTGTTTGACCGCAGCGTGTTCGACAACGTGCTGCTACCGCTGCAGATCTGCGGCTTCGATCACCGCGAAAGCGCCAAACGTGTGCGCGCCGCGCTGGACAAGGTTGGACTCCTCAAGCGCGAGAAGGCCAATCCCATCGCATTGTCCGGCGGCGAGCAACAGCGCCTGTGCATCGCACGCGCCATCGTCAACCGGCCATCCATCCTGCTGGCCGACGAACCGACCGGCAACCTCGACGCAGCCTATGCGCAGGAGATCATGGACATCTTCCGCTCGTTCCATCAGGTCGGCGTCACGCTGCTGATCTCCACCCACGACGAAAGCGTGCTGCAGGATGCAGGCGTACGCCGGCTGGCGCTCAAACAGGGGGAGTTGCAACCCACTTCGACAGGCTCAGGACCGGCATGATGCACGCACTCACCCAACACCTTGCCGTGCTACGCAGCGTCCTGCGCCGCATGTTCGCCTCGAAGCTGGGCGGATTGCTCAACATCCTGGTCATCGGCATCGCGCTCAGCCTCCCCGCCGGCATGTATGTGCTGCTGAAGAATGTGCAGGGACTGGTCGAGCAGCTTTCCGGCACACCGCAGATCAGCCTGTTCCTGGCGATGGATGCGAAGGCGGACAACGTCGACTCCCTCCGCCAGAGACTCTCTTCCCACCCTGCCGTCGCCAGCGTCGAATTCGTCGCACGCGACCGTGCGCTGGAGCAGCTCAAGCGCAGCACCGGGCTGGCCGACGTGATCGGCGGGCTGGACCGGAACCCGCTGCCGGATGCCTTCATCGTCTCGCCCAAACCGGACGAAGCTCAGTCGCTGGATGCCTTGCGCGCCGAACTGGCGAAGCTGCCCAAGGTCGAGCAGGCGCAACTCGATTCCGCCTGGGCCTACAAGCTCGAGGCCCTGCTCAGGTTCGGCCGCCTCGCCGTACTGATCCTCGCCAGCCTGCTCAGCCTCGCGCTGATCGCCGTCACCTTCAACACCATCCGCCTGCAGATACTTACCCAGCGGGATGAGATTGAGGTCTCCCGACTGATCGGCGCGACCGACGGCTTCATCCGCCGCCCCTTCCTGTATTTCGGGGCGTTGCAAGGATTGCTTGGCGGACTTGCGGCCTGGCTCATCGTGAGCGCCGGCCTGTGGCTGCTCAACCGGCCGCTGGGCGAGCTGTCGCAGCTTTACTCCAGCCAGTTCGTGCTGCACCCGCTCAGCCCGGGCGACAGCCTGTCCCTGCTGCTGTTCTCGCTCTATCTCGGCTGGCTGGGCGCCTGGCTGTCCGTGGCACGCCACCTGTCGCAGATCGAGCGCTAAGGAACCCATTCCCCCGGTTGGCACTCTTATTTCGGGAGTGCTAGAATTCCCGCAAAGGAGGAAACGCCATGAATACTGCTATGACATTTCCCGTACCGTCTGCCGTCGGCAGTCTGGAGAGTTACATCCAGGCGGTGAACCGCTTCCCTGTCTTGTCACAGGAAGAAGAGTTCGCCTTGGCGACGCGTTTCAAGACCGAGAGCGACCTGAATGCTGCGCGGCAGCTCGTGCTGTCCCATCTGCGCGTGGTGGTCAGCGTGGCGCGCGGCTATGCTGGTTACGGCCTGCCGCAGGCCGACCTGATCCAGGAAGGCAACATCGGCCTGATGAAGGCTGTGAAGCGCTACGACCCCGATCGCGGGGTGCGCTTGGTGTCGTTCGCGCTGCACTGGATCCGTGCCGAGATCCACGAGTTCGTGGTGCGCAACTGGCGGATGGTGAAGATCGCCACCACCAAGGCGCAGCGCAAGCTGTTCTTCAACCTGCGCAGCATGAAACAGGGGCTGGAGCCGCTCAAGCCTCAACAGGTGAGCGAGATCGCCCAGCAGCTCAACGTGAGCGAACGCGACGTAGTGGAGATGGAGATGCGCTTTGCCGGCCACGATGTCGCACTGGAACCAAGCGGCAGCGACGAGGACGACAGCTACGCGCCTATCCAGTATCTGGCCGACAGCGAGGAGCATGAACCGTCGCGCATCCTGGAGACGGTGGAGCGTGAGCGCCTGCAAACATCCGGATTATCCGGCGCGCTGGCTGGGCTGGATGAACGCAGCCGCCGCATCATCGAGGCGCGCTGGCTGAGCGAAGGCGAGACCGCAACGCTGCACGAACTGGCTGCCGAATTCAACGTGTCGGCCGAGCGCATCCGCCAGATCGAGCAGAAGGCCTTGAGCAAGATGCAGGCGACGCTGGCATTGCCTGCTGCGTGAATCAGTAAGTAGTGCAATAAAAAAGCCGCAGAAATCTGCGGCTTTTTCTATTTCACGACCCTCAGTTGCGGACGCTGCTTGGACTTGGAATCCTCGCCATCACTCTCCGTAGCCGGAGGCGGCGGCTCGCCGCCCTGGAACACCAGCCCCTGCCCGGTCTCCTTGGCGAAGATGCCGATGACCGCCTCGATCGGCACAAGCAGGTCGAACGGCGTACCGCCGAAGCGGCCGTTGCAGGTGATGAACTCGTTGCCCATCTCCAGGTTGCGCACCGCACCCGCGCTGAGGTTCAGCACGATCTCACCGTCCTTCACGTAGGCCATGGGCACATGGGTGCGGCTGTTGACCCGCACCGCGAGATAGGGCGTAAGGCCGCTATCCACGCACCATTCGTAGATCGCCCGGATCAGGTATGGACGGGTCGACAGATCGCCCATTACTTGCGCATCGCCCTTTCGGAGGGAGTCAGCGCGTCGATGAAGCCCTGGCGCGAGAACAGGCGTTCCGCGTATTTCATCAGCGGCGCGGCTTCCTTGCCCATCTGGATGCCATAGTGGTCGAGGCGCCACAGCAGCGGTGCGATGGCCACATCCAGCATGGAGAACTCATCACCCAGCAGGAACTTCTGCTTGGTCAGGATCTGCGCGATCTGGGTCAGGTTGTCGCGAATCGCGGCGCGCGCCTTGTCGGCGCCCTTGCCGTTCTGCTCGATGATGTCCACCTGGCTGTACAGTTCCTGTTCGAAACGGTGCAGGAACAGGCGCGCACGGCCACGCATGACGGGATCGGGCGGCATCAGTTGCGGATGCGGGAAGCGTTCATCGATGTATTCATTGATGATGTTGGCCTCGAACAGGATCAGGTCGCGCTCGACCAGCACCGGCACCTTGTTGTACGGGTTGATCACCGCGATATCTTCGGCCCGCCCCATGAGGTCGACATCGATCACTTCGAAGTCCATGCCCTTTTCGTACAAGACGATACGGCAGCGGTGGGAATATGGGCACGTGGTGCCCGAATAGAGTCGCATCATAAAAACAACCTGCTAAAAACGTGGCAAACAAAAAACCAAAAGGCGGAGCCGACGGCTCCGCCATGATGGCACTCAATCAAACAGGTGCGAAACTACCACAAACGAATGGGGTAATTCAACCTTAGTGGATGTCCTTCCAGTATTCCCGCTTCAGTGCAAAGACCAGCACGAAGAGGACGAACAGGAAGCCCAGCACGATCAGGCCGAGGTCATAACGCACCAGTTTGGCGGGTTCTCCCATGAACACCAGGTAATTCACCAAGTCGGCGACCGCCGCATCGTACTCCGCGGGCTTCATCGAGCCCGGCTTGACCAGCGACACCTTCTTGACCTCAGCTCCCTCGTATTTCTCGATGCGCAGTTCCTGTTCGCCCTGCATATCGGCCAGCACATGCGGCATCCCCACGTTCGGGAAGATCGCGTTGTTCCAGCCGCTCGGACGGGAGCTGTCCACATAGAAGCTGCGCAGGTAGGTGTAGAGCCAGTCCGGGCTGCGCGAGCGGGAGATCACGCTGAGGTCGGGTGGCGCCACGCCATACACCTGTTTGGCGGCTTCCTTGTCCATCGCCGCCGGCATGGTCGAACCGAGCTTGACGCCTTCCGGCAACACGATCTCCTTCTTGATCTGCTCTTCGGTCATACCGATGTCCCGCAGGCGGTTGTACCGCATGTAGGAAGCACTGTGGCAGCTCAGACAGTAGGAGGTGAACAGCTTTGCGCCGCGTTGCAGCGAGACCTTGTCCTTCAGGTCGACCGGCGCCTTGTCCAGGTGTTCTTCGGCCGGGTTGGCGATCGCCATCGCCGGCAGCAACAGCGCCAGCATCCATAGTTTCTTGATTGCATTCATGTCAACGAACCTTTCTCAATTGTTCTATTTGAACGTCACACGACTTGGCTCGGGCTTCGTCTTGTCGATCTTGGTGTACCAAGGCATCAGGAAGAAGAAGGCGAAATAGACCACAGCCAGCACCCGGGAGATGAGGGTGTAGGTCGGCGTAGCCGGCATCAAGCCCAGATAGCCGAGGCCGATGAAGCTGATCACGAACAGCGTCAAGAAAGTTTTGTAGATCGGACCGCGGTAACGGATCGACTTGACCTTGCCGCGATCCAGCCACGGCAGGAAGAAGAAGATCACCGTTGCCACACCCATCGCCACCACGCCCGGGAACTGCGAACCGAACATCGGGGGCACTGCACGCAGGATCGCGTAGTACGGAGTGAAATACCATACGGGCGCGATATGCACAGGGGTCTTCATCGGGTTGGCCGGCACGAAGTTGTTGTACTCCAGGAAATAGCCGCCCATGTCCGGCGCAAAGAAGATGATCGCGCAGAAGATGATGAGGAAGCCCACCACGCCCACGCCGTCCTTGACGGTGTAGTACGGGTGGAACGGGATGCCGTCCAGCGGCTTGCCGTTGGCATCCTTGTGCTTCTTGATCTCGATGCCGTCAGGGTTGTTCGAGCCGACTTCATGCAAGGCCACCAGGTGCGCAACCACGATCAGCACCAGGATCAGCGGGATCGCGATGACGTGCAGCGCGAAGAAGCGGTTCAGCGTCGTGTCGGAAACCACGAAGTCGCCGCGGATCAGGATGGACAGGTCCGGACCGACAAAAGGCACGGAAGAGAACAGGTTCACGATCACCTGTGCACCCCAGAACGACATCTGGCCCCATGGCAACAAATAGCCCATGAACGCCTCGCCCATCAGTGCCAGATAGATGATCATGCCGATGATCCACAGCAGTTCACGCGGTTTGCGGTAGGAACCGTACATCAGGCCGCGGAACATGTGCAGGTAGACCACCACGAAGAACATCGAGGCGCCGGTGGAATGGATATAGCGCAGCAGCCAGCCCCATTGCACGTCGCGCATGATGTACTCGACGGAGGCAAAGGCGAACAGCGCATCCGGCTTGTAGTTCATGGTCAGGAAGATGCCGCTGACGATCTGGATCACCAGTACCAGCAGCGCCAGGGAACCGAAGAAATACCAGAAGTTGAAGTTCTTCGGCGCATAGTATTCGGAAACATGCGCCTTCCAGGTCGCGGTCAGCGGGAAACGCTCGTCGATCCAGTTGACCAATTTGCCAGGCAACGTTTTCATTATGCAGCCTCCTTGCTGTCGTCGCCGACCAGGAGTCGGCCGTCACTGAGGTATTTGTGGGGGGGGACGATCAGGTTGGTCGGAGCAGGCACGCCCTTGTAGACGCGAGCCGCCAGATCGAAACGCGAACCGTGGCATGGGCAGAACCAGCCGCCCGCCCATTTCTCGCCCAGATCGACCGGAGCGACTTCCGGACGGTAGGTCGGCGAGCAGCCCAGGTGGGTGCAGATGCCGAGCACGACCAGGTATTCGGGTTTGATCGAACGGTATTTGTTATTGCAGTAAGCGGGTTGTTGCGGGACGGCAGATCCCGGATCGGCCAGCTCGTCATCGTGCTTGGCCAGCATATCGAGCATTTCCTGGGTGCGGTGCACGATCCACACCGGCTTGCCCTGCCACTCGACGCTTATCATCATGCCGGGCGGGATGGTGCTTACGTCCACCTCAACCGGGGCGCCTGCGGCCTTGGCGCGCTCGCTGGGCATCAAACTCAATACGAATGGCGCGCCAGCTCCTGCCGCGGCAACGCCGCCCGCCGCCGTGGTAGCAGCGATCAATAGACGCCGCTTGCTGCGATCAACATGCTCAGTCATAACCTCTCATCCCTTCTTTATAACGCGTTATTTTCTATAAATAAAAACGACCCCCGGCAAAAGGCATTTGCCAGTTTTCGTTGCTACCTAAGGGTGGAAAAGCACAGCTTGCCCCAACAAGTGGAGGCCCCGGGATTACGGGAACCAGGGCAAGTAAAGGTTCAGCTCCCCAACTAAACCTTAAGAACCTGATATATGTTTTTTTGGTGGTCCCTTGATGCCAGCCACGAATACTACATAGCTAAATTGGCTGCGGCAAGCATTACAGCCGGAAAGACCATTTAATGCAACGGGTTATAGCCTCGACTACACCGGATTGGCTTGATCGATGAAGCGATGGGTCAGATCGAAGTGTGCCGCCAGATGCTCGCCCAACGCCTGGATGCCGTAGCGCTCGGTGGCATGGTGCCCTGCGGCGATGAAGGCCACGCCGCTTTCCTGCGCCAGATGGAAGTTCTGCTCGGAAATCTCTCCAGTGATATAGGCATCCACACCCTGTGCGATGGCCGCCTCGAAATAGCCTTGAGCCCCGCCGCTGCACCACGCCACCGCGGAGATGCGTTTGGACATATCGCCGATCACCTGTGGGGTGCGCTGCAAGCCATGCTCGACCTGCTGCACGAACTGGGTGAGCGTCTGGGAATGTTCGAGGCTGCCGACGCGAGCGATGCCCTGGTCGCCGAACCGCCCCTGTTCCACCAGCCCCAGCAGCTTGCCGAGCCGCGCGTTGTTGCCCAGCTCCGGATGCGCATCGAGCGGCAGATGGTAGGCCAACAGACTCACGTCCTCTTTCAGCAGGCGTGCGATGCGCCGCTTCTTGATGCCGGTGATCGCGGAATCCTCGCTGCGCCAGAAATAGCCGTGGTGCACCAGGATCGCATCCGCGCCCCATGCGATCGCCTCGTCCAGCACCTGCTGCGAAGCGCTGACCGCCGTGGCGATGCGCCGCACATCCGCGCGCCCCTCCACCTGCACGCCGTTCGGACAGTAATCCTTGAAGAGGGCGGTTTGCAACAGGCTTGCGTTATAATCGCGCAGTTCATTGAGCAGCATGAGTTTCCTTTAATTTTCAGACACAACCGAATTCATCTTACCATGCGCAAACATTGGCTATTGTTCTCCCAGGCCGTCACCATCGCACTGGCACTGCTATTCATCGTCCATACCCTCAAGCCTGAGCTGCTGCCGAACGCCGCGCGTAGCGGCGTGGTCACCCTGTACGAAAACATTCCGCAAATCGGCGGTCAGCAGGTACCTGCAACCGGACTGAGTCTCGCGGCGCAGAAAGCCATGCCCGCAGTAGTAAACGTATTCACCAGCACCGCAGTCAAGAGCCCGATACACCCCTTCGCGGACGATCCTCGTTTCCGCTTTTTCTTCGGCGACCCGGAAAACGAGCCGCAGGACAACTCCAGCCTTGGCTCCGGGGTAATCGTCAGTCAGGACGGCTACATCCTCACCAACCATCACGTCGTCGAGGCCGCAGACCAGATCGAGGTCGCACTGGCGGATGGCCGCAAGGCCAAGGCCCATGTCGTCGGTTCCGATCCGGAAACCGACCTCGCCGTCATCAAGATCGACCTGCCCGGCAACCTGCCCGCCATCACCTTCGGCCATCCCGAACAGGCCCACGTAGGCGACATGGTGCTCGCCATCGGCAACCCCTTCGGCGTGGGCCAGACGGTCACCATGGGCATCATCAGCGCGCTGAAACGCAATCACCTGGGGCTGAACACCTTCGAGAACTTCATCCAGACCGACGCCGCCATCAATCCCGGCAATTCCGGCGGGGCGCTGGTCGACGTGAACGGCGACCTGCTCGGCATCAACAGCGCCATCTATTCGCCCAACGGCGGCTCGCTCGGCATCGGCTTCGCCATCCCGGCCAGCATCGCCAAGAAGACCATGGAACAGATCATCCAGCACGGCTCGGTGACGCGCGGCTGGATAGGCACCGGGGTACAGGAACTCACCCCGGAACTGGCCGAAACCTTCAAGCTCGGCCATACCCAGGGTGTGCTGATTACGGAAGTGATACGCAACAGCCCGGCCGATCAGGCGGGGATCAAGCCCGGCGACATCCTGGTGTCCATCGACGACACACAGATCAGCGACTGGAATAACATGCTGGAGACCGTTGCCAACCTCCCTCCCGGCAAGATCGTGGCGGTCAGGCTGGTGCGCAACGGGGCAGAAACATCCGTGCAGGTCAAGATCGGCAAGCGTCCGAAACCGACTCAACAGTAGTCTTCCATCCACGCCGGATTTTGCGCCGCCCAATGAAAATGGTGGGCCGGGATGATTCCCGGCTCGCCATTTTTCTGTCAGTTCAACGTTAGATTAACGCAACAGCCTCAGTACGCTGTTCGGGATGGGATATATTTAATCCGCGCTCGGCGGAGCCGCGACTTTGAAGCAGCCCGCCACCACGATGCCCGCCTCATAAAGCAGCCATAGCGGCACAGCCAGCATGAATTGGGACACCACGTCGGGCGGAGTGAAGATCGCGCCGATGATGAAGGCGCCGACGATCACGTAGGAACGTATCTCGCGCAGCTTTTCCACCGACACCATGCCCATACGCACCAGCACCACCACTGCCACCGGCACCTGGAAGGTGACGCCGAACGCCATGAACATGCCGAGCACGAAGCTGAGATATTTGTCGATGTCGGTCATCACCGCCACGCCTTGGGGCGCGGAGGCTGTGATGAAGCCGAACACCACAGGGAACACCACGAAATAGGCGAACGCCATGCCGCAGAAGAACAGCAGGGTACTGGCGACGATCAGCGGCAGCACCAGGCGCTTCTCGTGCGCGTACAGGCCCGGCGCGACGAACCGCCACCCCTGATACAGGATGTAAGGGAGTGCAATGAGGAAGGCCGCCATCATCGCCACCTTGAGCGGCACGAAGAACGGCGTGGTGACATCGGTGGCGATCATCTGACCGCCCTTGGGTAGCTTCGCCAGCAACGGTTGCGCAAGCAGGGTGTAAAGGTCAGATGCCCACGGGAACAGGCAGATGAACACCAGTAGCAAGGCCACTACGGCATTCAATATACGGGAGCGCAGCTCGATCAGGTGTGCGATCAGGCTTTCACTGGTAGTCATCAGTCGTGCTTGTCGGGTGAAAAAGATGCCTGAGGTGGCACTGGGGTTTCGGGTGCTTTTTTGTATTGCGCCTGAAGCAGGCTCTGCTCCAGGGTCAGGCCCGTTTCCTGCACGACCTTTCCGGCGGCAGCGACATCCTGCTGGAGGTTGCTGTGCAATTTTCGCGCTTCCTCAATAGCCATGTCGTGCGCGATGTCGCTCTTGACGCCCTGCACGTAGCGCTGCACCCGCCCCCACAGATGCCCGGCGGTGCGCGCCACTTTCGGCAGGCGCTCCGGGCCGATGACGATGAGCGCCACGAGAGCGATCACCACCAACTCGGAGAAGGCAATGTCAAACATTGCTGTTCGACTTGTCCTTCACTTCGCCTTCGATGGTCTGCCCACCCTGCTGGACCTGCTTGGGTTCGTCCTCGCGCATGCCTTCCTTGAAGCCTTTCACCGCGCCGCCCAGATCGCTGCCGATGTTGCGCAACTTCTTGGTGCCGAAGATCAACACCACGACCAGCAACACGATCAGCCAATGCCAGATACTCAATGAACCCATGACTTTCTCCTGTAAGACTGCTAACTGCGCCTAACCATCGGTGGCAGACTGCCGCCGCCGATGACGTGAATATGCAGATGAAACACTTCCTGCCCGCCGCCTTTGCCGGTATTGATCACGGTACGGAAGCCATTGTCCAGCCCCTGTTCTTTCGCCAGCTTCGGCGCCAGCAGCAGCATCTTGCCGAGCAAGGCGGCATGCGCCTCTTCCGCCTGCATCAGCGAAGCGATGTGCAGCTTGGGCACCAGCATGAAGTGCACCGGAGCCGCCGGGTGGATGTCGTGGAACGCCAGCACGTCGTCGTCCTCGTACACCTTGCGGCAGGGAATCTCGCCGCGCGCGATCTTGCAAAAGATACAGTCGCTCATCTCAGTCCTTGCTCCTGCTTTCCTTTTCCGCGATGCCGGACAATCCTTCGCGCCGCGCCAGTTCGTTCAGCACATCGTCCGCGCTCAGGCCGTGTTTCGCCAGCAGCACCATGCAGTGGAACCACAGGTCGGCAGTCTCATACACCAGATGACTGCTGTCGCCACCCTTGGCGGCCAGGATCACTTCGGTCGCTTCCTCGCCTACCTTTTTCAGGATGGCGTCTTCGCCCTTGCTGAACAGTTTGGCGACATAGGAACTCTCCGGCGAAGCCTGTTTGCGCGCCTCCAGCGTTTCCGTCAAGCGTTGCAGAATGTCATTGCTCATCTTTTATATATCTCGTCGGGGGATTTCAGCACTTCATCCACTTCCACCCAGCGCCCCTGCTCCAGGCGGCTGTAGAAGCAGCTCTCGCGTCCGGTGTGGCAGGCGATGCCGCCCTGTTGTTCGATCTGCAGCAGGATCACATCGCCGTCGCAATCCAGCCGGATCTCCTTCACCTTCTGGATGTGTCCTGACTCCTCGCCCTTGTGCCACAGCTTCTTGCGCGAGCGCGACCAGTACACCGCCTCGCTCTTCTGCCAGGTCAGCTTCAATGCCTCGCGGTTCATCCAGGCGACCATCAGCACGCGTCCGGTCGCGGCGTCCTGCGCGATGGCCGGCACCAAGCCGTCATCCGACCAGTTGACCTTGTTCAGCCAGGTTTCATTATTCATAAAACCCTCCGTGCAACGTTACGAGCGCAGGTCAGACTAGGAGAAACCCGGCGAGAAACCGGAGTGTACAAGCAAGTACATGAGGATTTCGAGCCGGGTTTCGACAACGTATCACCAAGCGCAGTAGTTGCACGGAGGGTTTTCATAGCCGCACCTCGATGCCCTGCTCTGCCATGAACTGCTTGGCCTGCTGCACGGTGTATTCGCCGAAGTGGAAGATGCTCGCCGCGAGCACCGCGTCGGCGCCGCCTTGTTTAACGCCATCCACCAGATGTTGCAGGTTGCCCACGCCGCCACTGGCGATCACCGGGATCTCCAGCGCATCGGTCACCGCGCGCGTCAATGCCAGGTCGAAGCCGCTCTTCTGCCCGTCCCGATCCATGCTGGTCAGCAGGATCTCACCCGCGCCCAGACTCTGCATCTTCTTCGCCCATTCCACCGCATCCAGCCCAGTGGCCTTGCGTCCGCCATGAGTGAACACTTCCCAGCGTCCCGGCGCAACCTGCTTGGCATCGATGGCGACCACGATGCACTGCGAGCCGTAACGCCCAGCCGCATCCGCAACCAGTTGCGGATTCATCACGGCTGAGGTGTTGATGCTGACCTTGTCGGCGCCGGCATTGAGCAGGTTGCGCACGTCCTGCACTTCGCGCACGCCGCCGCCCACGGTCAGCGGGATGAACACCTGTTCCGCGACCTGTTCGATGATGCGGAAGATGATGCCGCGGTCGTCCGAACTGGCCGTGATATCGAGGAAGGTCAGCTCGTCCGCACCTTGTTCATCATAGCGGCGCGCGATCTCCACCGGGTCGCCCGCATCGCGCAACTCGACGAAGCTGACGCCCTTGACCACGCGACCGGCGGTTACATCCAGGCAGGGAATGATGCGTTTGGCGAGCATCAGATTTTCGGAGACAGTTCGTCCGCCAGCTTCTGCGCGGCGGCGAAATCCAGCGTGCCTTCGTAGATGGCGCGGCCGGTGATGGCGCCGGTGATGCCTTCGGAGCGCACTGCGCACAGTTTGCGCACGTCGTCCAGGTTGGTGATGCCGCCGCTGGCAATGACCGGCACATGCAATGGACGCGCCAGTTCGACGGTCGCTTCGATGTTCACGCCGGTCATCATGCCGTCGCGGCCGATGTCGGTGTAAATGATCGCTTCCACGCCGTAGCCCTCGAAACGCTGCGCCAGATCGGCGACATCGTGGCCGGTCAGCTTGGACCAGCCGTCCACCGCCACCTTGCCGCCCTTGGCATCGAGGCCGACCATGATGTGGCCGGGGAAGGCATCGCAGGCTTCATGCAGGAAGCCCGGCACCTTCACGGCGGCGGTGCCGATGATGACGTAGGTCACGCCGAGATCGAGATAACGTTCGATGGTCTCCAGGTCGCGGATACCGCCACCCAGTTGCACGGGGATCTCGCTGCCCACCGCTTCGATGATGCTGCGCACGGCCGCTTCGTTCTTCGGCTTGCCGGCGAACGCGCCGTTCAGGTCCACCAGATGCAAACGACGCGCGCCTTGCGCCAGCCAGTGTTTGGCGGTTGCCGCGGGGTCGTCGGAAAACACCGTCGCGTCTTCCATCACGCCTTGCTTGAGGCGCACACAGTGGCCGTCTTTCAGGTCGATGGCAGGGATGATCAGGGTCGAAGTATCCATGATTGAGAGATTACACAGGATTCCAGTTGATAAAATTCTGCAGCAGCTTCAAGCCCGCCGCAGCACTCTTTTCGGGGTGAAATTGCACCGCGAACAAATTGTCCTTCGCCACCGCGCACACGAAAGGCTGCGGGTAGTCGCTGGTCGCTTGAGCAAGCGACGCGTCGCGCGGCTGTACGTAGTAGCTGTGCACGAAATAGAAACGCGCATCCTGCGCGATACCGTTCCACAAGGCGTGATCGGCGTGATGCACCTGGTTCCAGCCCATGTGCGGCACCTTGAGCTTGTTGCCCTGCGCGTCCTTCAGGTCGGAAGCGAAACGCACCACCTCGCCCGGCAACACGCCCAATCCAGGCACATTGCCCTCGGCGCTGTGTTCGAACAGCATCTGCAAGCCGATGCAGATGCCGAGGAAGGGTTTGTTGCGCGCCGCATCCAGCACTGCTTGGCGCAGGCCGCGCGAGTCCATCTCGCGCATGCAGTCCGGCATCGCTCCCTGCCCCGGGAACACCACACGCTTAGCGGCGGCGATCACACGAGGATCGTCCGTGACGGCAATTTCGCTGTTGGGCGCGACCTTGCGCAAGGCCTGTTCGACCGAGCGCAAATTGCCCATTCCATAATCTACGACTGCAACATCGACCATTTGGGCTTACAGTGTTCCTTTGGTGGAAGGCATCACGCCCGCCATGCGCGGATCGAGCTCCAGCGCCATGCGCAGCGCGCGACCGAACGCCTTGAAGATGGTCTCGGCCTGATGGTGGGCATTGTTGCCCGCCAGATTGTCGATGTGCAGCGTCACCAGGGCGTGATTGACGAAGCCCTGGAAGAATTCGTTGATCAGGTCCACCTCGAACTCGCCGATACTGCCGCGCACGAATTCGCAGTTGAATACCAGGCCGGGACGACCGGAAATATCCAGCACCGCACGCGACAGCGCCTCGTCCAGCGGCACGTAGGCGTGACCGTAGCGGCGCAGCCCCTTCTTGTCGCCGACTGCCTGGTTGAATGCCTGCCCCAGGGTGATGCCGATGTCTTCCACGGTGTGATGCGCGTCGATGTGCAGATCACCCTTGGCGAGGATGTCGATGTCGACCATTCCGTGACGGGCGATCTGGTCGAGCATGTGCTCGAGGAACGGCAGCCCGGTGTCGAACCTGGCCTTGCCGCTGCCGTCCAGATTCAGCTCGACGCTGATCTGGGTTTCCAGTGTATTGCGAGAGACTTTCGCGCTGCGCATGATTTGCCTTATGCGGGTTGAGTAATAGTGTCCTGCAGTGCCGCCATGAACTTCGCGTCCTCATCTTCAGTGCCGACCGTGACACGCAGACAGTCGCGCAGCATCGGATGCCCGCCGTTCAGGTTCTTGATCAGCACGCCGCGTCGCTTCAGTCCGTCGAATGCAGCCGTCGCGTTCGCCACGCGGAACAGCAGGAAGTTCGCCTCGCTGGGATAAACCTGCACACCGGCGACCGCCTCCAGCTGACGGTACAGCCTGGTGCGCTCCAGCTTGAGCTGCTCCGCCTGCCGCAGCAACACATCGTGGTGATCGAGCAGCTTTTCGGCGACCAGTTGCGGCAAAACGCCGACATTATACGGCAAGCGCAGCTTTTCCAGCTGATCCAGCCATGCCGCGCTGCCCGCCAGGAACCCCAGCCGCAAGCCGGCCATGCCCAGCTTGGAGAAGGTGCGCATCACCAGCAGGTTCGGGTAGCGCGCCAAGTGAGGAATGAAGCTGTCGCGAGCAAAGGCGTAATAGGCCTCATCCACCACCACCAAGCCGGGCGCGGCCTCGATGATCTGCTTCACCGCGTCCGCGGAGAACAGGTTGCCGGTGGGATTGTTCGGATAGGCCAGGAACACCAGCGCGGGTTGCTCGCGCTCGATCGCCGCGAGGGTCGCGGGCAGGTCCAGAGAGAAATCCCCCGCCAGCTGCACGCCGACGTAGCGCATGCCGGTGAACGCCGCGATCATCTTGTACATCACGAACGACGGCTCCACGCTCAACAGGGTCGCGCCCGGCTTGTTGAGCGCCAGCGCCAGCAGCTGGATCAGCTCGTCGGAACCGTTGCCGAGCAACACGTCCATCCCCTGCGGCAAGCCGGTCACCGAACGGATCTTTTCCTTGAGCGTGGCCGCACCCGGATCGGGATAACGATTGATGGGAGCGTCCGCAACAGCCCTGGCGATCTCGTCGCGCAACTCGGGCGGGATGGAATAGGGATTCTCCATCGCATCCAGTTTGACGTAACCCGCGCTATCCGGCACGTGGTAGGCATGCAAATCAAGAATCTCGCGACGCAGTAGTGCGTTCACGAGAGAAGGTGCCGGAATGGAAGACATGAAACGAAATAAAACGCGGTGTAATAGCAACGGCTCGGAGCTTATCACAACCTTGCGATTGCTGGCAGTTATGATGATATAGTAGCTCTGTTTGAATTAGGAAAACTACCGATTCAGTAAAGCCGATGCCCAATATCCCTCGCACCCAACCGAGCAAGCCATCCCCGGACAAACTCCAGGGATTCATTGCCAACTTGCCCGGAATGGCCTGCCAGATGGAACTACAGGAAGATGGCTCCCTCATCTTCCCCTACGTCAGCGAGGGCTGTTCGGCACTGCTCAATATCGCCCCCTCCGACCTGCAAAGCGATGCTTCGCGCCTCTTGAGCATCATCCACCCGGAAGATGTCGCCTCTTTTCTGGACACACTAAAACAGTCGGCACAAACCATGTGCTTCTGGAACTGGGAAGGACGCATCAACTTACCGCACGACGAAACCAAGTGGCTCAGCCTGGGTGCCACGCCGCAGTCCATGCCCAACGGTCTGCCGCGCTGGGAAGGCATATTGCTCGACATCACCCAGAGCAAACTGGGCGAACTCGAGGTCAAGCGCGCCCAGCAGCAGTTGCAGGAACTTTCTTCCCACATTCAGGATGCCAAGGAACAGGAACGGCTGCGTATCGCGCGCGAAGTTCACGACGAGATAGGCAGCCTGCTCACCGCGATCAAGATCGACTTCCTGTGGCTGAGCCAGCGCCTGCCCAAAGACAACCTGCAGCTCACCGACAAGGCGAAAACCATCGAGGATCTGGTCAACAAGGTGATCATCTCCGCCAGCAACCTGGCGCACAGCCTGCGCCCCGGCATCTTGGACTGCTTCGGGCTCATCGCGGCGCTCGAGATCGAGGCGCAGGAATTCAGCAAGCGCAGCGGCATCACCTGCACCATCACCAAATCGCAGGACTATATCGACCTGCCCGAGACCCACTCCATCACGCTGTTCCGCATCTTCCAGGAAGCGCTGAACAACATCCTGAAACACGCCAAGGCGAAGAATGTCCAGGTCGAGATCGTCAAGGGCGAAGACCACCTGGAACTGATCATCGAAGACGACGGCGTAGGATTCAGCGACGACGCCCGCCTGAAGCCGCGGTCTTTCGGCCTGCGCGGCATCCACGAACGCATCGAACATCTCGGCGGTACGGTCAGGATCAGCAGCACGCCCGGCGAAGGCACACATATCGCCATATTCCTCCCGCTCGAAGGCGAGAACGGTAATGGCAACACCCACCAGCAAGCCCTCTTTGACGCCCCTTCGCCATGATTAACATTCTCGTAGTCGACGATCACGCGCTGATCCGCAAGGGGCTGAAGATGCTGCTCGAGGAAACCCCCGACTATCGCATCACAGGGGAAGCGGAAAACGGCCTGCAGGCCGTCACCATGATGCGCGAACACCACTACGACTTGGTGCTGCTGGACATGTCGCTGCCCGACAAGCACGGCATGGACGTGCTCAAGCAACTCAAGATCGAACAGCCCGACGTCAAGGTGATCGTCTTGAGCATGTATCCGGAGGACCAGTTCGGCGTGCGGGCGCTGAAGGCCGGGGCGGTAGGCTATATCAACAAGCAGAGTGCGCCGGAAAACCTGGTCGGGGCGATCCAGCAGGTCATGAGCGGCAAGAAGTACATCAGCGCGACGCTGGCCGAACAGCTGCTGAGCAACCTGATGGGCGATTCGCAGGAGTTGCTGCATCAGAGCCTGTCCAACCGCGAATACCAGACGCTGTGCCTGATGGCATCGGGCAAATCGCTGACCGAGATCTCCGAGATCATGATGCTCAGCCCCAAGACCGTCAGCGTCTACCGCGCCCGCATGCTGGAAAAGATGGGCTTCAAGAACAATGCCGAGGCGGTTCACTACGCCATCGCGCACAAGCTGGTGGAAAGCAAGAGCTGAACTGCGGGAATTGAAATAGCGGGATACCTGCCCGCTATTTGAATCATCGCCGATTTGGGTATGCCGGATAATTCACGCAACGAAACAACCCTTGAATCATGAGCAATCAACCCTCCAACCCTTCCGAATTCGCCCGCGAAACGCTCAAGACTCTGGCCGCGCGCAAATTCCCGCCGACACCCGACAATTACGCGAAGATCTATGCCGAGATCAGCGGGACCACCACCGAAGAGAACAGCGGTGCGGAGAAGGTGCTGCGCGCCATCGCCGAGCGCTTGGCCGAAACGCCAAAGTCGGCGTCCGCCGGTATCGCGCTGAAGAAAGCCATCGGAACGGACGACTGGGAGCAATGCCTCAAGGAAATCGACAAGGCCTTGCCAAGGAGCGGTGACGAGCCGGTCAATTCCTGGTCCGACCTCATTCGTGACCTGTTGCGCCAGCTGGAAACCCCACACAAGGGCCTGACCATCACCCGCAAGAAGGAAGGCCTAGAGACCGTACTGGCCCGATTCGGCGCCAATCCGGACACCCTGTTCGAAAAGATCAACGGCCTGGTGCGCTCATGGTCTGCCGGCTCACCTGCCGCCGCCAGCATCATCGAGGTGGAGGGCGCCGCGCCGGCCGCCTCCACCACACCGGCGAAGGGAAGCGCCGCGGCAGCTCCGGCCACCTCCGGCACGCAGATTCCTGCGACACCCTCTGGTTCGAACGAACCCTTGCTGCAGCTCGCCGAACTGCTGGCCCAGACGCTGGAAAGCATCCTCAGCGCGCAACCGGAATTGAAGCCGGAGGTTCAGGTACTCGCCCAGCAGGCCCGCACCATCAAGACGCCCGAGCAAGTCACCGCTCTGACCAAACAATTGCGCCAGTTCTGGATCAAGGCCGAACTGCGCGGCGGCGACAAGGCCAAGATCCACGAGGGCTTGGTGCGCCTGCTGCGCCTGCTCGTGGAAAACATCGGTGAAATGGTCGAAGACGAAGAATGGCTGCACGGGCAGATCGTCATTCTGACCGAGATCATCGCCAATCCGATCGACCGGAACGTCATCGCCGACGCCGAACGCAGCCTGCGCAATGCCATCATCAAACAGGGCATCCTCAAGCAGAGCCTTACCGATGCCAAGTCCACCCTCAAGAGTCTGATGACCACGTTCATCGACCGGTTGGGCGAGATCACCGCGAGCACCGGCGAATACCACCACAAGATCGAGGGCTACAGCCAGAAGATCAGCAAGACCGACAACCTCACCGACCTCAGCCACCTGCTGGAAGACATCATGCAGGATACCCGCGTCATCCAGGCCAGCGCGATGCGATCGCACGAGGAGCTCGTTTCGACGCGCAAACAGGTGGAAGAATCCGAAGCCAAGATCAGACTACTGGAGCAGGAGCTCACCCAGGTCAGCGAACTGGTACGGGAAGACCAGCTCACCGGCGCACTCAACCGGCGCGGCATGGACGAGGCGTTCGAGCGCGAAGCCACGCGAGCCGACCGCAGCCAGTCGCCGCTATGCCTCGCACTGCTGGACATCGACAACTTCAAGCGGCTCAACGACACACTCGGCCACCAGGCTGGCGACAGCGCCTTGATTCATTTGAGCAAAGTCATCCAGGCAGCCCTCCGCCCCAGCGACTCGGTGGCCCGCTACGGCGGCGAAGAGTTCGTCATCCTGCTGCCCGACGTCAGACTGGAAGAAGCTGCAGCCACGATAGAGCGCCTGCAGCGGGAACTGACCAAACAATTCTTCCTCCATGCCAACGAACGAATCCTGGTAACCTTCAGCGCCGGCGTGGCGCAACGCGCCCCACAGGAATCACAGGAGGACATCATCGCGCGAGCCGACAAGGCGATGTACCGCGCCAAGAAGGAAGGCAAGAATCGGGTGATCATGGCGGCGGAGCTCTGAATGAGGAATTCAGTACATCCTAAATGCAGAACCAGAGACGTCCCATCGAAATTTTCACAAACAGGACTAAAGTTTTCCCGACATTTCCCGATAACTGGGCTAACGGTGGTTAATGAGCTTAGCAGCAACAGGCCAACCACTGTGAACGGCAAGCAAGCCGGAAATGAATCCAGTTAAAGGAGAATCAAAATGCCTTCCATCATCAATACCAACATCGCCTCGCTGAATGCACAGCGCAACATGAACGGCTCCCAGGGCGCGCTGCAAACCTCCCTGCAACGCCTGTCTTCCGGCCTGCGCATCAACAGCGCAAAGGACGACGCAGCCGGCATGGCGATCGTTGACCGCATGACCGCACAGGTGCGCGGCAATCAACAGGCATCCCGCAATGCGAACGACGGCATTTCCGTGGCGCAGACCGCAGAAGGTGCGCTGAACGAAGTGGGCAACAACCTGCAGCGTATCCGCGAACTGGCCGTGCAGTCCGTCAACGCATCCAACAGCGCAGCCGACCGCACCGCACTGAACACCGAAGTGCAGCAGCTGATGGCTGAAATCGGCCGTGTAGCTTCCACCACCTCGTTCAACGGCGTGAAATTGCTGGATGGCTCGTTCACTGGTCAGTCGTTCCAGGTTGGCGCCGATGCCGGCCAAAGCATCTCGATCACCTCGATCACCAATGCCTCCGTTGCAAAGTTGGGCGTCACATCGACCGCTGAAACAACTGGCACCGCAGCAACAACCTTTGCTGCAGTTGTCGCGGGCGGCTTGACTATCAATGGCGTCGATGTTGGGCCGATTGCCGTAGCAACCAACGCGGCAGAGCGTGGCGCTCAAATCGCAGCTGCAATCAACAGCACCTCCAGCCAACACGGCGTTGTGGCGGTGAGCGATGCTGCAGGCGCACTGACGCTGGCCAACTACGGTCAAGTCGCGGGTAAAGTTGGTATTACGCAGGGTGGCACAGCGACAACCGACGTTGGAGCAATCACCACTGTTGCAGCACAAACTGCCGGCACCGGCTTTGCGGCGACGGACATCACTACCGTGATGGGTGCCAACAAGGCCATCGCTCAGATCGACAACGCACTGAGCGCGGTCAACACGGCACGAGCCAACCTGGGCGCGATCCAGAACCGCTTCACCTCGGTGATCTCGAATCTGGCCGGCACGGTGGAAAACCTGACTGCTTCCCGCAGCCGTATCAGCGACACCGACTTCGCAGCTGAAACCGCGCAATTGACCCGCAACCAGATCCTGCAACAGGCAGGTACTGCGATGCTGGCACAAGCGAACCAGTTGCCGAACAATGTGCTGACCCTGTTGCGCTAATCTGCAGGAGATTAACCCCAGCCGGGCAACCGGCTGGGCTTTTAGGACATAAGGAGAGGTAAAATACCTATCCGGGACGCAAGCAACATGGCTCAGGCCCTCCGGCCTGCAAGGCTCGCCAGCAATGGCGGGCCTGTTGCCATTTTTGCGGCCACTTTGAATATTCAAGCTCGCCTAGCGAAATTTTCACGGGCAGGGCTAAAGTTTTCCCGACTCCTTCCGATAATAGGACTAACGGCGGTTGATGAGCCTGGCAGCAAGAGGCCAGCCACTGTAAACGGCGACAGCCGGAACTGACATCCAGTTAAAGGAGAATCAAAATGCCTTCCATCATCAATACCAACATCGCGTCGCTGAATGCACAACGCAACATGAACGGCTCTCAGGGTGCGCTACAAACCTCCCTGCAACGCCTGTCTTCCGGCCTGCGCATCAACAGCGCCAAGGACGACGCAGCCGGCATGGCGATCGTTGACCGCATGACCGCTCAGGTTCGCGGCAACCAACAGGCATCCCGCAATGCGAACGATGGCATTTCCGTGGCGCAGACCGCAGAAGGCGCGCTGAACGAAGTGGGCAACAACCTGCAACGTATCCGCGAACTGGCCGTGCAATCCGTCAACGCGTCCAACAGCGCAGCCGATCGCACCGCACTGAACACCGAAGTGCAGCAGCTGATGGCTGAAATCGGCCGTGTAGCTTCCACCACCTCGTTCAACGGCGTGAAATTGCTGGATGGCTCGTTCACTGGTCAGTCGTTCCAGGTTGGCGCCGATGCCGGCCAAAGCATCTCGATCACCTCGATCACCAATGCCTCCGTTGCAAAGTTGGGTGTCACATCGACCGCTGAAACAACTAGTGCCGCAGCAGCTACCGGTACCGCCGGGGTTTGGGCTGCAATCGCCACGGGCGGGGTGACCATCAACGGCATCGATATCGGTCCAATCGCTGCAGCAACCAATGGAGCGGAACGTGGAGCCCAACTCGCAGCCGCGATCAACAGCACCTCCAGCCAACACGGCGTTGTGGCAGTAAGTGATGCCGCAGGCGTGCTTTCTTTGGCCAACTACGGCCAGGTCGCAGGCAAGGTGGGCATCACTGCAGGCGGCGCTAGCCACACGGCAGCAGATACCGGGCTGATTACCGCTGTCGCAGCACAAACTGCCGGCACCGGCTTTGCGGCGACGGACATCACTACCGTGATGGGCGCCAACAAGGCCATCGCTCAGATCGATAACGCACTGAGCGCGGTCAACACCGCACGAGCCAACCTGGGCGCGATCCAGAACCGCTTCACCTCGGTGGTCTCGAACTTGGGCGGCACGGTGGAGAACTTGACCGCTTCCCGCAGCCGCATCCAGGACACCGACTTCGCCGCGGAAACTGCGCAGCTGACCCGCAATCAGATCCTGCAACAGGCAGGTACTGCGATGCTGGCACAAGCGAACCAGTTGCCGAACAACGTACTGACCCTGTTGCGCTAATGCGTTAGGTGATTAACCCCAGCCGGGCAACCGGCTGGGTTTTTGAGATAAAGGAGAAGCAAGATGCTAATCCAGAATGTAAGTAACATGGCACAGGCTCCCCAGCCTGCTAGGCTCGCCAGCGATGGCGGGCCTGTTGCCGTTGTTGCAGCGCCCTCAAATGTCCAGACCCCGCCCGCTGTGTCGCTCGAGTTGCCGCAGACTGCGGTAACACCGGTGGCCGATCAGCAAGCCACTGCCGCCCAGCTGCAAAACGTGGTGGATGGAATCAACAAGGCGTTGAAGCAGTCAAACAAGAATCTTGAGTTCTCGATCGACTCGGATACCAATCGCTCCATCGTCAAGCTGGTCGATTCGGAGACGGGCGACGTGATCCGCCAATTCCCTTCGGAAGAGGCGCTGGCGATCTCCAAGTCGATAGATCGTATCCAGCAGGGCTTATTGTTGAAACAGCAGGCTTAAGGCAGAAACATCATGGCGACCACATCGGCAACCTCATCGGGCAATCTGGATGTCAACGGCATCGTCAACCAGCTGATGACTGTCGAACGGCAGCCGATCGCCAAACTTAATACCCGGGAAGCCAGCTACCAAGCCAAGGTTTCCGCCTACGGCAGCGTCAAGGGTGCTCTGGCCGGCTTTCAAACGGCTCTGCAAGGCCTGAACAGCGTGAGCAAGTACCAATCGCTCACGGCGACCCCTTCCGACACCACCGTATTTTCCGCCTCAGCCACCAGCAGCGCGGTGGCGGGCACTTATTCTCTGGATGTGACCAGCCTGGCGCAAGCGCAAAAACTCGTTGCCGCCGGACAAACCAGCAGCACCGCCGCCATCGGCAGTGGAGCCGCGACAACGGTCACTTTCGATTTTGGTACCATCAGCGGCGGCGCGTTCAATGCGGGAACCGGGAAATATACCGGCGCATCGTATCTCTCGAACGGCAGTGGTACCAAGAGTATCACTATCGACAGCAGCAACAATTCTCTGCAAGGCATAAGCAATGCAATCAACGCAGCCCAACTGGGGGTGACTGCCACCGTCGTCAATGACGGTAGCGGCACCCCTTATCGCCTCGCGCTGTCTTCCAGCAACAACGGTGTGAGCAACAGCCTCAAGATATCCGTGAGTGGAGATGCGGCCATCAGCAGCCTGCTGGCGCATGACCCTGCAAATAATGCGGGACAGAGTCTCGCAGAGACCGTGACCGCGCAGAACGCCAACTTCAAGGTGAATGGCGTGACGGTAACCAAGACCTCCAACACGGTTTCCGATGTAATCCCGGGCGTCACCCTGAACCTGAACAAGGTCACGACCTCCGCGGCCACGTTGACCGTGGCACGAGACTCGGCAGCCGTCAGCGGCTCGATTTCCAGCTTTGTAAAGGCTTACAACGATCTCAACACGATGTTGAAAGCCGTTTCCTCTTATGACGCCGCCAACAAGAGGGGTGCAATCTTGCAAGGCGACAGCACCGTGCGCGCCTTGCAGTCGCAACTGCGCAGCATGCTGAGCACGCCGGTAACAGGCACGACGGGCGCGGTAACCTCGCTGTCCAATATCGGCGTTTCCTTCCAGAAGGATGGCACTCTGGCTCTCGATCAAGCCAAACTGGACAAGGTGATCGCCAGCAACTTCAGTGACATCGCCGGCTTGTTCACCTCCGTCGGAAAGGCATCCGACAGTCTGGTGGCTTACAGTTCTGCCACTTCTGCGACCAAACCCGGCAGCTATGCCGTAAACGTGAGCTCGCTGGCAACGCAGGGCAGCGCCACTGGCGACCTTAACTTGAATGCCCCGCCATACACCATCGCCAACGGCACCTCGATAAATGTGACAGTGGACGGCATAACCGCCTCGGTCGCCCTGACGGCAGGAGCCACCTATAGCGCAGCCCAGTTGGCATCGATGATCCAATCGGCCATCAATGGCACCTCCGCCTTTTCCTCCGTGGGTGCTTCCGTAGCCGCCACCATCACGCCCAGTGGCTTCATGAGCATTACGTCCAGCCGGTACGGATCGGCCTCCAATGTCAGCCTGACCAGCAGCGCGGGCACCCCCGTATCGGCTTTCATGGGCACGATAACCAGTGGCACCGCCGGAACGGATGTCGCAGGCACGATCAACGGAGTGTCCGCTACCGGGTCAGGACAGCGGCTTGTCTCCGGCGCGGGAGACTCGACGGGGCTCGGCCTCACCATCAGCGGCGGAACAACGGGTGCGCGCGGCACGGTGAATTATTCGCAAGGCTACGCTTCTTCGCTGGACAAATGGGCCACCTCCATCCTAGCCAGCGACGGAATATTGGCCAACCGCACCAGTGGCCTCGACAAGACCATCAAGGATATCGGCAATCGCCGTACTGAGTTGGAAACTCGTCTGGTCGCTGTCGAAAAACGTTACCGGACGCAATTTACCTCTCTGGACACCATGCTCAGCAGCATGAACCAGACCAGCACTTATCTGACACAGCAACTCGCAAGACTATAAGCGAAGGAATGAATCATGAAGACAACCGCAGCCATCAAGGCCTATGCAAAAGTCGGCGTCGAATCAGGCGTAACTGCTGCTGACCCGCACAAGCTGATTTCGATGTTGTATCAGGGCGCACTGCAAGCGATCACCAACGCCAAGAGCAGCATCATGCGCAAGGATATCCCCGCCAAGGGTGCGGCGATTTCCAAGGCCATTCTGATCATCGAAGATGGGTTGAAGGCCTGTCTGGACAAGGACGTAGGCGGCGAGCTGGCCCACAATCTGGCTTCGCTGTACGACTACATGGCCTCGCGCCTGCTGACCGCGAACATGAACAATGACATCGCCGCACTGGATGAGGTGACCCGTTTGCTGACCGACCTGAAAGGTGCCTGGGACAGCATCCGCCCGGGTAGCGCAGCTCCGGCGGCTGCACCCGTCGCAGCCGCCCCGCTGCCGGCGGCGGCAAGCAACAAAGTTCAACTGACCTATGGAAGAATGTAAGTCCATGAGCGCCTCGCAAGTCATCAGCAATTACGAGTCGCTGTCCGCCATCACCACACGGATGCGCGATGCGGCCGTACACGGCGAATGGGATACGCTGGCCGATCTCGAGCAGCAGTGCAGCCGGCATGTTGCCACCATGAAGCCGGCGGATGCTGCGACTACGCTGGACGAAACCTCGCGGCAGCGTAAAATCCAGCTCATCAAAAAAATCCTCGCCGACGATGCCGAGATCCGCAACCATACCGAAGCATGGATGGGACAATTGCAACGCATCATGCAAAGCAATCGCCAGGAGCAGCGTTTGCATCAGGCATACGGCGCCTAGGTAAAACTCGCAAGATCTACCCGCCATTCCCGCGCATAACCATCGATTTTCCGGTTATGCGCGGGAATGGCGTATTTGACGGGGTGTCGATATGCTGCCAGCGAATCTGATTAGCGCACTTCGAGTCCTTTCCCGCTCGGACAAACCTCTGGTTGCGGGAGCTACCGATGCGCCCGCAGCCATCGCCAAGGTCGAGCTTGGACAGAAGTTGCAGGCCTCGGTCCAGTCGGAAATCGGCCAAGGCATATTCAAGGTCCAGATCGCCGGACAATCCATTCAGATGCGGCTGCCGGAGAACATCAAGAGCGGCGATGTGCTGGAACTCGAGGTGATTGCAACCCAGCCCCGTATCACCTTCCGCATGGCCGCGTCGACCAATCCGCTCTCCACTCCCGAGCAGATCGGCGGCACGGCACGCCTGCTTTCCAACCTCACCGAACGCCCGCTGGAACGGCCTGTCGTTCAGCAACTCGGCAGCAAGGCTGTTTGGCCGGCTGAGCAGCAGGTACCGGACACCAAACAGCTTGCCGGTGCATTGCGCGAAGCGCTCGCCAACAGCGGCCTGTTTTACGAATCGCACCAGGCGCAATGGGTACGCGGAGAACGCAGCACGGCGCAATTGCTGGTCGAGCCGCAAAACCAGCTCACCGGCAAGCAGTCTATTTTGACCGAGCCCAATCAACCGTCGCCCCAGGAGCCGACAACGACTCAGTCCTCCCAGCCGACCAAGGTTTCCGGCGATACCGGCCTGCCCATCGCCAAGGAATTGCTGCCACTGGTTCAGCAACAACTGCACACACTGGAAACGCACCAGCTCACCTGGATCGGGCAAGTCTGGCCGGGACAGGAGATGCAGTGGGAGATACAAGGACAGCCGGAACACCAGGCTCCCCGGCAGCAGAGCGAGCGCGAGTGGAGCACCGAAATGGAACTGGCCCTGCCCAGACTGGGCGATGTCCATGCCCGGCTGGTCTTCGCCGAGAGCGGATTGAGGATGACGCTGCATGCTGCCGACGCCGGCACCATCGAGTTGTTCAACCGCGCCCTGCCCCAGCTCAGGAACGCACTGGCCGATGCCGGCATTCCTCTGACCTCCGCCTTGGTGGAAAAACCGTGAAGCGCCCCCCGCTCACTCCGCAACAAACCGCCGTCGCGCTAAGCTACGGCCAGAACCAAGGGGCGCCCAAGGTGGTGGCGAAAGGACGCGGACTGATCGCACAGGCGATCATCGAGCGCGCCAAGCAACACGGCGTTTATGTACATGAATCCGAGGATTTGGTCGGATTGTTGATGAAAGTCGAACTCGACCAGGAAATCCCCCCGCAACTCTACCTCGCGGTGGCCGAACTGCTTGCCTGGCTATATCGCCTGGAGCACCCCAACACCCCCGCTATTCCGCCTTTTGTAAAACCGTAATTTTGCTATCATGCGCGGCTATTGGCTATTAGCAGCACTGAGAACATGGAAAAAGACATTCCTCTAAAAATCGAGATATTTTCCAGCGAGGATGACGACAAACACCGCATCACTTCCGCCAAAGAAATCGAGTTCATCCTGCACAAGATCGCAGAGAAAGAGTCTCGTGTCGCACTTTATTACGGCAACTCGAACGAGTTCATCCTGGTCACGCTGCTGGGTGTCGACAACAAGGGCTTGTGGCTGGAACAGAGTCCGAATGAAGCAGACAACCGGCGCGTTATCGAAAGCAAAAGGCTGATATTTGTCAGCTCTCACCAGCAGGTCAAGGTGCAGTTCACCGCCCATCAGGCCGGCAGCGTGGAATATCGAGGCTATCCCTCCTTCTATCTCCCCCTGCCGGATCACATTTACCGTCTGCAGCGGCGCGAATACTACCGGCTCTCGACCCCGGTGAGTTCGCCGTTGCGCTGCATCATCCCGATGGGCAGGACGCCCGCCAGGAAACCATGCGAGGTCACCGTCATGGATATCAGCGGCGGCGGGGTGGGCTTGACCTGCTCGGAAACGGACATCGACCTGGTTCCCGGTGAAATCTATCCGGATTGCAGGATCGACTTGCCAGAAGTGGGCACGATTTACGCAACGATAGAAGTAAAAAGCCTGGCGGTGCTGACCTCGCCATCGGGACGAACGCACAAGCGCGCCGGCTGCGAATTCAAGAACCTCGACGGCCAGTCCACCATCTTGCTGCAGCGTTATGTCACGAACATGCAGCGCGAGCGAAGCAAAACCCAGTAAATCCAAGGAGGTTGTCTTTCTTCCGGACAACCCTTCTGGTTGAAAACCTGCCTACACCTGCATGTTCATGATGTCGTTGTAGGCCTGCACGACCTTGTTGCGCACCTGAACGGTGGTCTGGAAACTGATGCTGGCCTTTTGCATGGCAATCATGGTGTCGCTCAGGCTGACCCGGTCGTCGCCCAGCACGAACGCCTTTTGCATCTCTTCCGACTTGGACTGCGTCTGCGCGACGCCATCGAGGGAGGACTTCAGCACGTTGGCAAAGTCCACTTTGCTGGTCTGCGCCACTTGAGGGGGCTCGCGCAATCCAGCCGCCGCCGCTGCAACGCGCATTTGCGCCAACAAGTTGTCTACTGCTGAAGTGTTCATGGTACCTCCTTTGGTGGAACGCCGACCGGTCCTCGCTGTCTCATTGGCGGCCTAGTCGGCGGTTTCTCAGGTGAAGGCACGATACCCGATACCCTGCAAGCCCTATGAACAGAAAAGGCATGGGTTTCCCCCCTTATTCCGGTTTTCAAAAAGCCTGCAGCCACTGATAATGCGCTCACTGCCCTAGTGGCTTTTTGGTGTGGTTATGAATCATCATGGCTGAACAGGAAAAGAAGACAGCAAGCCTCCTCGACCAACTCACCCTCCAGCAGAAGTTGGGGTTGGCGGTTGGCGTTGCGGCGTTGTTTGCCCTTCTCGCCGGCCTGTGGATGTGGGGCAAGACGCCGGATTACCGCGTCCTCTACAGCAACCTGTCCGACCGTGACGGCGGGGCCATCATCGACTCGCTGACACAGATGAACATCCCCTACAAGTTCGCCGAAGGCGGCGGAGCGCTGCTGGTCCCTTCCGACAAAGTACACGAGGCCCGCCTCAAACTCGCTTCGCAAGGCCTGCCCAAGGGCGGTAATGTCGGTTTCGAGCTGATGGAGAACCAGCGCTTCGGCATCACGCAGTTCGCCGAACAAGTCAATTACCAGCGGGCGCTGGAAGGCGAGCTGGCGCGCTCGGTGCAAAGCATCGGCGCAGTGGCCGCCGCCCGCGTCCACCTGGCCATTCCCAAGCCCAGCGTGTTCGTCAAGGAACAGCAGAAGCCCAGCGCATCCGTGGTACTCAGCCTGCAAGGAGGCAGAACGCTCGATTCCGCCCAGGTCAGCGCGATCGTGCACCTGATTTCGAGCAGCGTGCCGGAAATGTCCGCCAAGGACGTGACCGTAGTGGACCAGAACGGCACCCTGCTGAGCGCCAGCCATGACGGCAACCTCAATGGGGGGCTGGATGCCAACCAGCTCAAGTACGTCCAGCAGATCGAGCAAGACTACATCAAGCGCATCGAGTCGTTGCTGACCCCGTTCCTCGGCCCCAACAATTTGCGTGCCCAAGTGGCAGCCGACATCGATTTCTCGCGCACCGAGCAGACCGCCGAGATCTTCAAACCGAACCAGGATCCGGCCGAAAGCACGATCCGCAGCAAGCAAAGCTCCGAGTCGATGAACGGCACCGGACTCAATGCCACTGGCGTTCCCGGCGCATTGACCAACCAGCCACCGGTACCGGCAACCGCGCCTATCGTCGCCGGCGGTCCGGCAAGCGGTGTTGAAGCGGCAAACGCCGGCGTCTCCAACATGCAAAAGGACTCCACGGTCAACTATGAGGTCGACCGCACCATACGCCACACGGTCTTGCCGGTCGGTTCGATCAAGCGCCTGTCCGTCGCGGTGGTGGTGAACGCCAACCGCAAGGTCACCGACGCCAAGGGCAAGACCAGCAGCAAGCCATTGACCGATCAGGAGAAAGAGCAAATCAACAACCTGATCCGGGATGCCATTGGCTTCGACCAGACTCGCGGCGACAGCCTGAACGTGCAGGTAGCCGCCTTTACCGAAAGCAAGGAAACCGTCGAAGAACTTCCCTTCTGGGAACGAGCCGATGTGATCGAACTTGCGAAGGAGTTGCTCAAATATGGGTTGATTGCGGCGGTGATGTTCCTCGTCATCTTCCGCATCATCAAGCCGGCATTCCAGTCGCTGCTGACTCCTTCGAGCCGCACCGGCGGTTTCGAGGCCGTCGTCGAAGGTGGTGAAGGAGAACAAGCCGGAGGGGGGGTAAGTTATAGCCCCACCGTTCCGTCATATGAGCAGACTCTTCAAACTGCGCGGCAGATCGCCCAGCAGGAGCCCAAGATCGTCGCCAGCGTGATCAAGGAATGGGTGGGCGAATGAGTAACGGCGTCGAAAAAAGCGCGATCTTCCTGATGACGCTCGGCGAAAGCGAAGCCGCCGAAGTGCTGAAGTATCTCGAGCCCAAAGAGGTGCAGAAGATCAGCGCGGCCATGATGACGCTGAAAAATCTCAGCCGCGAAGAGATCGCCCAGGTGTTCCATGACTTCCTGGTTTCCGCGTCGAGCAAGACCACCATCGGCATGGACTCGAACGATTACATCCGCAGCATGCTCACCAAGGCACTGGGCGATGACAAGGCTGCCGGCTTGCTGGACCGCATCATGCACAACAGCGACACCAGCGGCATCGAGAGCCTTAAGTGGATGGACCCGGGTGCGGTAGCGGAAATGATCGGCAACGAGCATCCGCAGATCATCGCCACCATCCTGGTGCACCTGGAGCCTGACCAGGCAGCCGACATCCTCAAGATGTTCTCCGAGCGCACCCGCAACGATGTGCTGTTGCGCATTTCCACGCTGGACGGCGTGCAGCCCGTGGCCCTGCGCGAACTCAACGACGTGCTGGGCAAACTCATGTCTGGCAGCGCAACCGGCAAGAAGAGCCTGCAAGGCGGTGTCGGCGCCGCCGCTGAGATCCTCAATTATCTGGGCGGCACACTGGAATCCCAGGTCATGGAAAACGTGCGCAACTTCGACCCGGAGCTGGCACAGAAGATCGAGGACAAGATGTTCGTCTTCGAAAACATGCTGGATATCGACGATCGCGGCATCCAGCTCGTTTTGCGCGAAGTCCAGTCGGAGTCCCTGATCGTCGCGCTCAAGGGCGCCAGCGAAGAGTTACGCGAAAAGATCTTCAAGAACATGTCGCAACGCGCTTCCGAAATGATGCGCGAAGACCTCGAAGCCAAGGGACCGGTCAAGCTCAGCGAAGTCGAGGCCAACCAGAAGGAAATCCTCAAGATCGTGCGCCGCCTGGCCGACGAAGGCCAGATCGCGCTAGGCAGCAAGGGCGAGGAGGACGCTTATGTCTAACAGCGTCATCATCCCCAAGGAACAACTGACCGCATTCGAGCGCTGGGAGCTGGCTTCGTTCGACCCGCATGCCGGCCACAAACAGGCAGAGGCGCAACAAGCTGCCGCACTCGCCACCGTCGCCGAACTGGAGAACCTCCGCCAGCAAGCCCATGACGAAGGATATACCCAGGGGCGCGAAGCGGGCTATGCCGAGGGCATCCAGCAGGCACGCAACGAAGCGGCTCAAATGCACACGCTGATGCAGAATCTGCAGACCGCGCTCAACGAAGTGGATGAGCAGGTGGCGCAGTCGCTGCTCGACCTGTCGCTGGAAGTCGCCCGCCAGATGGTGCGCGAGACGCTGCATACCAAGCCGGAAGTCATCCTGAAGATCGTCAGCGACGCGATCAGCGGCCTGCCGCACTTCAACCAGAACGCCCATCTGATCCTGCATCCGGACGATGCTGCACTGGTGCAAGAACACATGGGAGAGCAACTGGCGCACGCCGGCTGGAAGATCTTCACCGATACAAAGATCGAGCGCGGCGGATGCCGCGTCGAAACCGCGCACAGCCGCGTGGACGGCACCACGGAAGCGCGCTGGAAGCGCATCGTCGAATCGATCGGGCAGGACAAATCATGGCGAGCCTGATGCCATCCCCAAACACAAGGTGGCAGAACCTCCTCAAGGACGGCAAGGAATATGTCGCCGACTGCAACACCCTGCCCACCAGCGGCCATCTCACCAAGGTGACCGGCCTGGTGATGGAGGCGGTCGGCCTGCAAATGCCCGTCGGCAGCACCTGCGCGATCCATCTGCCGAACAACACGATCGAGGCCGAGGTCGTCGGCTTCGCCGGGGAAAGACTGTTCCTGATGCCGGAACATGACGTGTACGGCCTGGTGCCCGGCGCACGCGTGACGCCGGTCGAACCTTCCCGCCACCTGACGCTGGACAGCAAGCGCAAAGCGCCGCGCCGCCGGGTCTCGGACCTGGCCAAACATCTGCCGGTCGGCAACATGCTGCTGGGCCGCGTGGTGGACGGCACAGGCAAGCCGCTCGACCAGCTCGGGCCTTTGGTAGAGGCCGAATCGGCTCCATTGCAAAGCCGCCCGTTCAACCCGCTGGAGCGCGCGCCCATCGATACCGCACTGGATGTCGGGGTGCGCGCGATCAACAGCATGCTGACCGTAGGCCGCGGCCAGCGCATGGGCCTGTTCGCCGGCTCAGGCGTCGGCAAGAGCGTGCTGCTCGGCATGATGGCTCGCTACACCAATGCCGACATCACCGTGGTCGGCCTGATCGGCGAACGCGGCCGCGAGGTCAAGGAATTCATCAACGACATCCTCGGCAAGGAAGGCATGGCCCGCTCGGTGGTCGTCGCCGCCCCGGCAGACACCTCGCCGCTGGTGCGCCTGCAAGGCGCAGCCTATGCCACCACCATCGCCGAGTATTTCCGCGACCAGGGCAAGAACGTCCTGCTGATCATGGATTCGCTCACCCGCTACGCCATGGCGCAACGCGAGATCGCGCTGGCTGTCGGTGAACCGCCAGCAACCAAGGGTTATCCGCCTTCCGTGTTCGCCAAGCTACCGCAACTGGTGGAACGGGCCGGCAACGGTCTGGAAGGCAGCGGCTCGATCACCGCTTTCTACACCGTGCTAACTGAAGGCGACGACCAGCAGGACCCGATCGCCGACAGCGCACGCGCCATTCTGGACGGCCACATCGTGTTGTCGCGGCGACTGGTTGAACAGGGGCATTACCCGGCGATCGACATCGAGGCCTCGATCAGCCGGGTGATGTCTCATCTGGCATCGCCGGAACACATGGCCATCGTGCAGCGCTTCAAGCACATGTATGCCCACTATCAACGCAACCGCGACCTGATCAGCGTCGGCGCCTATGTCAGCGGCAGCGATCCGCTGCTGGACGAGGCCATCAGGATTTACCCGAGAATGGAACAGTTCCTGAAACAGGGCATGTTCCAGCGCGAGACCTACCAGTCCAGCATCGAACAACTTGGCGCGCTATTCGCGCCGGAAGCATAACGGGACATCATGACCAAGCCATTCACCTTGCAGCCCCTGATCGACCTGACGCAGCACCAGAACGAGTCTGCGACACGCAAGCTTGGCCAGTTGAACCAGTTGCAACAGAGCGCGCAGCAAAAGCTGGATACTTTGATGGAATACCGCAAGGACTACCAGAACCGCCTGCAGGAAGCCACCCTTGGCGGCATGGATCCGGCGCAGTTGCGCAATTTCCAGCACTTCATCAACAAGCTCGATGAAGCGATCAACCATCAGCGCAAGGTGGTCGAGCAAAGCAAGATATCGACGCAAATCGGCCGCACGGAATTCGACACGACGCAACGCAAGCTGAAATCGTTCGACGCGCTGCAGCAACGCCACTTCGAGGCTCAGAAGAAAATCGCCGAGAAGGCCGAGCAGAAAATGCTGGATGAACATACCGGCAGGATGGCGGCCTACAAGATGAACAATCCGGGAAACCAGACCAAGTGACGAAGGAGAACCACCATGACTAACCTGCCGATCACCAGCAACAGTCCCCAGTCCGCCGGGAATATCACGAACACGGCGCTGGCAAACAGTGCGCCTGACGATGCCCAGACTGCGGCAGGTCCAGGGGGTGCCGACCCGTTTGCAGCCTTGCTCGCGCGGCAGATCGGCGGAGCCGACTCCGCCTTGCTGAACCTTGCGCAAATCTCCATCGCCGCCAACGCGGCGGACAGCAACGCAACGGCGAACGGCAAGAAGGATGCGCAAGATCCGGCAGCCATCACCGCCGATGCCGGTGCGCCGAGCGATGCGGCGAACTCGGTGATGGCCATGCTGCTGCAAATCCCTCAGGAGATACGCACCCCGGCCACCCAGGAAGCGACAGGCAATGCAGCGCTGCAGCCAACCGGCAAGAACAATACGGCGACGCCCGACATCGCCATGATTAAAACGGCTTCCCGCGGCGATGCACAGCCGGGTGGCCCGGCGAACATGTCATTGGGCAAGACGGATATGACCGCAGCCAACCAGCCAATCACCCCGGACGCCTTGGTTAAGGATATGGTTAAGCAGGCTGAGTTGCCGGTCAGCCTGACGACACCAGCCCCGGCCAATGCGGCCCAGGCGATCGCGCCATCGGTGCTGGCCGCCGCCATGCCCAACATGCAGCCCGGCAAGGTCGGCGATAACCCGCAGACCATCGCCACTCCTCTGGGCAACAGCGGCTGGGCAGACGATTTTTCGCAGAAGATCACCTGGATGAGCACCCAGCAAAACCAGGTTGCGGAGCTGCACTTGAATCCGCCGGATCTGGGCCCGCTGGATGTGGTGTTGAAGATTTCCGACAGCCAGGCCACGGCCCTGTTTACCTCGCCGCATGGAGCTGTACGCGAGGCGGTGGAGAATGCCCTGCCTAAACTCCGTGAAATGCTGGCCGATAACGGCATTACGCTGGGCAATACCACCGTCAGCGACCAGGCGCCTCGCGACCGCGATACGCAAGGCTTCATGGGCCAGGGTTCCGGCACGGCAGCGCAGCAAGGTGGCGGGGGAAGCGCCGCCCGATTGGAAGGAGCATCGACGGCAGCCGCACAGGTCGCAACTGTGCGCCGCCACAACGGGATGGTGGACACTTTCGCCTGAGCGCCTGCAATCCTGAAGGTTGGCAAAAGCTTAAGTTAATGGGGAATTCCGGCGTTAATCGAGTTATCATTCGCACAGTTTTTTTCCCATAATCCAACCATCAACAAGGAATCGAACATGGCCAAAGCCGCAAAACCAGCCGCCCCGCAAGAAGCTGAGGCGCCACCGAAGAAGAGCAAGAAAATGCTCATCATCATTATCACAGCCGTGGTGCTGCTGATAGGTGGCGGGGCGGCTGCATTTTTGTTGCTGAAGCCACATCCGCCAAGAGAGGGCGAGGCCACCGAAGTCGCGGCACACATCGAAGAAGTGCCGCCGAAATTCGTCGAGCTGGGCACATTTACCGCCAACCTGATGCACGAAGACGGCGACCGCTACCTGCAAGTCGCGATCTCGCTCAAGGTGAGCCGGCCGGAGCTGGAAGAAAAGATCAAGGCCAATAACCCGGAAATCCTGCACCGCGTGAACATGGTGCTGCAGAGCAAGCGGCCTTCCGAACTCGCCACCTTCGAGGGCAAGGACAAGCTGGCCCAGCAAATCAAGGGGCAAGTGGAATATGTGTTGGGCCTGCGCAAGGTTGCGCCGGCAATCGTAGCGACCGAAGAGGCGGCTGCCGAAGCGGTGTCCGCAGTGCCGGGGATGCCTGTTGCCGCATCGAACCCGTCACCGGCAGAGGCCAAAGCCATCGGCGGTATCGCCGAAGTGCTGTTTACCTCATTCATCATTCAATAGGCGAAATGAGCGAATTCCTCTCACAAGACGAAGTCGACTCCCTGCTCAAGGGAGTGACCGGCGAATCCGATGAGCCGCAAGAGGCTCCGGATGCCGGGGAGGGAGTTCGCCCGTATAACCTTGCTTCGCAAGAACGCATCGTGCGTGGGCGCATGCCCACCATGGAAATCATCAACGAGCGTTTTGCCCGCTTGTTCCGCATCGGTTTGTTCAATTTCATCCGCCGCACGCCGGAGATCTCCATCGGCCCGGTGCGCGTACTGAAATTCGCCGAATTCATCCGAAACCTGCACGTCCCCACCAACCTCAACATCATTCAGGCCAAGCCGCTGCGCGGCAACGGCCTGTTCATCTTCGACCCGAACCTGGTGTTCCTGGTGGTGGACAACATGTTCGGCGGGGACGGGCGTTTCCACACCCGTGTGGAAGGCCGCGAATTCACCCAGACCGAGCAGCGCATCATCCAGAAGATGCTGGCAGTGGTGTTCGAGACTTATGGCAAAGCCTGGGAATCAGTCCACCCGCTGGAATTCGAGTTCGTGCGTTCGGAAATGAATCCGCAGTTCGCCAACGTCGCCACCCCGAACGAAGTGGTCATCGTGACCACCTTCGACATCGAACTGGGCGGCAACGGCGGCGCGTTCCACGTCTGCATGCCCTACTCGATGCTCGAGCCGGTCAAGGATCTGCTCTACAGCCCCATGCAGGGCGACCATCTGGCGGTGGATCAACGCTGGTTGCAGCTGATGTCCAAACAGGTGCAGTCCGCCACCATCGAACTGGTCGCCATGCTCGGCCACGCCAATGTGACGTTCGATCAAGTACTGAAGATGCGTGCCGGCGACGTCATCCCGCTGGAAGTCGGCGAGACCATTACCGCCTCGGTAGATGGCATACCCGTGATGGAATGCAAATATGGGGTATTTAATAATCAATACGCGTTGAGAGTCGAAAAAATGCTCTCGACTCACGAAGGAGAAAATCATGCCTGACGATACGATCACCTCCGATGAAATCTCCGCGGACGATTGGGGCGCCGCAATGGCGGAACAGGCTGCGGCCATCCCGGCCGCGGAACCCGCCAAACCGCATGTGTTCGAGCAATTCGGTTCTGCGGGGGGCGCAACATCCCAGAACGACCTCGACATGATCCTGGACATCCCGGTACAACTGACCGTCGAACTGGGACGCACCAAGATGCCGATCAAGAACCTGCTGCAACTGGCGCAAGGCTCGGTCGTCGAACTGGCCGGCATGGCCGGCGAACCGCTGGACGTGATGATCAACGGCTTCCTGATCGCGCAGGGCGAAGTCGTGGTGGTGAACGACAAACTCGGTATCCGCCTGACCGACATCATCACCCCCTCCGAACGGCTGCGCCGCCTGAACCGATAATGCGCGACGTATTCAGAACTTCCATCGCCGCCGTCGCGCTGGCGATTCCCACGCTGGCGGCTGCCGTAGACGGCACCCGTCCCGCCTATACACCCCCTCCTCCCGCGGTCAGTTCCGGCAGCATCGTGCAGATCATCTTCAGCCTGCTGCTGGTGCTGGCTGCCATCGTTCTGGTCGCTTGGCTGCTCAAGCGCATGAACATGGTGCAACAGGGGCAAGGTAACCAGCTCAAGGTCTTGGGAGGCGTCGCGATCGGTCAACGCGAACGCATCGTGCTGGTCGAAGTGAACGATACCTGGCTGGTGGTCGGCGTAGGCCCCAATCAGATACGCACCCTGCACAGCCTGCAGAAACCGGAGGGCGGCAGCGTGAACAACGCCCCGGATGATGCACAGCTTGCCGGCAACAAATTCGCTGCCGTGCTGTCTTCCGCTCTCAATTCGCTGTCCTCAGGGAAACGCAATGCACCGTAGTTTCATTAGCCTGCTGTTATTGCTGCTCGCACTGTTCGGCATTACGCAAACCGCATGGGCGGAAACCGGTCTGCCCGCTTTCACCAGCACCCCCGCGCCGGGAGGCGGCCAGACCTACAGCCTGAGCATCCAGACCCTGCTGATGCTCACGTCGCTGAGCTTTTTGCCCGCGGTGCTGCTGATGATGACCGGCTTCACCCGCATCATCATCGTGCTGAGCCTGTTGCGTTCGGCCATCGGCACTCCCGCTTCGCCGCCCAATCAGGTACTGATCGGCCTGGCCTTGTTCCTCACCTTCTTCGTGATGTCGCCGGTATTCGACAAGATCTACACCGATGCCTATCTGCCTTACAGCGAGAATAAGCTGGATTTCGTCCAGGCCGTCGAAAAGGGCAGCGTGCCGCTGAAGACCTTCATGCTGCGACAGACCCGCGAGACGGACCTCGCCCTGTTCGTCAGGATATCCAACAGCGAGCCGCTGCAAAGCGCCGATCAGGTGCCGCTGCGCATCCTGGTGCCGGCCTATGTCACCAGCGAGCTCAAGACCGCGTTCCAGATCGGTTTCGTGGTGTTCATCCCCTTCCTCATCATCGATATGGTGGTCGCCAGTGTGCTGATGTCCATGGGTATGATGATGGTGTCGCCGGCGATCATCTCGCTGCCCTTCAAGATCATGCTGTTCGTGCTGGCCGATGGCTGGAACCTGCTGATCGGGTCACTCGCGCAGAGCTTCTACACATGACTCCGGAAACCGTCGTCACCATCGGGCAACAGGCCATCGAAATGACCCTGATGATCGCCGCCCCCATGCTGCTGACCGCGCTGGTCATCGGCCTGGTGGTCAGCATCTTCCAGGCCGCGACCCAGATCAATGAAATGACCCTGTCCTTCATCCCCAAATTGCTGGGGATGTTTGCGGTGCTGATCATGACGGGGCCGTGGATGGTCAACATGATGGTCGATTACATCCAGCGCTTGTTCGGCAACATCCCCTGGATGATCGGATAATGGTCAGCTTCACCAGCGCGCAACTGGATGCCTGGCTCGCCGCACTGATCTTTCCCCTGACGCGCATCCTGGCCATGATCGCCAGCTCACCGGTGCTCGGCAACAAGCAAGTGCCGGCGCGGGTCAAGATCGGCCTCTCGGTCCTGCTCGCCATCATCATCGCCCCGACCATAGACGCAATGCCGCCGGTATCCGTCGGTTCGCCGCAGGGATTGCTGATCATGGTCCAGCAGATCATCATCGGGGTGGCGATGGGCTTCACCATCCGCCTGGTTTTCACTGCCGTGGAGATGGCTGGCGAACTGGCCGGTTTGCAGATGGGTCTGGGGTTCGCAACTTTCTATGACCCGATCAACGCGTCTAGCACGCCGGTCATCGCGCAATTTTGGGGGATGATCGCAGCGCTGGCCTTCCTGGTACTGAATGGGCACCTTTATCTGCTTTCCGCATTGGCGGAAAGCTTCCGGACGCTGCCGGTCGGCGACATGATGTCCACTCAGGGGTTGCACGGAGTAGCCAGCTGGGGAGGAAGCATCTTTGCCTATGCCCTGCAAATCTCGCTGCCCATCCTGGCTGCGCTGCTGATCGCCAACATCGCCTTGGGGATACTGACCCGCGCCGCACCGCAACTCAACCTGTTTGCAGTGGGTTTCCCCATCACGCTGTCCATCGGTTTTTTCGTGCTGGTGCTATCCATGCCCTATTTCGTCCCCCTGCTGGACAGGCTCATCCAGGAAGGGATCGGGACGGCGCTACACCTGGTGCAGCCGGCTCAGAGATAATTGAACAACGAAAGGCCGGAGACTTTCACAAACGACTGTTGCGCCGCCTGCAAAGACATCTGCTGTTGAGTCAAATCGCTCAGTGCCTTGGCGTAATCGACATCCTGCAACTGCGACAGCGCCTGCTTGAACTGCAAGCCTAAGTCGTCGCCAGTCGTCTGCAGCACGTCGAGCTCGTTAAGGCGCAACCCCAGCGAGGACCGGGTAGTCAGCACCTTGTTCAGGGCATTATCCAAGTTGTTTAGGCCCCGGCTCAGACTGCCCGCCAACAATGCCGAACTGCCGGGAGCGACGTTCGACACGGGCGTTTTCAAGGCAGTGATCAGGTCAGAAATGGTCTTGAACACACTCTCGTTGGCACTGGGCGTGACCGTAAAGCTGTCGCCATTGGCCGGCGCCCCCTGTATATCGAACTGTATGCCGTTGAAACTGATGTTCTGTCCGCTGACATACGGCGCATTAGGTGGCGGCAGGCTTGCTGCAGGAAGAGCCCCCCCCATGGCATCCGTGCCGGTAACCGTATAGGTCGTCGCACTGGTGAATGTCAGCGTGTAGCTGTTGCCGGTTTGCGCAGCGGTTGGCGGCGGGTTGGCTACTCCTCCCAGGCTCACGATGCCACTACCGGTATTAGTGGCTGCGGCTTGGGTAACGAACGTGCCGTTGCCGTTCTTGATGCGCATGAAAATGTCGGCCCCGCTGTCGCTGGATGACATTTGACGCGATGCACTAACCTGAACCAGGCGTTGCCCGTCGTCGCCGGCATAATTCATGCCGGTGGCGGTGCTCACAAACGGCTGGGTCTTGGATTGAAATCCGGCAAACAGATAATTTCCCGCACCGTCGGTGCTGTTCGCCAGCCCCACCAGTTCCTGCAGTCTGCCGGCAAGTTCGGTGGCATAGGTCTGCCTGTCGCTGTTATTGAGGGTGCCGTTGCCGGCGGCAACCGTGGCCGTTTTGACATCCTGCAACAGCGTAGTAACGCTCTGCAAGTTGCTCTCCGCCAGTGACAGCGTATGGCGAGCCGCGTTGCGGTTCGAGGCATACTGTGTGTTCATTGCGTCGGCCTGGCTAAGATCCAAAGCCCGTGCCGCCGCCACAGGATCCCCCGCCGGGGTCAGGATGCGCCGGCCGGTAGATACCTGTTGTTGCGTCTGCATCAAGCGGGTCTGCTGCTGCCCCATGGATGCAACATTGCTGTCAAATAAAGTGCTGGAACTTACGCGCATGGCTCACTACCCCCTAACCTAACGCCAACAAGGCATCAAACATGGTGTTGGCAATCTTCATCGCCTGAGCTGAAGCCTCATAGGCCCGTTGATAGCGCAACAGATTGGCCGCTTCCTCGTCCAGATTGACACCCGAAATCGATTGCTGCTGCTTGATGGTCTCATTAAGCATGCTGGTTTGGGCCGTACTGGTGACGGATAGTTCATTAGTCTTGGCGCCAATCTGCCCTACCAATTGACCGTAAGCCCCCTGAAAACTGGCCGTGCCGTTCGCCAGGATGTTCTTGGTCTGCAACCCCGCCATCAGCAACGCATTACGGTTATCGCCGGTCGCATTGGTGTTGCGGTCCACGGTAAAGGTGTCGTTCACGGCCGGCGCGCCGGCGATTTGCACCGTCCAGCCGTTGAACGACAAGGTCGCTCCTGTAGCCGGGTTATATACCGTCCCGGGAGGGCCAACCAGCGTTGTTCCCAAGGTGTTATCGGTAACCGTGAAGTGGGTCGCATCGACAAAGGTCACCGTCACCTTGTTCTGCAGATTGGGGTTAAGCGGGAGGGGGGCGTTCACCGTGCCCGCGCTGATGGTCCCCGTACCCGTGTTAGCGATGGCGGCATTCCCGCGGATCGGGGCTGCAGCTGCAATTTTGGATGGGTCGCTAATCGCCACGGAGATGTCTCGCGCACCATCGGCGGTGGGACGAATCATGAAAGTGTCGCCCTTCATCATCCCAGCAGACAGGGTGACGCTAACACCATCCACCACTTGTGTCAGCGGCACGGTCGTGCCGAGATTGGTCGTAGTGTTGTCCGACAAGCGCAACATCGTATAGCTGGTTCCGTCGAACCGAACCTGGTAATCGCTGGTGGTCAATGCGGCGACATCGGTAATCGAGGCGGTCACAGTTGCCGTGCCGCCGTTGTTGGCGCCTTGGGATACGCGCGGAACGGCCGCAGTAAAAAGATCGCCCCCCAGCACCCCGGTAAGGTCCTGCCCCATCCGGTTCTGCTGGTTCATGCTTGCCGCCAGTCCCAGGGCGACCCGTCCCAGCGCGTTGCGCGCAGGCTCAAGGGTCTGGTCGCGGAACGTCAGGTAAGCCCCCACGTTCCCCCCCTGCAAACTGCTCTGCGGCAAGGGAATCGTATTGCCGCGAGTCTGGAAACCGATATCCAGCTTGCTCGGATCGCTGCTCGACTGGAGCACAGCCAACGAGTATGCCTGCTCATCCACCACCAACCCCTGCCCATTGCCGATGAACACGTTAACCGAACCGTCTGATTGCTGCTGCACCGTAGCCTTGACCTCCATGTTCAGTTGATTGATCAACTGATCGCGCTGGTCGAGCAGGTCATTGGGCAGCTGTCCCGGTCCGGCATTGGCTGTAGCCCGCTTGATGTTGCCGTTCAAGGCCGCAATTTGCTGCGCATAACTGTTGATCGTAGTTACGCTGCTGGTCAGTTGGCCGTTGAGCCCATTCGTAATATCGGTCAGACGCTGATCGATGGCCTGGAAGCGATTCACGGCGAATTGAGCGTTACTCAACAAAGTCTGGCGCGCCGGCAGGGATTCGGGACTGCTGGCGACCCCGTTCAATGCGTCGAAGAATTGTTGCATCGCGGGCGATGCACCCGCCGCCGGGTCGGCGAGCAGATTGTCGATCTGAGCGATCGACGTGTGATAAGTCGTCAAATAGGAGGCCTGCGTCTGCTCCTGCATGACCTGGGTAGAGATGAACTGGTCGTAGAGGCGTCTCACCGCGACAACATCGACCCCCTGGCCGAGGAAACCCGCTCCGGTCAGCTGCCCTGGCCGTGCCGCCTGGTCAACGACCTGCCGGCTAAATCCCGGCGTATTCGCATTGGCGATATTGTGCTGGGTAGTCGCCAAACCATATTGCGCGGCGTTCATCCCACTCAATGCCGAACTGAATATGTTGCTTCCCATGATATGTCCTTTAGTTCGCCCGACAGCAGCTTCATCCGGATTATCGGCAGGCAGGCCGGATTCTTTAGGGTCTACTCCCTAAATCCGTTGCACCGCCCAACTCCCAATGCGCAATTACCCTGTCAGATTCATCATCCCCATCACACGTGCCAGCTTGTCGGCGTATTTCGGATCGGTGGCATAACCCGCCCTCTGTATCGCTTGCGCCATACCTGCCGCATCGCCGCCCTGCTGCAACACCTCGGCGTAACGCGGGTTCTTGCCGATCATGTTGGCATGATCCTGGAACGCCTCGGCGTAGGAGGAATAGGCGCGGAATTTTTCGACCTGTTTATAGGCCACTCCGTTCCTGTATTCGGTGGTCATCACCTCGGCCACCTTGCCGTTCCAGCCGGCATTGGCCTTGATTCCAAACAGGTTATAGCTGTTGCCGCCATCCGCCGTGCGGATCTCGCGTCGCCCCCAGCCGCTCTCCAGCGCCGCCTGCCCCAGCATCAGCTGCGGCGGCACTCCGGTGGTCCGGCTGGCTTGCATGGCGTGCGGCAACATGCGATCGACGAAATCCTGCTGGGTGCTGCCGCTATAGGCCGAGGGCAGTACGGAAACCGGCTTTCCCGGAGCCGCTGTTGATGGCAATGACACCGGCATTTCCAACGGCTGCGCCCCAGACTTCTCCACGCCGCCTGCAGCCGGTGGCTGCCCGCCCATGTTGCGGCTCAACTGCTGAACCATGATGTCGGCCAGACCCACGCCGCGGCTGGACATGCTCTGTGCCAATTGCTGATCCAGCATGCCGGTAAACATCCGTGTCTGTTCGCTGTCGAACATGCCTTCCTGTGGCGTCGCTTCGCGCATGCTCTTCAGCATCATGTTCAGGAACACCGACTCGAACTGCTGTGCCGCGGTCTTGAGCGCCTGATCCGGCGAGTTCTTGGCCTGTGCGCGCAACTGCGCCAGGCTCTGGGTGTCCAGAGCCAGCTTGCCGGAGATGTCCAACCGGTCAACCATCTAAATGATCTCCAGTTCGGCACGCAACGCGCCTGCCGACTTCATCGCCTGAAGAATGGCCAGCAAGTCCTGCGGGGTCGCCCCGACCGAATTCAGCGCCTTGACCACGTCACTCAGGGACACGCCTTTTTCAAGCTGCACCAAGCCCCCCTTGTCCGTCTTGACGTCTATCGTGGTCTGCTCGGTCGTCACGGTCTGCCCCCGAGACCTTGCGGCCGGCTGGCTGACCTGGGTCTCGGTGTTGATCACCACGGTGAGGTTGCCATGCGCTACGGCACAGGCGTCCAGCGTGACCGCCTGGTTCATCACCACCGAGCCGGTGCGGGCATTGATGATGACCCTGGCAATGCCCTGCCCCGGGTTGATCTCCAGGTTCTCGATCCTGGAAATGAACGCCACTCGCTCATTGCCTGCCGGCGCGCGCACCTGGATCACCCGCCCATCCAGAGCGGCAGCAATATCCGGTGAGACTTGCCCGTTGATCGCCTCGACGATGCGGGTCGCCGTAGTGAAATCCGACGCTCTCAATTCCAGGTGGATGAATTCGCCTTGCCCCAACAGTGTCGGCACGGCACGCTCCACGGTCGCGCCCGCGGGAACACGCCCGACGCTCAGGTGGTTCACCTGCACCGATGCCCCACCGGCCGCAGCGCCCACACCGCCGACCAGCAGGTTGCCTTGTGCCATCGCATACACCTGCCCATCCGCCCCCTTCAGCGGCGTCATCAGCAGCGTGCCGCCGCGCAGGCTCTTGGCATTACCGATGGAAGACGCGGTCACGTCGATGGTTTGCCCCGGCTTGGAAAAAGGCGGCAAGGTAGCCGTCACCATCACCGCTGCGACGTTCTTGAGTTGCAGACTGGTGGCAGCCGGCAGATTGACGCCCATCTGCGTCAGCATGTTGATGATGCTCTGCACGGTGAACGGTGTTTGCGTCGTCTGGTCGCCGCTGCCATCCAGGCCGACCACGAGACCGTAGCCGATCAGCTGGTTGTCGCGCACGCCCTGGATGCTTGCCATATCCTTGATGCGGTCCGCCCCTGCCGCGAACGGCCACAGCACCGATATCATCAACAGCGTTACAAGGATTCGTTTCATTGCACAGTCCTTTAATTAGAACGGCAGCACCGACAGGAACAGACGCCCCAGCACATTCATCACGGAGGAGGTATCGAGGACCCCACTCCTGCCCTTGTATTCGAGATGCGCATCCGCCACTTGCGTCGACTGCACGGTGTTGCCGGCCGCGATGGTCGTCGGGTTCACTACGCCGGAAAAACGGATGTATTCATTGTTGGTATTGACCGCCACCTGCTTCTCGCCGCTCACCAACAGGTTGCCATTGGACAACACTTCGATCACCGTCACCGTGATGGTGCCGGTGAAGTCCACTGCGCCGGTACTGGCTCCGTTGTCGGCATACTTGCCGCCGGTACTACCGGACAACGTCATGCCAGTAAGCAACAGCTTGGGCGTTGCAGCATTACGCGTGATCGACGGCGTCGTGGCCGCCAGCGTGCTGCTGTGATTCGCACTGGCGCTCGATTTGTCGTTCGCCGAGGTCTTCTCCACGATATTGATGGTGATTGTGTCGCCGACATTGCGCGCACGGTAATCCTCGAACAGCGGATGCTGGTTCTGACCGGCATGGAAAATCGCCCCGTCATTGTATGCCACCGGCGCTTTTGCCACCGGTCTGGCCGTCATCGGTTGCTGGATGTTGGTCGAGGGTGCCGCACATCCGGCCAGCATCAGCATCATGGAAACGGCAATCAACAAATTACGCATTACTGCTCTCCTACATTTGCGACAAACGCTGCAACATCTGATCCGACGCCGAGATCGCTTTGGAATTGATCTCGTATGCACGCTGCGTTTGTATCATATTCACCATCTCCTCCACCACATTCACATTAGAGGTTTCCACATAATTCTGGTTCAACAGCCCCGCACCATTGGTGCCCGGCACATTGGTGCCGGGCGTACCGGAAGAAACGGTTTCCTGATAGAGGTTTTCGCCCTGGCTCATCAGACCGGACGGATTGACGAAAGTCGCGAGCTGCAGACTACCCACCTGCACCGGCGCAGCCACGCCAGGCTGAGTGACGCTGACCACGCCGTCGCGCCCGATGGTGACCTTGAGAGCATTCGGGGGGATAGTGATCGCGGGCTGGACCGGAAAACCGCTGGCGGTCACCAACTGGCCCTGGGCATCCATCTGGAACGCGCCATCGCGGGTATATGCGGTCGAACCGTCCGGCATCAGCACCTGAAAGAACCCCGCCCCCTGGATCGCCACATCCAGCTCGTTACCGGTCAGCTGCAGATTGCCCTGGGTGTGGATGCGTTCCGCAGCCACCGGGCGCACGCCGGTACCGATCTGCAAACCGGAGGGTATCTGGGTCTGCTGAGAAGACTGCGCGCCGGGCTGGCGAATGGTCTGGTACAGCAAATCCTCGAACACCGCGCGCGAACGCTTGAAGCCGTTGGTGCTGACGTTGGCCAGGTTATTGGAAATGACATCCATCTGGGTTTGCTGAGCGTCCAGACCGGTCTTGGAAATCCACAGGGAACGTATCATGATCCTATCCTTTCATTGGGTGCATCGTGTTAGCCGGCAAGGCTCATTATCTGGCTGGCCCGTTGCGCGTTGTTGTCCGCGCTTTGCAACATCTTCATCTGCATATCGAACTTGCGCGCCAGCGAGATCATCGAGACCATCGCTTCCACGGTGTTCACATTGCTGCCTTCCAGGTTACCCGCCACCACTTCCACCTTGTCGTTCGCGGCAGCTGCGGGACCGCTCTTCAGGCGGAACAGGCCGTCGCCGCCGCGCTCGAGCTGGGCCGGGTCCGGACTGACCAGTTTCAGCCTGCCCAACGTGACCGCCGATTTGGCCTGAGCCGGATCGGTCGGAACCGTGGATATGGTGCCGTCCTTGGCGAAGGTGACTCCTGTGTCGGGAGGGATGGTGATCGGGCCAGCGTCGCCGACCACGTTCAGGCCGGTGCGGGTCTGCAGCACGCCGTTCGGCGTGATCTGGAAACTGCCGTTGCGCGTGTAGGCCTCCTTGCCGTCCGGCCCCTGCACGACGAGCCAGCCCGCCCCGTTCACCGCCACGTCCAGCTCGCGTCCGGTCGGCTGAAAGGCCGCCGGAGTGAAATCCGAACCCGCGGTAGAGTCCACCACAAAGGTGCGGGTCGGCAAACCCTCGCCCACCAATGGCACGGCACGGAAGGTGTTCAGCGTGGCACGGAAACCCGGCGTGTTGGCATTGGACAGATTCTCCGACACCGCAGCCTGCTGCTGCAGCACATGTGAAGCACCGGTCATCGCGGTGTAGATCAGTCTGTCCATATCTCCCTCCTAAACCGTCCATTCAATCGCGTTAGCGCAAGTTAACTATGGTCTGCAGCACCGCGTCCTGCGTCTTGATGGTCTGCGCGTTCGCCTGATAGACGCGTTGTGCGGTGATCATGTTCACCAGCTCTGCGGTCAGGTCCACGTTGGAATCTTCGGTCGCGGAAGACTGCAGCACCCCGAGACTGCTCGAACCGGGCGCGCCGACCAAGGGGCCGCCGGAAGATGCAGTTTCCGCCCAGGAATTGTTACCCAGTGGCTGCAGGCCTTGCGGACTGGTAAAGTTCGCCAATGCTATCTGCCCCAGAGGGCGCGTCTGACCGTTGGTATACCGTCCCAGTATCGTGCCATCCGAGCTGGTGGCAAAGCTGCTCAAACGGCCGGAGGTATACCCGTCCTGGGTCATGCTGTTCACACCGAAATTGCCGCCGTATTGCGAGGATTTTGCAAAATCGAACGTCAGTGTTTGCGGTGCCGCGCCGGCCGGGGTGAACGATGCCGAAGTCACCTGGCCAATCGAGAGCGGAGGCACCGCAGCAGGGCCGGTCAATTGCCCCAGGGTATTGAAGGTAAGCGTCGTCATCGGGGTTCCCGCAGCCGGGAGTTGAGCACCGTCCACCGTGAGGTAAGTGTTCCAGGTGTTGGATGCAACCCTCTGGAAGTACAGCGAAGCTATGTGACTGCTTCCCAGACTGTCATATACCGTCAACGAAGTGGAATTGTTGTAGGTTGCCGGATCGAGAGGATTGAACACGCCGGTTCCAGTGGCAGTTAACACGGGGGCTGCGCCGAACAGCGTAGCCGCCGCCGTACCGGCCGGTGCGGTGATGGTAGATGCGGTGCCGGCAGAACCGGATGCCATGGTAAGGATGCCGGCCGCATCCGCCGTCACTACTACCGTCTTGCCTGCAGCGACCAGCGCTGCGCTTGCATTCATTGCCGTCTGCACCGCGCTCGCCAAAGCTGCGCTAGTAGTATAGGTGCCCGCCGGAATGGTCACGGCGCCGGATGCCACGCCATCCACCGTGGCACTGAGCGTAGCGCCTGCCGGGATGGTCAGGCCGGCGGCGGCGTTTCCCACCACCTTAGCCTGAGTAAGGCCGGTCGGGAAAGTTGAGCGCGAGTCCAGATTCAAACCGGCCCCGATCGGCACACCGCCGGCAGCAAGATTAGAGGTCTGTTTAGGTGTCAGATCGGCAGAGGAAATCTGTATCGGTGTCGGCTGTGCACCGCTAATCCTGCCGTTGACGGCTGCAAACCCGGTCACCTGATGGCCCTGGTTATTGACGATAAAACCGTTCTTGTCCAGCTGGAACTGGCCATTGCGGCTGTACACGATGGCGCCGTTCTGGTCCACCATGCGAAAGAACCCCTGGCCGCTGATTGCAGTATCCATGGAGTTGCTGGTATTGGTGATATTGCCCTGGGTGAATTGCTGGGTAATGTTGGCGACCTTGACCCCGGTCCCCACCTGTAACGCCCCCGAACCTGCGAGGGAAGTCGCATACAAATCCGCAAATTGCGCCTGGGATTGCTTGAAACCGACGGTATTGGCGTTTGCCACGTTATTGCCGATGGTATCCAGTTGCTTGGCCGATGCATTCAGTCCGCTTAATCCTTGCTGAAAAGCCATGATGTTCTCCTTGTATTAAACAATTTGCCTGACTTGTGACATCGCAATGCCGTCCAGCTGCCCAACGCTCAACGCCAACCCCTGTGCGTCCTGCGTAACGCTATTCACCATGCCGAACTGCAACGTCGCCGCATCCACCTTATTGCCTGACTGCGTGGCATTCACGGTGAAGGTGTAGCTGCCATCCGCCACCTTGATGCCGGCATCGTTACGGCCATCCCACTGCCAGTTCACCAAACCCACCGGCTGCGAGCCCAGGCTGATGTTGCGCACCAGCGCACCGGCCTTGTCGTAGATGGAAACGTCCAGCTTGTCCACGGACTGTGTCAGATCGGCGCCGCCGTAGGCCGTGCCATTGCTCAGATCGACGCCCTTGCCCGGCACCAGCACGCCATGGCCAATCATGCCGGCCGCCGCCTGCATCGACTGGCTGGACATCATGCTGCTGCTCAACGCCTGCAGGGTGGCATTCAGCTTGTCGATGCCGCTCACCGTGCTGAGCTGCGCCATCTGCGAAGTCACCTGGGCGTTATCCATCGGGTTCAGCGGATCCTGGTTCTTCATCTGCGTGACCAGCAGCTTCAGGAAACGGTCCTGTGTATTCGCCACGCCGGACGCGTCCGTGGTGGAACCCGCTTTCGCCTTTGCGTTGATTGCAGCGTATATATCCGCTGCCGAACCGCTATTTTGTACATTGTCGACCATGTCGTTCTCCTGTCATTGACTTTTCATCTATCACTGGCCGATGGTCAGCGTCTTGAGCAACAGCGTCTTCGAGGTATTCATCACATCCACGTTGTTCTGGTAGGCGCGCGAGGCGGAGATCATATTCACCATCTCGTCCACCACGTTCACATTCGGCATCGCCACGTAACCCTGCGCATCCGCCATCGGGTGCTTGGGGTCGTAGACCATCTTCATGGGCGAATTATCCTCGACCACCGACGCGACTTTTACGCCCTGGGAGCTTCCGCTCCCCGCCACGGGCGTCGCACTGAACACCACCTGCTTGGCCTTGTACGGCTGACCGTTGGCACTGGTGGTGCTGTCGGCGTTCGCCAGGTTGCTGGCCACCACGTTCAGGCGCTGCGATTGCGCCGCCATTCCGGAACCCGCCACATTAAAGACATTGAACAGAGACATGATCTACCCCTTTTTAGCCTTGAATCGCAGTCATCATCGACTTCATCTGCTCGCTGACGAATCGGACGCTGGCTTCATAACGCAATGCATTGTCGGTAAATTGCGCGCGCTCCACATCCATATCCACCGTATTGCCATCGGCGCTCGGCTGGATCGGCTTGCGGTACATCATCTGGGCGCCCAGAATCGAACCTCCCGCATTGCCCTCCAGATGCTGCGGCGAAGTCTTCACCACCGGCAATTCGGTAGATGTCCCGGCCATCGCGTTTTGCAGCGCGCTGGCGAAATTGATGTCTCTTGCCTTATAGTTCGGCGTATCCGCATTCGCGATGTTGGAAGCCAGCACCTCCTGCCGCGCCGCACGCAGGCTCAGCGCAGCTTGATGAAAGCGCGTCAAATCGTCCAGTTTGTTGACCATCTTGCCCTCCATCCGGCCACTTTGCCTATTTACATGGACGGCATACTAAATCCGCACCTGTCGCGACTATCTGCCGATAAGCGGCAGATTTCTGCCTCAATTCCGGCTTATCCGGCCCTTCCCTAAACCGGCCGCGCCCCGCACAATACCGCCATGAAAAGAATGCTTATATTTGTCAGCTTGTTGCTGGCGTGTGCCGTGGCATCGGCCGCGCCCCAAAGCCATGCGCAGATCAGGAGCGTCGCGGACGCCTTCGTACAGCAGCAAACTGCCGCACTGCCCGGCAAAGCCACCTACAAGATAGAGGAAATCGACCGGCGTATCGCGCTGCCTGAATGCGCCAGGCTCGAAGCCTTCCTGCCGGCCGGCAGTCAGCTCATCGGAAGGACGGCGGTGGGGGTGCGCTGCCTAGAACAGAACGGCTGGAGCATCTTCGTCCCGGTGCAAGTTAGGTTGAGCCTCGACCTGCTGGTCACCACGCGCCAGTTGCCCTTGGGGCATACGCTGCAGGAAAGCGACATCGCCACACAAGCGACCGAAACCTCGCAGACCGCCTCGGGATACACCGACCCCAAACAAGTGATCGGCAAAGTGTTGCGCTACGGCATCACCGCCGGCCAGGTGTTGCGCGAGGACATGCTGCGCGCCCCTTACAGCGTGACGCAGGGGCAAGCGGTACAACTGACCGTGCAAGGCAAGGGTTTCAGCATACGCAGCGAAGGCGTCGCCCTGAACAATGCAAGCGAAGGACAGCCCGTACAGGTTCGCGTCGCCGCCGGGCGCGTGGTCAGCGGCGTGGCGCGCGCCGGCGGCGTGGTCGAGATCACCCCCTAGTTGCAAGTGCGCTACAATCGCCACCGAAATAAAAATCGCGAACACCCTAAAGTTTTTCCTATGCCTGCCGATATGAGGTCAACGACAGGATGTTGAGTGTCGTCAGATTGAGAGGACAACCGTGAAAATCGACAAATCCAATAATGCGCTGCCCGGCAAATCCGTAGGGGACGGGGCATCGCGCACTGCCAACAAGGGCAAGGCCGAGTCATCCCCGGCGCCGCAACAAGGCAGCACCAGCGTCTCGCTCGGCACGACGGCGACGCAATTGCGCAGCATGGAAAGCAGCATGGCCGGCTCCCCGGTCGCCGATTCGGCGAAGGTGGCGGAAATCAAGCAAGCCATCAGCGATGGCCGCTTCAAGGTCAATTCCGAAGTCGTCGCCGATCGCCTGCTTCAGACCGTGCGCGACCTGATCGACAACAGGGCACGATAGTTGAAACACGCTTCACCATTGCTTGCCGCGCTGACCGCCGAACGCGCGGCGCTGCAGAAGTTCGTGGCCTTGCTGGAACGCGAGCAAGTCATGCTGGTGGAGAACCATACCGACCAATTGCTCGAACTGTCCGAGCAAAAATCCCAGGATGCGCTTGAGCTCAACAAACTTGCCGAGGCGCGTCGCGCCTTGCTGAAACAGCATCTCCCGCAACTTACCGTCGAAGCGATTCGCGCCTGGCTGGAAACACACAGCCGGGAGGGATTGGCAGTCTGGCAGGAAGTCCTCTCCCTGGCAGAACGCGCCCAGCTGCTCAATAACGCCAATGGCGCGGTAATCCAGATGCAGTTGCGCCATAACCAGCAAACGCTTGCCGTATTGAGCAACGCGGTGAACAAGGCCAATCTTTACGGCCCCGATGGGCAGCCCAGCTTCTCCCCGGGCAGCGGAAGATCGCTGGGCAGCGGTTAAGGCGCGGCTCCCCCTGTCGCGCCATTCCCGGGCGCACCCACCCGTTCTACATCAGGCGACACGATAGTGATGGTCACGCGCCGGTTCTTCGCCCGGTTTTCCGGATTGTTGTTCGGCGCCAGGGGCTGATTCGACGCCAGCCCCACTACCGTCAGGCGTTTTGCCGGTACACCGTTATCGATCAGCAGCCTGACCACGCTGCTGGCGCGCGCGGAAGACAGCTCCCAGTTGGAAGGGAACTGCGCAGTGGCGATCGGGATGTCGTCGGTGTGCCCCTCCACCTCGATGGCATCTTCCTCCTGGGCAAGCACGGCAGCGACCTGTTTCAGCACACCAACCGAAGCCGGCTGCAACGTGGCCTCGCCCACCCCGAACAAGGCGCTCGCGCTGATATCCAGCACCACCCCGCGCCGGGTCTGAACGATATTCACCTGCCCCTGCCTGACCATCGACGCCATCACCTGGTTCAGGTTGCCGGCGAGCTTTTTCATGCGCTCCTGTATCTTGCGCTGCTGCTCGCCCAGGCGCGCGGTGCGCCGGTCCACCAAGGCCCGCAGTTTCTGCTCCTCGGGGCTGAGCATCTGGATATCGGAACTGGTTTTAGGCTGATTGGTGAAAGCGATGCTCAGTGAATCGCTGAACACCTTGTACTTGCCCTCGTTCACCGAGGAGATGGAATACATCACCACGAAGAAGGCGAACAGCAAAGTGACGAAATCGGCATAGGAGATCAGCCAGCGGTCGTGGTTGTCATGGTCGACCCGTTTTTTCCGGCGTGCCATAGATAGCGAGCCTAGGTGAGATAGCTCTGCAGCTTGATTTCGAGCAGCCGCGGGTTATCCCCGTTAGCGATGCCCGCGAGTCCATCGACGATCATTTCGTACACGTGCCCCTGCTGCATCAGGATGGATTTCAGCTTGTTCGCGATCGGCAGGAACAACAGGTTGGCAAAAGCCACGCCGTAGATGGTCGCAACGAAAGCCACGGCGATACCTCCACCCAGCTTGCTCGGCTCGGCCAGGTTCTGCATGACGTGCATCAGGCCCAGCACCGCACCGATGATGCCGATGGTCGGAGAATAGCCCGCAGCGGCCTCCCACACCCGCGCCGACTGCCAGCGCAGCTGTTCCCAGGAATGGATATCCACATCCAGCACATCGCGGATCTTTTCGGCATTATTGCCATCCACCAGCAGCTGCAGCCCCTTTTTCAGGAACGGATCGGAAACCGTGGCGATGCGGCTCTCCAGCGCGAGGATGCCCTCCTTGCGGGCCAGGATGCTCCAGTCCGTCAATTGCCTGGCTATCTCGCGGCTGCGCAGTTGCGGCGTGACGAATGCCCAGCGCGACATCTTCATCGCCGTGACGAACACTTTCCGTGGGGATTGAACCATCACCGCCCCAAGCGTGCCGCCGAACACGATCAGGAAAGCCGCGACCTGGAACAGGATGGAAATATCTCCCCCCTCCAGTATCTGGCCGGTCATGATTCCGACCACCCCGATCACCAGACCGAATACCGTGAGCTTGTCCATCGATTCAATATCCCTTCATCCAGCTGCGCAGCCTTGCCACCGCCTGGCTGTGCAACTGTGAAACACGTGACTCGCTCACCCCGAACACCGCGCCGACCTCGCGCAGATTCATCTCCTGCTCGTAAATCATCCCCATCAACATCCGCTCCCGCTCCGGCAGGTTCTCGATCGCGCGTATCAGTTCGACCCTGAAGCGCTCATCCGCGAGCAGCGCCAGAGGATCGGCATCGCTGTCGAACTCGAAGCGTTCGAAGAAATCGTCGTGATCCTCGTCGTGGAAATCCTCGTAATACACCAGTTGCGCGCCGCGCGATTCCTGCAGCAGCTGCTGGTATTCGGCAAGAGGCATATCCAGCTCCTTGGCGATCTCGGTCTCGTTCGGCGAGCGCCCCAGCTTCTGCTGCAATCGGCTGATCGCGGCTTCGATGCGGCGCATGTCGCGGCGCAGGCTGCGCGGCAGCCAGTCGGCCTCGCGCAACTCGTCCAGCATCGCACCGCGGATGCGTTGCGTCGCATAGGTCTCGAACTGCGCACCGTGGAATTCGTCGTAGCGGCTGGCCGCATCCAGCAACCCCATCATGCCTGCCTGGATGATGTCGTCGATCTGCACGCTGTAGGGCAGCTTGACCATCATCTGATGTGCGATCCGCTTCACCAGCGGGGCATAATCCCGCAGGCATTGTTCCTTGTCGTTTAATCCGATAGCCGTGTACATGCCCGCTAGTTTACAACGTGTGCCATTTCTCTGCTGTGCCGCTGTAGGGGCTGGGCCACTTGCCGCACCAAGCTCTGGATGATGGCGCGCACCCCGGTTTCCGCCTCATCCTGCTGCACCGGCAACCGCAACAGCTTTTCCGACATGGTCAGGCAGGCACGAGCCGACACGGCGGTGGGGAATGCCTCGACCACCGGACGTCCCAGCTGGGTAGCGCGCATCAGCCTCTCGTCCTGCGGTATGCAGCCCAAGTATTCCAGGCACACGGCGAGGTTGCGCCGCGCCACCTTGGCCATGTTTTCGAACACCGTCAGCGCCGCCTGTTCATCGGCGACCTTGTTCACCACGATCTCGAATCGCATGCGCGCATTCTCGAGCGCCAACCGCTTGATCAGCGCATAACTCTCGGTGATGCCGCTGGCGGTGGCGTCCACCACCACCAGCAACGCCGCGCCATTCGCCAGGCTGGACGACACGGCGGTCCGGCCGGCCAGCCCTTCGGCGCGGCTCAGGGAAGGCATCGCGGCATCCACCAGCATCACGTCAACGCCGTTGCTAAGGCCGGTCAGCGCGTCCTCGAGACGCTGCTGCTCGTCGCGACTCAGGCACGCCAACTCGTGCATGGCGCGTGCGGCGGGCACCACGCCGAATCCCCTGGTCTTCAGCAGCGCCTGTTTGGGATGACACTTGCCCTGCGCCACATCCAGCAGGTCATGGCCGGCAAACAGGCCCAGGCGATCCAGCAGATTGTCCGGCGCATGGTTCTCGTCCAGCACCAGCACGTCCTTGCCGGAGCGCGCCAGGGCTGAGGCCAGATTGATGGTCACGCTGGTGCGGCCAATGCCGGACTTGCCCGCCACCACAGTGATCACCTGCGTCTGGTTACGCAGCAGCAAACGACGCAGCCCTTCCGCCTGATCGATCCCGATCTCAGAGCGCATAAGCGGCCTCTCCGGTCGAGACGCCGGACATCAGCGCCGGAAACTCCAGTTCATGCAAAGTGAACGGGGTCTTCTCTTCCGCCGGTTTGAGGGCGCGGTGCAACAGGTAATCCGGATTGACGGGGTACAGGTCCTCCGGCACGCGCTGGCCGTTGGCGATGTAGTGCATCACCAGGCGATGGCGCACCGCCACGTCCAGCACGGCGCCGAGGCTCGCGGCTTCGTCGAGTTTGGTGGCGATGCAGCCGATTACTTTTTCGCTGTGATACATGCGTGCCACGTCTTCCAGGGTGTCACCGCTGCTGGTCGCATTCAACAGCAGCAAACGCTGCACGCCGGTCGCGTCGAACATCTCGTTCTGGTCGCCCACGCGCTCGTCGCGCTGCCCCATGCCCACGGTGTCGATCAGTACCAGATGCTTGTGCTTGAGCGCGGAAAGCGTCAGGCGCAGGTCGTCGGTGTCCTTCACCGCATGCACCGCCACACCGAGGATCTTGCCGTAGATCTTGAGCTGCTCGTAGGCGCCGATACGGTAGCTGTCGGTGGTCAGCAGCGCCACCTTGTCCGCGCCGTAGCGCACCACCGCGCGCGCCGCCAGCTTGGCGGTGGTGGTGGTCTTGCCCACCCCGGTCGGGCCGATCAATGCATACACGCCGCCCTTGGCGACGATGTCGTCCGACTCGCCCGCCACGCGCAGATTTCGCTTCAACACCTGCTTGATCCACGACTCGCCCTGCTCTTTTCCGGCCGGCAGCTTGTCCATCAACTGGCGTGCCAGCAACGCGCTGAACCCGGAATTCAGCATCCGGCGCAACAGCCCGGCGCGCTGCGGATCGCGCTGCTGCACGTCGTTCCACGACATTGCGGCGAGCTGTTGCTGCAGCACGCTGTGCATGTTCTTGATCTCGCCGAGGATGCTGTCGGCAGACTGGGGCGCCGCGATCGCGGATTGAGGAACGGCGACAGGCTTGACCGGCTCACTCTGCGGTTCAACGGACTTGGCGATGGCCAGCAGGCCGGCATGAGCGACCGGCTTGGCCGCAGACTTCACGCCTTTCTGCGCCGGAGCATGATCGGTCAATTGTTCGATCGCCTCGTTGGCCATCGCGATGATCTCCACGCCCTCGGCCACCTTGCGATTGGACAGGATCACTGCCTCGTCGCCCAGCTCGTCGCGGATGTCCCTCAATGCCTGACGTGCCGTCGGGGCGATGAATTTTCTCATGTTCATGCTCTACCTCCTACCATTGCGGTCACCCGGATCGATTTGAAATCCGGGACCTCATCGTGCGAAATCACCCTAATGTTCGGTACGGCCCGCTTCAGGAAGCGCGCCAGCAGGTCGCGCAACTGCGACGGCACCAGCATCACCGTCGGCAAGCCCATCTGTTCCTGCACCTCGGCGGCTGCGCGCGACTCGCGCAGCACGGTGTCGGCCAGTCCCGGCTCGATGCCGACGCCGCCTTGCGCGGACTGCATCGCCTGCATCAGGACGTATTCCAGATCCTTGTCCATGCCGATCACTTGCAGCTCCTGCGCACCGTTGTAGAACTGCTGCACGATGGCAGGGCCGAGCGCCACGCGCACCAGCGAGGTCAGCTGGAAAGGATCCTGGCTGCGCGGCGCATACTCGGCCAATGTCTCGACGATGGTGCGCATGTCGCGGATGTGCATGCCCTCGTCCAGCAGGTTCTGCAGCACTTTCTGCACCACGCCCAGCGGCAGCGTCTTGGGCACCAGGTCCTCGACCAGCTTGGGCGAGACCTTGGCGAGGTGGTCGAGCAGCTGCTGCACTTCCTGGCGGCCGAGCAGTTCGGCGGCGCGCGTGCTGATCAGGTGGCTCAGATGCGTCGCCACCACCGTACCCGGATCGACCACGGTGTAGCCCATCACCTGCGCCTGGTCGCGCATTGCAAGATCGATCCACACAGCAGGCAAACCGAAGGCCGGATCGCGCGTCTGCATGCCCGGCAGTTCCCCGCTCACGCTGCCGGGATTGATCGCCAGCAACTGGTTCGGGTAAGCCTCGCCGCTGCCCATTTCCACGCCCTTGAGGGTGATGCGGTAACCGTTCGGACGCAGGTCCAGGTTGTCGCGGATGTGCACGGACGGCGGCAGGAAACCGATGTCCTGGGTGAATTTCTTGCGAATGCCCTTGATGCGGCGCAACAGATCGCCGTCCTGAGTCTTGTCCACCAGCGTGATGAGGCGATAGCCGACTTCCAGTCCCAGCACATCGACCTGAGCGACGTCTTCCCAGCTTGCCTCGGGCGATTCGGTGACGACCGGCGCCGCCGCAACCTCGGCCTGCTCCAGCTCAACCGCCTTCTCGCTCTTTTGCGTCAGGTACCAGGCCAGGCCGCCCATCGAGCCGGCCAGCAGCAGGAAGGCGAAGTTCGGCATGCCGGGGATCAGGCCCATCGAGCCGATGATCGCGGCGGTCAGCATGATGACCTGCGGTTGCTTGAACAATTGGCCGACCAGTTGCTGGCCGATGTTCTCCTCGCTGGAAACGCGGCTGACCACGATACCAGCCGCGGTCGAGATCACCAGCGCCGGAATCTGCGCCACCAGGCCGTCGCCGATGGTCAGCAGCGTGTAGTTCTTGGCCGCCACGGAAATATCGAGGCCGTGCTGCACCACGCCGACGATCAGTCCGCCGACGATGTTGATCAGCAGGATGATGATGCCCGCCACCGCGTCGCCGCGCACGAACTTGCTGGCACCGTCCATCGAACCGTAGAAGTCCGCTTCCTGCGCGATCTCGGCACGGCGCTTGCGTGCCACGTCTTCGCCGATCAGACCCGCGTTCAGGTCCGCATCGATCGCCATCTGCTTGCCGGGCATCGCATCCAGGGTGAAGCGCGCGCCCACCTCGGCGATACGTCCGGCGCCCTTGGTGATCACCACGAAGTTGATCACCACCAGGATGGAGAACACCACGATACCGACGGCGTAGTTGCCGCCGACGAGGAAGTGGCCGAACGATTCGATCACCTTGCCCGCGGCGGCAGGGCCGGTGTGGCCTTCGAGCAACACGATGCGGGTGGAAGCCACGTTCAGCGACAGGCGCAGCAGGGTGGTGATCAGCAGCACGGTGGGGAATACCGCGAAATCCAGCGGCTTGGTGGTGTTCATGCTGACCAGCAGCACCATGATGGCAATCGCGATATTGAACGTGAACAGGATATCCAGCAGCATCGGCGGCAACGGCAGCACCATCATCGCCAGGATCATCACGATCAGCACGGGGCCGGCCATACTGACCAGTCCGGCGCGCTTGATATAGTTTTGCAGTGTGAGCAGTAGGTCCATTTCGCACTTCCTGTTGTTCCGTCATCCCGATGACGGGAATGACTCCTTGGTAGTGCCTATTATCTGGAACTGCCGCGCAAGCGATGATGTGAATAAGGGGGGTTTTCCGCTGCTATTTGCCGCGCCGGGCTACCAACCCGGCAGTTCGCGCTTTTCCTGCTGCCCTGGCGGCTGGGGCTGGCTGGCCGGATCGAGCTCCTTCGGCACCGGCAATTCACCCGGCTCCTGCGGACGCGCTCCGCCCTGCTTTTCGTAGCTGCGCAACTGGAAGACATAAGCCAGCACTTGGGCGACGGCGGTATACAGCGCCTCGGGGATGGATTCGCCCAGGTCGGTATGCTTGTGCAACGCACGCGCCAGCGGCGGCGCTTCGAGGATGGGCACATGGTTCTCCCGGGCGATCTCGCGGATGCGCAATGCCATCAGATGCGAGCCTTTCGCCACCACCACCGGCGCGCGCATCCCGGTCTCGGCGTACTTCAGCGCCACCGCATAGTGCGTCGGGTTGGTCACCACCACATCGGCGGTCGGGATCGCAGCCATCATGCGGCGACGGGCAGCCTCGCGCTGCAACTGGCGGATGCGTCCCTTGACCATCGGGTCGCCCTCGCTCTCCTTGGATTCCTGGCGCACCTCTTCCTTGGTCATCATCAGCTTCTTGTTGTGATCCCACAGCTGGAACGGCACATCGATCAGCACGATCAGCAACATCGCGCCGACGATCATCATGAAACTCGAACCGACCAGGTGGCCCATTTCCGGAATGGCATCGACCGCAGATTGCGCACCGAGCGCCATCACCGCATCCTTGTTGTGCCAGATCACCCATGCGGCAACGCCGCCGATCAGCAGCGACTTGGCGATCGCCTTGGCCAGCTCGACCAGCGAATTCGCGGAGAACATCCGGCCGATGCCGGAGATCGGATTCATTCGGGAGAACTGCGGCTGCAGAGCCTGGGCACTGAAGATCCAGCCGTTCAGCAGCATCGGGGAAAATGCCGCAGCCAGCAGTACCGCCAGCAGCAACGGCGCGAAGGTGATCAGCACTTCCAGAGAAAGATCATACAGACGCAAGGTCATCAGGCTGGGATTGAACGCCATCTCGCGGTCGAGCGTCAGGCCGTCGTGCAGCAGCTTGACCATGTGCTGGGTGAACGTATCGCCCATGAACCACAGCGTCCCGCCGCCCGCCAGCAGCACGGCGAAGGTGGACAGCTCGCGTGAGCGCGCGACTTGACCTTTTTCTCTTGCCTGGTCAAGTCGCCGCTGTGAGGGCTGTTCTGTTTTTTCTAGATCGCTGTCTTCTGCCATGGGGGCCGTCCCTGCCGCAATGCGGCGTCATGGCGATTATCGGCAACCCGTGCAAGTTCGATCGCGCGAATAGCGGGGGTATTCGAAGGCTATTAGCCGATTTTCAGGTGGGCCAGCACGCGTTCCATCATTTTTTCCAGCGGCACGACCTCGTCCACCGCGCCCAGCGCGATGGCTTCGCGCGGCATGCCGAACACCACGCAACTCGCCTCGTCCTGCGCGAAGTTGTACGCCCCGGCGCGGCGCATCTCCAGCATCGCCGCCGCGCCGTCCTTGCCCATGCCGGTCAGCATCACGCCGACGGCATTGCTGCCCAGCAACTTCGCGGCGGAATGGAACAGCACCTCGACCGAAGGCCGGTGTCGATTCACCGGCGGGTCCTTGCTCAGCGCCGTGCAATACCCTGCGCCGCAGCGCTCCAGCAACAGGTGGGAATGGCCGGGGGCGAGGTAGATATGCCCCGGCTGGATGACCTCGTGGTGCTCGGCCTCCTTCACCCGCATCCGGCACAGGCCGTCCAGCCGCGCGGCGAACGAATGTGTGAACGATTCGGGCATATGCTGCGCGATCAGGATGGCCGGTGCATGCGCCGGCATCCCCGTCAGGAACACCTTGAGCGCCTCCGTACCGCCGGTAGACGAGCCGACCACGATGATGCGCCGCCCGCTCCCCAGCAAAGTGCCGTGAGTACTGCCGGACGATGGCTCGGCATCATGATCCATCATGCGCGAAGGCCCCTGGCCAGCTCGTACACGGTGTGGCCGCGCAGCTTGAACCAGGCATCGGCGTGGTAGAAACTCTCGGAGTGGCCCGCGAACAGCAGGCCGTCGCTCCGCAACAGGGGAGCGAACTTTTTCAGTATCGCCAGTTGCGTATCCTTGTCGAAATAGATCATCACATTGCGGCAGAAGATCGCATCCAGTTGTTCGCGTATCGGCCAGCTGCCGTCCAGCAGATTGATGCGCTGGAAGCTGACCATGCGCTGAAGCTCGGGGAGCACCTGCACGAAGCCGGCATCCTCGCCCTTGCCGCGCACGAAGAATCTGTCGATCTGCGCTGGCGACATCTTGATCACGGATTCCAGCTTGTAGCGGCCGGTGCGAGCGCTCTGCAACACCCTGGTATCAAGGTCGGAGGCGATGATCCTGACCGGACAGTCAAAGCCGCCGAATGCCTCCACCGCGGTCATCGCCATGGAATAGGCCTCTTCCCCCGTCGAACAGGCGGAGCACCACAGCACGATGGGCCTCGCCGTGCCCAGTTTGCGCAGGTGTTCGGCCAGAACGGGGAAATGGTGCGCCTCGCGGAAGAACGAAGTGAGGTTGGTGGTCAGCGAATTGGTGAATGCCTCCCACTCCGCCTCATCGCCCCGTTGCAAGCGCTCCAGATACTCGGCGAAGGTCTTGATGCCGGTCGCGCGCAGCCGCCTGGCGAGGCGGCTGTATACCAGTTCCTGCTTGGTGTCGCCCAGCGCGATCCCGGCATGCTCGCGGATCAGCTTGCGGATCAGCTGGAAGTCCTGCGCGGTGAAGTGGAATTCGCGCGTTAGCGGCGTAGTCATCAATGTCCGCGCACGTCGCTGAGCAGCTCCTTGATGTCGAGGATCAGCACGATGTCGCCCTCGCTGGACATGGTCACGCCCGCCACGCCCTTGGGCCGGAAGGTGTCCAGCGACTTGATCACAACATCATCGTGCCCGGCGAAGCCATCCGCCGACAGGATGAAGCTGTTGTTGCCGAACTGCATCAGCACGCCCACTTCCGGTGAGCCGCTTTGCTCCCAGCCGATCAGCTGCGCCAGCGGCAGCACCGGCAGCACCTCGCCGCGCACCACCATGGTCGCCCTGCCGGAAACCTGCTGCAACTGCTCCGGCGTCACGGACAGGATCTCGCGCACCATCGACAGCGGCACGGCGAACGACTGCTCGCCCAGGCGCAGGATCAGCACCGGCAGGATCGCCAGGGTGATGGTGAACACGCTGCCCTTGCCGGGCTCGGAGTGGATGGCGATAGAGCCGTTGAGCTTCTGGATGTTGGTCTTCACCACGTCCATGCCCACGCCGCGCCCGGACACGCTGGATATCTCGTCCTTGGTCGAGAAGCCCGGCAGGAAGATCAGTTCCAGACACTGGCTCTCGTCCAGAGTATTGGCGATCTCGTTGGTGATCAGTCCTTTTTCGACCGCCTTGTTGCGGATCACTTCGGGACGCATGCCGCGGCCGTCGTCCGCGATGGTGATCAGGATGTGGTCGCCTTCCTGACGCGCGGAAAGTTCGACCATGCTCTTCTCCGGCTTGCCGGCGGCGATACGGCCTTCCACCGTTTCCACGCCGTGGTCCACCGCGTTGCGCACCAGGTGCACCAGCGGATCGTTGAGGTCCTCGATCATGGTCTTGTCCATCTCGGTCTCTTCGCCGGACAGCACCAGTTCCACGTCCTTGCCCAGCGAGCGAGCCAGGTCGCGCGCCAGGCGCGGGTATTTCTTGAACAGCCGGCCAATGGGCTGCATGCGCGTCTTCATCACCGCGTTCTGCAGGTTCACCACCAGCATGTCCAGCTGACTGACCGACTGGTCGAGTTCACGCAGGGTGTCCGCGTCGTTGCGGCCCTGCATGATGTTGGAACGCAAGTGGGTCAGGCGGTTCTTGGTCAGGCCGATCTCGCCGGACAGGTTCAGCACCTGATCCAGCCGGTCGGTGTCCACGCGGATGGTGGACTCCTTCGCTTCCTTCGCCGGAACGTCGCCCTCGCGGCGGCCCACAGTCGCGCCGGGCACGTCGCTGGCGCGGCGCCCGAAGGCCTTCTTGGTGGACTCTTCCTCGTTGATCGCCTGCTTGATCTCTTCCGGGTCGCGTTTCGCACCAACCTGCGCGACGATGTCGCTGCCACCGGTCAGCGCGTTATACAGTTTTTCCCAATCCACGCCATCCGCCCCCGCTGGAGCCGATGCACCTGGTGCTGGCGCCGGAGCGGCTGCAGGTGCAGCGCTCTTCGCAACCGGCGCGATGGCCTTCCCGCTCAATGCGGCCTTCAGGCCGTCGATCACGTCGGCCGGAGCCGCGCTGGGTTGCAGGCTTTGCTGCAACGCGCCGAACATCCTGCGCACCTCGGCGGTTGCGGCGAAGATCACATCCATCAGTTCCGCGCTCAGGGTGAGTTCACGGTTGCGCAGCTTGTCGAACAGGTTCTCGGTGAGGTGGCACAGGGTCACCAGCTCGGTCGCATTGAGGAAGCCCGCGCCGCCCTTGATGGTGTGGAAACCGCGGAATATCTCATTGAGCAGCTTGCTGTCCTCGGGGTATTTCTCCAGATCCATCAGCTTGCTGTCCACCTCGGAGAGCATGTCCCCGGCTTCCAGCAAGAAATCCTGCAGCAGCTCTTCCATTCCAACGAAGTCGTTCATGTTTACACTCCTTGTAGGTCGGGTTTTAACCCGACGCACCTTGTCGGACTGAAGTCCGACCTACAGTTAAAATCCCAGACTTTCCAGCAAATCGTCCACCTGATCCTGGTTGCTCACCACATCCGTGCGCCCTGCCGGATTGATGACCGGGCCATTCAGCAGCCCGGTGTTGATCTCTGCCTTGACCGAGGCCGGCGCATTTTCCAGCAACAGCGCCAGCAGCTGCTGTTCCATGTTCTGCGTCACCTCGATGATCTTCTTGATGACCTGCCCTGTCAGGTCCTGGAAATCCTGCGCCATCATGATCTCCATGAGGTAGGTATTGGTCACCTTGGTCTGCTTCGGCACTTCATACAGGAAGGCATGGGTCTGCGTGACCAGATTCTTGAACTGCTCGACATCCAGCTTCTTCTCGAACAGCAATTCCCATTGTTTGGACAGGCGGTGCGCCTCGACTTCCATCTTCTCCACCACCGGCTGCGCCGCCTCGGTCGCGTTCAGCACGCGCTCCGCCGCCTGTTGCGTCAGCGTCGCCACGTAATTCAGGCGGTCGCGCGCATCGGGGATGGTGGAGGCGGCCTTCTCGATCTCCTTCTGCAAGCCCAGTTCGCGCAAGGTGTCGTGCAGCGTGCGCGCCATCTGGCCGATCTGGTTGATCACCTTGCTGTTGTCCGCGCTGCCGGCCGGGCTTTCGTTGGCGGCGCCCTGCGGCGCGGATTCCGCAGTGTTCGCGGCGACGATGCTGTCGAACAGGGCCTCGAGATCGTCGGAATCTTGGGTTGCAGTATTGGTAGCCATGGCATCACTCACTTTTGCATGTTTTGAAAAATTTTCTTCAGCTTCTCATCCAGCGTCGCCGCGGTGAACGGCTTCACCACATAACCCGAGGCACCCGCCTGTGCCGCCTCGATGATGTTCTCCTTCTTCGCCTCAGCCGTCACCATCAGGACCGGCAAGTGCTTGAGATTGGCATCCGCGCGGATGTTGCGCAACAACTCGATGCCAGTCATGTTCGGCATGTTCCAGTCGGACACTACGAAATCGAATTTATCGGCGCGCAACTTGGCCAGCGCATCGACTCCGTCTTCCGCCTCCTGGACGTTGACGAACCCCAGCTCCTTGAGCAGGTTGCGCACGATGCGGCGCATCGTGGAGAAATCGTCCACCACCAGAAATTTTGTATCTTCTATTCCCACAACCTTCTCCTTATGTACGGGCGGATCTGAAACCCGCCCCTACGCAACCTGCGGCATCAAACCAGCAACGGACGCAACGTTTCCGACAACACCAGCGAATCGAACTTCGACACGTAATAGTCCACCCCGACGCGCTTGCCCATTGCGCGGTTCGCATCCGAGGACAGCGACGAATGCATCACCACCGGGATGTCGTCGAAACGGTGGTCGCCCTTGATGTTCTGGGTCAGCACGTAGCCGTCCATCTCCGGCATCTCCGCATCGGTCAGGATCACCTGGATCTGGTCGTGCAGGTTGGTTCCGGCGCTTTGCGCGGCGTCCGCCATCGCCTTGAGCCGGTCCCAGCCCTCGCGGCCATTGTTCGCCTGGATGTGCTTGACCCCCATCTTGTCCAGCACCTCGCCGATCTTCCTGCGCGCCACCAGCGAATCGTCAGCGAAGAAGATGCACAGTTCGCGGTCGGAATGCACCCGCTCCACGTTGCCGACCACGCCCTCGCCGAACGCATTCGCCAGTATCTGCTCGACATCGAGGATGGACACCAGCGAGCCGTCCTCCAGTTCGGTGATGGCGGTGATGAGCGCGCCCTTGTCCGAGAGCATCCCCTCGGTAGCGCGCACTTTGTCCCAATCGACGCGGATGATGCGGTCTACCCCTTTCACCAGGAATCCGAGGATATGGCGGTTGTATTCGGCGACCAGCATGGTCTGGTTGCTCTCGCCCCCCGGCGCCCCCATGAATTTGGCCAGGTTCAGCACCGGCATCACGTGGCCGCGCAGGCTCACGATGCCGTCCACGCCGTGCGGCATGTTCGGCGTGCGGGTGATCTTGCCGGCCTGGCACACCTCCTTGACCTTGAACACGTTGATGCCGAATTTTTCGTCGCTGCCCAAGCCGAACAACAGGATCTCCATCTTGTTGGTGCCGGCCAGATTGGTGCGTGCATCGATATGGTCCAGCAAACTATCCTGATTGCCACCCAACATGTCTTCTGTATAACTCATCATTCCTCTCCTCGCATGCGTTGCCGGGATATCAAGCCAACAACCGCGCTAACGTCTGAGCCAGCTTCTGCGGCTCGAACTTCGGCACATACTCGTCCACCCCGACGGTCTTGCCGAGTTGCTGGTTAGACGAACTGGAAAGCGACGAGTGCATCAGCACCGGTATGCCGCTGAATCTCTTGTCCGACTTGATCTTGCGCGTCAGCATGTAACCGTCCATCTCGGGCATCTCCACGTCGGTGAGGATCACCTGCACCATGTCCCTGACCTGCGTATGGGTCGCATCCGCGTAATCCGCCATCTTCGACAGTTCCAGCCACGCCTGGCGGCCGTTGATCGCGGCGATGTATTTCACGCCCATCGCGTCCAGGGTGCGCGCGATCTGGTGCCTGGCCACCGAGGAATCGTCGGCGAAGAACACCGTACGGTCCTCCTTGTCCAGCGGCTTCACGCTCTTGAGGATCAAATCGTCGGCATCGAAACGGCTGGTCTCAGACAGCACCTTTTCCACGTCCATCATCATCACCAGGCGGCCATCCTTCAATTCGGTGATCGCCGTCACCAGTCCGCCCATTTGCGCCACCAGCATCGCGGGCGGCACGCGCATCGCCGACCAATCCAGGCGCAGGATGTTGTCCACCGCCTTGACCAGGAAGCCCTGTGTATGGCCGTTGTATTCGGTGACGATCATGATCTCCGGCTTGTCCTCGGAATCGACGCCCGCATATTTGGCCAGGTCGATCACCGGCACCAGCGCACCGCGCAGGCTGACCATGCCCTCTACCGACTCCGGCATCTCCGGCGCACGGGTGATCTGCGGGATGCGCATCACCTCGCGCACCTTGAATACGTTGATGCCGTAGGTCTCCTCGCGCCCGGTGCGCTTGTCGTGCCCGAGCGTGAACATCAGAATCTCCAGCTTGTTGGTTCCCGCCAGCTTGGTTCGCGCATCAATATTTTTTAACAGGTCCGACATTTCTCATTCCTCTCTTGAAGCTCCACATCCGTCACCCGGTCTTCCCCGGGCATCCATCGCTTCGCCGCCATGGCACGGTTTAATGACAAAACCATCTTGTAAATGTCCCTCACCCAAGCCCGCACTTGGTCAACGGATACCCTGCCTTCCGCAATTCATCGGCCGAGCTGGCCAGCTCTTCCGCTGCGGCCTTGGCATCCTTGGCGGAATGGGTATTGTTGTCCACCAGGCCGGTGATGCGCTCCAGGCTGTTCGCCACACTCTCGCCGGCAGCCGATTGTTCGCGGGACGCCATGGCGATGTGGTCGACGCGTTCGGCGACATTGACCGAGGCGCTCATGATCTCTTTCAGCCCCTCGCCGTTCTTGCGGATCAGGCCTATGCTGCTTTCGACTTCGGACACCGCACCGTGCATGGATTGCACCGCCGCTTCGGAGATCGCATTGATCTCGCCGATGGTCTTGGCGATGTCCTTGGTGCTGGTGGCCGTGCGCTCGGCAAGCTTGCGAACCTCGTCCGCCACCACCGCAAAACCGCGCCCCTGCTCGCCGGCACGCGCCGCCTCGATAGCCGCATTCAACGCCAGCAGATTGGTCTGGTCGGCGATATCCTTGATGGCATTCGCGATCACACCGATCTTCTCGATGGACGCCCCCAGATCGGAGATCGTCTTGCTGGAAGACTGCACGGTATCCGACACCTTGCTGGTTGCGGCGATGCTGAGCTCCATGTTGCGATTGTTTTCCTCGACGATCTTTTGCATCGCCCGCGCGTCCTTGAGCGAATCGTCGGCCATGTTCGCCACTTCGGCGACCGACTGGCTGAATTCCTCCATCGTGCTGGCGATCTGCTGGATATGATCCTGCTCGGTCACCGCATTGTCCGCCACACCGGACACCCTGGCGTCCATGTCCTCGATGCGTTTCTGGATCTGCGCCACCGGCGTCACAATCTCGTCCACCATGGTGCGCAGATAGGTCTGCATGGTCTGGATCTCGCACAACAGGAAGCCCATCTCATCCCAGATGGAGATATCCAGCTCGCTGTCGAGATTGCCCTCCATGACGTTCCTGAACTCCCGCTTGACCGCATTGGCCGGGCGGTCGACATAGCGATTGACGCAATAGCCGATGAAGAAGAACAGGAAGATGTGCAAGGCGATCTGGCCGCCTATCGTCTGCATCTCCATACGGTGGATGCGATCATAGTCCGGCTTCATGTCGATCACCACGTCGGTCGCCCCGAGCACCGTGCCTTCCGCCACGGCATGACAGCCGGTGCAATCGGTGCCGTGGAAATCCTTGCTCGCCACCACCGGCGTCACCACCCGCAAGATCGGCAATCCGTTGGCGTCCTTGGTAAAGGCCACGCTTTGCTGCTTGCTCTCGATCACCTGCCGTTGCACTTCATCCTTGATCTGCTCTTCAGCCAGGCCGGGACCATACATATCCACCACCGGCTTGGTGCGAACGATCTGCGCCGATTTGACGTCGCTGGACGAATCGATCTTTTTGATCAGCAACTGGCGGTTGCCCGCGTCGCCGATCTGCCCCGTCACCATCAGCATGTTCGAGCTGTCGATGATCTCGTTGGCCAGTTGCTCCCCCTTCTCGGTGGCCAGCAGTTTCGATTCGCTCCTGAGATTCGAGGAAATATAAACCTGCGCCATACTCAACACGATGATCAGCGTCGCCTGGATCAGCAATTGCATCTTGGCGGTCAGCGGCCAGTTCTTGAACTTCAGCCGCTCGTATTTCGACATGACCGGCGCGCCGCTCGCATTCAGCTTCCGGTACAGCGCTTCCGCATCGGTAACCTGTTCGCGCGTGGGCGGACGGCGCACTGACACGTAGCCGGTGATGCTGCCGTTCTCGATGATGGGCGCGATGGTGGCGCGCACCCAGTAGTGGTCGCCGTTCTTGGAACGGTTCTTTACCACGCCGCGCCACGGGCGCCCCGCTTTCAGCGTGTTCCACAGCCACTTGAATGCCTGCGGCGGCATGTCGGGGTGGCGCACGATGTTGTGGTTCTTGCCGAGCAGCTCCTCGCGCGTGTAACCGGAGATGGCCACGAACGCGTCATTGGCGTAGGTGATGATGCCCTTGATGTCGGTCTTGGAGATCAACACCTTCCCTGGCGGGAAAGGCACCTCCTTTTGCGTAACGTGTGCGTTTTTGTTTTGCATGATAATCACCTAGACCCTGAACACTTCTACCGCACCGCGCACCTGCGCGGCCTTTTCTTCGAGCGCATTCGCCAGCTGCAACAGGCTTTGCGCCGCACTGGAATTCTCCTCGGACATCTGCGCCACGCGCTCCGTGCTCTTCGCCAGATCGGTCGAAGCGATGTTCTGTTCGGCAAGCGCGGCGGAAATATCGTCGATCACCCCGGACACCTCGCCGAAGCTCTGCTGGATGGATGCGATCGAGCCCTGAGCCGTTTCGGCATCGGCCACACCCTGGCGGGTCGTATTCACCACCTTGTCCATGCCGCCCAGGGCGTTGTTCGCCACTTCACCGATCCTGGCGGACATCTCATTGATCTCGTTGGTCGCATTGGCGGTGCGCTCGGCCAGCTTGCGCACCTCGTCCGCCACCACGGCAAAACCGCGCCCCTGCTCGCCGGCTCGCGCCGCCTCGATCGCTGCATTCAACGCCAGTAGGTTGGTCTGGTCGGCGATCTCCTTGATGACATTCACCACATCGCTGATGCGCGACGCATTTTCGCCGAGGCGAGACACCTCGCCGGAGGCACTCTCGATCTCCTGCGCAGTCGCCAGCAGCCCCGATACCGTCCGGTTGACCACTTGCGCGCCCTGCGCTGCGCTGCTGCGCGACTCGTCGGCGATACGCTTCGCGTTTCCGCCCTGATCGCTGATATGCGTGGTGGACACGCTCATTTCCTCGATCGCGGCTGCCATGCCGCTCACCGCATCCGACTCATGGTTGACGTTCTCGGCGATCTGCTTGGCCGAGGCCGCGAGGCTGTGCGCCATGTCTCCGACCTGATCGGCCTGGTTCTTGATCTTGCCTATCATGTCGCGCAACGCCGCCTGCATCTGGTAAGCATCCGCCAGCAAGCTGCCCGCGACGGGCCGATGACGGGACGCCATCGCAAAGTTGCCGGAGGCCATCGTGTTCACCACCTGAGCCACCTCCGCAGGATCACCGCCCAGTTGGCGCAGGACATTGCGTGTTATACCCAGACCGAACAGAACTGCCGCGACCAGGATTGCAATGCCGATCACGAGCAACTCGGTTGTGGTCGTATTGTGAGAGGAAACGAACAATTCCTGTGCGGCACGGCCTTCATTGTTCAGTGAGTCCCGAATCTTGTACATGTTTTTGTCGATCACGGTTTCCTTGGCATCCAGCCTGTCATCAACCGCCGCAACCGCCGTCATGTCTTTTTGCGCCGTACGCAACAGCGGCAGCATCTCCTTTTCGTAAATATCGACGAAATCGCGGTAAGCCTGCTGCGCGTCCTTGACCAACTGCCGCTCCTCGTCGGTATCGACGATTTGCGCAATGGCCTCCAGCCGTTTGGCTGCGGCCCCCTTGGTTTCCTGCCAGGCTTTGGTGCTTGCTGCCAGATCGATATTGATCACACTTTCGGCGGCAGCCTGGTACATCTCCAAGCCTATAGAGGCAGCCGCTGTCGCCTGGGCGCTCTCCTCGGCACGGGCATAACTCTCTTCCTGGAGCTTGCCGAGCTTGTTCATCCCGATCCAGGACAACGCGATGATGGCGACGATGGAAAGGGCGAACAACCCGACCAAAGCTAGCATTTTCTTTTGCATGATTCGCTCCTCCTGTACCTCGACTGGCGCTCTCGGACGTTACACCCGGAACCGCGCGACCGCGCCCTGCAACTCGACACCCATGCGCTCCAGCTCGCCGATGTCCCGCCCCGTTTGCTCGATCGCAACGTAATTGTTCTCGGCCATTTTGGCGATCTGCTCGATATTGCGCGCGATCTCGCTGCTGGCCCTGCCCTGCTCGGCGACCGACACCGCGATCTCCCCGACTCCCACGTTCGACTCCCTGACCGCCGATCCCGCCTCGCTCAGCACAACGGACATCTTCTCGACATGCTTGTGCGTGGTTTGCAAGGACTGCGCTCCGGAGGCGATGGCCTGTTCGACGCGACTCGACTTCTCGTCCAGCTTGCTGGTCACCTTATCGATCTCGGTTGCCGACTGTGCGGATTTCTCCGCCAGCTTGCGCACCTCGTCGGCCACCACGGCGAAGCCGCGTCCCTGCTCGCCGGCGCGCGCCGCTTCGATCGCCGCGTTCAGCGCCAGCAGGTTGGTCTGGTCTGCGATGTCCTTGACCTGCTGGGTCATGCTGGCGATGGTGCGAGCGCTCTCGACGAACTCGTCGGCCGCCTGCGCGATCTGCTGCACGGTATTTTCGATGCTCTGGATCTCATGCACCATCTCCGCCACGCTGCGGTTCCCCTCCTCGGTCTGTTGCAGGCTTTTCTCGGAGAGGTTGTGCACGGCCTCGGTATTTTCCGCCACCGAATTGATGCTGACAGTCACGGCTTCCACCGCGGCCGCGGTGGAAGAGGCCGCCTCGCTCTGCGCCTGCGAACTGCGGGTGATACCCGCCGACGTAGCGGCGATGCGGCTGGCCGTCTTGCTCACATTGTCTGCATTGCCGAGCACCTGCCGGATGATGGTCGTGAAGCTGTCGATCAGGGCATTGAACGCAACCGCCATCTGCCCCACCTCGTCCCTGCTGCGCACCGTGACGCGGCGCGTCAGGTCGCCGTCGGCCTGCATCGCCAGCATGACCTGCTGCAACTCACGGGTGGGCCGGGTCACCTGGTTGATCAGCCAGCCGATCACGAAGAACAGTACCAGCTGGATCAGCAACTGTCCGCCCCACAGGATTGCGCTGGCACGGTTCATCGCATCGTATTCTGCGGTCATGTCCAGGCTGACGCTGACCGCACCGATCACCGCGCCATCCTCGACGGTGTGACACTGCAGGCAATTGGTGCCGGTGCCGCGAAAATCCCTGGCCGCCGCAAACGGCTCGACCACGCGCAATATCCGTTTCCCCTCATGGTCGACCAACTCGCTCTGCCGCTGGCCGGTCTGCAACGCAGAACGATCGAGTTCGTCCTTGGCCTGCTCGTCGGGCTGCGCCTGCCCGAACTGTTCCTGAACCTGCTTGCCGCGGATGGTACGCAGCTCTTCCGCATTGGTGGAAGCCGCCATCTTCTTGACGAACAGACGCCGTTGCTCGGCATCGCCGATGGTGCCGTTCAGCATCATCATGTTCAGGCCATTGAACACCCCGTCCGCGGGGATCGCCGCTCGGTTCTTCGCATCTTCCAGCACACGTGCCTCGTACTGGTCGAAAGCCCAGCGCTGCGCGCTGATCAACACCACCAGCAATATCAGCTGGATGGGAATCTGCAGCTTGTTCTTGATCGAAAGGGCACTCCACCAATTATTCATTTCATTCACCTGTACGGTTGATCGCCTATAGTTCTAAACCTTGAAACGCCTGACAGTCTTGCTGAGATTTTCGGAGAGCGACTCCATCGATTTCACCGCCTCCACCGTGCGCTTGACCACGTCGTTGCTGCGGCTCGCCATCATGGCGATCTGATCGACGTTGCGCGCGATCTCCTGGCTGGCATCGCGCTGCCTGTTGATGGAAACGGAGATCTCCTCCAGGCCGCGATTGACGCTATCCACCGATGTGTTCGCCTCGACCAGCACCCCCGTCACCTCGCGGATGTGCTCCTGACTGCTCTGCAATGCGCTCATGCCGCGCTGCACGGTCTTTTCGACCTGGCCCGATTGCGCCCCCAACGACTGCGTCACCTCGTCGATCTGCGTGGCCGATTGGGCGGACTTCTCCGCCAGCTTGCGCACCTCGTCCGCCACCACGGCGAAACCGCGGCCCTGTTCGCCGGCACGCGCCGCCTCGATCGCCGCATTCAATGCCAGCAGGTTGGTCTGCTCGGCAATGTCGCGCACCTGCTGCGTCATGTTGGTGATGCTCTGGGTGTTGCTGACGAATTCGCCCACCGAGGTCGCTATCTCCTTGACCGCGCTCTCCACACGCTCCAGCTCCTGCACCATCTCCTGCAGGCTCTCCTGCCCGCGATTGGCACGCTCCAGGCTCTCGTGCGACAGCCGGGCCACATGATTGGCCCCCTCTGCGACCTGAGCGATGCTCGCGCTCACCTGCTCCACCGCACTTGACGTGGCGGCAGCCGCATCGCTCTGTGACTGGGCGCTTTGAGCAAGCTGCTCGGCATCCTGCGCCAGGGAGTGCGCGGCGCTGGCCACCTGGGTGGCATGCCCTTCGACCTGGCTCACGGCGACCTGGAAACTGCCGGTAAGTTCGTTGAATGCCTGCGCGGTCTTGCCGATCTCGTCTTCGCTGCGCACCGCGACACGCTTGGCCAGGTCGCTATCGGCCTGCATGGTCTGCATGGCTTTTTGCAACTCGCGGGTGGGGCGAATGACGAAACTGATCAGCCAGCCGATAAGGAAGTAGAGGAATATCTGCACGACGACCTGCGCCCCCCAAAGCACCATGTTGGCCTTGCGGATCACTGCCAGCTCATCGGAAATATCCACGGTGATGCTGGCCGCGCCATTGACCGTTCCTTCCGGGACGGTATGGCACATCAGGCAATTGGTGCCGCGGAAATCTTTTCTGGCGATGAACGGCACCACCACGCGCAAGGCTTGCGCGCCATTCTTGCTCTGCAAGCTGGTCTGCTCCTTGCCGGAGGCCAAAGCGAGTTTGTCCATCTCATCCTGTGCCTGCTCGGAAGGCAGCCCAGGGCCGAACTGATCTTGCACCGGCTTGTTGCGGATGACACGCAAGTCCAGCACTTTGTCAGACGCGCCCATCTTGTGGACGAACAGCGCACGCTGGTCGGCATCGCTAATGATGCCATTGAGCATCAGCATGTTCAGCCCGTTCAGCACACCGTCGGCGGCGACTGCGGCTTTTTGCCTGGTTTCCTCAAACACCCGCGCTTCGAACTTGTCCAGCGCGGCGCGCTGCGCGATCACCATGATCGCCAGCAGAATCAGCTGGATGGGAATCTGCAGCTTGTTCTTGAGCGAAAGCCTGCTCCACCAATTATTCATTTTTGTCCTCTCCTGAGTGCCGGACTGCATGGGGGAATCCCGTTATGGTCTGTACTCTAACGGCAACAAATCAATTTTCTTTAGGCGAACAGCGATAAAAAACCTCTTCAATTCGGATGTTTAGGCGAGCTTCCTACAACTCGTGTAGGCAAAATTCCTACATCCCGGTTCATGATTAAACCTGCCGTTTGGTTGCTCGCCCGACCGGAACAACACAGGCGGAATTCAGGGAAGGGATGCCCCCGCGACAATGTCGCCAGGAAGTTGGTTCAGAACGGGGAATCGGCAGCAGCGCGTCAATTGACCTTGGCAGGAGGCATCGGCGCAGGTGGAAGCGAGCCCACGCCTTGCTTGATGGTGTCGCCAAGTTTTTCATCGTTCGCTTCGGCTTCCACGCCGACCTTGCCGCCATCGTGGCGCGCAGCCTCTTCGGCCTTCTTGTTCATCACGATCATGCTGATGCGGCGGTTGACCGGACTCAGCGGATCGTCCTTGTTGAACAGCACGGCCGACGACAAGCCCACCACGCGCACGATCTTGTCCTCCGCCATGCCGCCCGCGATCAACTCGCGGCGCGATGCATTGGCCCGGTCCGCGGACAGCTCCCAGTTGCTGTAGCCCTTGCCACCTCCACTGTAGGGAGCAGCGTCGGTATGGCCGGACAGGCTGATCTTGTTGGGCACCTCGTTCAGTGTCTTGCCGATCTCGTGCAGAATTTCCCTGGTGTAGGGTTCGAGCTGTGCGCGTCCGCTCTGGAACATCGCGCGGTTCTGCTCATCAACGATCTGGATGCGCAGCCCTTCGCTGGTGATGTCGAGCAGGATCTGGTTCTTGAATTTCTGCAGCTTGGCGTTGTTCTCGATCACCTTCTCGATGTTGGTCTTCAGCTCCTTGAGCTTTTCGACTTCCTTCTCGCGCTCGATACGCAATATTTCCTGCTGCGCCGCCTTGATATCGACGACTTTCTTTTCTTCGACCTGCGCGCCGGACTTGACCTGCCCCTCGCTGCGCGTCAGGTCTTTTCCGCCGCCCTTGATGATGCTGGTGCTGTCGCCGCTGCCCTCTCCGCCCATCAGGGCAACCTTGAGCGGCGTTTTGAAGTATTCGGAGATCCCCTGCAGATCGCCCTTGGCCGTCGAACCCAGCAGCCACATCAGAAGGAAGAACGCCATCATCGCCGTCACGAAGTCGGCATAGGCGATCTTCCATGCACCGCCATGATGCCCGCCCACCACCTTCTTGATGCGCTTTACGACGATGGGTTTCTTGTTCCTGTCATCGGCCATGCCGGTCTCCGCGCTCGCTTAGCGTTTCTGTTTGACGTGCTGTTCCAGCTCGATGAAGCCCGGACGCTCGGTGGAGTTCAGCACCTTCCGGCCGAATTCGACGGCCATCGCCGGCGCATAGCCATTGAGGTTGGCCAGCAACGTGACCTTGATGGTCTGGAACATCTTGGTGCCCTCTTCGGCCTTCTGCTCCAGCAGCGTGGCCAATGGACCCACAAACCCGTAAGCCAGCAGGATGCCGAGGAAGGTGCCCACCAGCGCGTGGGCGATCAATATCCCCAATTCGGAGGGAGGGATGCCGACCGACTCCATGGTATGCACCACGCCCATCACCGCCGCGACGATACCGAAGGCTGGCATCGCATCTCCCAGTTTGGCGATCACATGGGAGGACACCAGCGCTTCATGGTGATGCGTCTCGATCTCGACATCCATCAGATTCTCGATCTCCATCGCATTCAGGTTGCCGCTGACCATGATGCGCAGATAATCGGTCATGAATTCGACCACATGATGATCGGAGAGGACTTTGGGGTATTTGGCGAAGATCGGGCTTTCTTCGGGTTTCTCGACATCGCCCTCGATCGACATCAACCCTTCCTTGCGCACTTTGCCGAGCAGCTCATACATCAGCTCCATGTATGTTTCTTTGGTGTATTTGGGGCCTTTGAGTACCGACGGCAGATCTTTCAACGTAGCCTTGATCGCCTTGCCGGAATTGCCCACAAAAAAGGCGCCTAGCGCGGCTCCGCCGATCATCAGCAACTCCACTGGCTGGAACAGTGCGCCCAGATGCCCGCCGGCCAACGCAAAGCCTCCGAACACCGAGCCCAACACCACGACATAACCGACGATGACTAGCATATACTCTTCGCTCCCTGTTATTTTTTATCCCTGCCAAGGGGGCTCGCCGGCGCCATCATTGTCAGCTTGCGAGCCGTGCCTCATACGCATTCTAAAGCAAATCTGCAATACGGGCAGCCACTTGGATGGCATATGGGAAGCCGCCGCCCCTTGACAATCGATAGCGAAGTCAGCTTGGCGAAGGAGTTATGGAATTCAGGCTGCGGCGGCGAGGTCAGCCAGCTTGGCCGCCTTGGTTTTTCCGGCTCGTGCGGGAGGATGGCAAATGCCGCACACGTAGTTGTTATGCAAGTCATCCGCATGCGTCACAAAGTGGCCGCCGCACTCCTTGCATGGAACGAGTTGCAGCATCCCTGCCTTGAAGAAGCGCACCAGAAACCAGGCACGGGTGATGCTCAGCACCGGCTCGGCGCCGTCGATGCCCTGCATCTGGTCGAGATACAAACGGTAAGCGGTGATCAGCGCCTGCACGCCGTCGATCCCGGCGTTCCTGACCAGGAACTGATAGATATCCATGAACAGGGACGAATGGATATTCGGCTGCCAGCTCATGAACCAATCGGTCGAGTAAGGCAGCATCCCCTTGGAAGGCGATTCGCCCTTAATTTCCTTATACAGCCGGAGCAAGCGCTCTCGGCTCAGCGAAGTCTCTTCCTGCAACAATTGCAAGCGCGCGCCCAGCTCGATCAGCTCGATCGCGACCTTGACCTGTTGAGCCTCGCCCAATACGGTTTTAGCAGCCACGGCAACCACCTTTCTACGCCAGTTCTTCGACGGGTTGGGCCGACATCAGGATCGCCGCATGCGCCTGGGACATCATGCGATCCTTGCTGAAGCCGGTGACCATGTTGAGCAGCAGATTCTCGTCGAAGCGGAAACGGCACAGCAGCATGTTGGACGCGGCCATCTTGATGACTTGCGCAGGCGTCAGGCTGGCAATCACGTCCACCATATCCTGGCTCAGCCCCAAACGGAAAATCGCGGACGGCTTGTCTTCCTTGATCATCTGCTGAGCCAGCATCAGATAAGTCAGATTCATTTCGCGGATGCCTTCTTGCAATTGCATGGTGTTCATATAGCCCCCTTGTAAGCCAGTGAAGAACGGGTGAATCAAAGTGATTCATTCGATGATTGAGGTAGCGCATGCATACCGAATCTCGACGGTTGCATTATTCCGGGCGGGGCGATGGGAGGAAATCAGAAGCGTGCCGTTTTTTTTGTAAGAATTCCAGAATGGAGCCTGTAGGAATTTTCCTTACAAAACGCAACCCTCCGCCTCAGGGTGAGAGCGGAGGGTTGGGGTGAGGCGCCGGCTTGCAAGGGGTCAAAACCAGCGCTCTTAGTTGAGTTATCGGCAGCATCAAGGGAAACTTTAGGGCGATTTGCGAAAATTTACTTGCCCAATATCAATGAGTTATAAATTCTGTCGATTTATTTTTCAAAAATCACCCGATTCCGCCCCGCCTCTTTCGCCGCATACAAACGCTCGTCGGCGCGGATCAGCAAATCCTCGATCGAGTCGATGCCCTCTTTCTTTTCCGCCACGCCGATGCTGACGGTCAAATGGATATTCCCCGTTTGGCTCTTGAGGGGCTGCGCGGCCACATTCAGCCGCAGCCGCTCGGCGCACTGGCGAGCCGCCTCGATATCGGTGTCCGGACAGATCACCACGAACTCTTCACCACCATAACGACACACCACATCCTGGGTGCGCGCCGACTGACGCAAGGTATCGGCGACGAATTTCAGCGCATCGTCCCCCGTCTGATGCCCGAACTCATCGTTGATTGACTTGAAATGATCGATATCGACCATCATGCACGACAATGCGCGCTCACCGCGCTGGGATAACGCCCACTCCTGCTCGAGACGCTCCCTCGCAAACCGGCGGTTGGGCAATTCGGTAAGCGCATCGGTCAACGCCAGGCGTTGCAGACGCTCATTGGACTCGGCCAGTTCGCGGGAAAAACGCACCAGTTGTTCGCGGTCGAAAGCCAGCTCTTCCTGCAACTGCACCACCCGCTGCGCGGCACGCAGCCGTGCGAAAAATATCTTCTGCGTGAGCGGCTTGACCAGGTAATCGTCCGCGCCCGCCTCGAATGCCTCGACCAGCCGGTCCACGCTTTCCTGCGAAGTCAGGATGGTCACATACACATTGCGCCGCTCGGCGCTTTCGCGCAGCTTGCTGCACAGCTCGATGCCGCCCATTTCCGGCATCCTCCAGTCGGTGATCACCAGCTGCGGGCGCACCTGGTCGAACAAGCGCATCGCCTCTGCGCCGTTGCGAGCGACCGTTACATCATGTCCGGCCGACTTCAGCATCGCCTCCAGCAACACCCGCATGGACCGGTCATCCTCTACCACCAGCACCCGCAGCTTATAGTGCGCCTGGTCGGCATGTGGCCATTGCGGTACCTCGATCGCCACATCGGCGCTATCCGACTGGCGCAGCAACTCGGCAAACGAGGGAATATGCCAGCCCCCCATATTAAGCAGGGACGTCCACTCCCCCCATTCGCGCGCGCAGGCATCGCCGACCTCAGCCAGAAAATCCTCCTCCACGCCTACGCGCGCGGCCTGCACACGCAACTTCGCCAGCAATACGCCGCGCCCGGCCTGGCCGGACATGCTCACATCAGCCATCAGCGACGCCACGTGCAACAAATTCAACAGGCGCCACTCGCGCGATCCCTCGACCACCTTGCTGGCTTCCGGTCGGGGAAAATCGCGAACCAGCATCTGAAAGATCTTCGGGAATTGCAATTCGGCTAGTATCGCCTCGCTCATCTCCGCCCGATCACAACCGAACCTGTCGTACTCCAACCGGTATTGCTCAGTCAACGCCTCGTCCTGAGCCTGTTCGAGCAGCGTCCCGTAGTCATCCGGGTACACCGTCGCCAGCGCCAATTGCCCGATATGCCCAAGCAGGCCCAGCACGAAGATCTCCTCGGCGGCGGCCAGGCGCGCCCGCTGCGCCAGATGCCGCGCGGCGATAGCCGTCAGCAACGAATGCGCCCAGAAATAAGGGTAGTCGAACTTTTCGCAGGGCCCATGCCGGTAATCCACGATCAGAGAAATGCCCAGCACCAGCTGGCGCAAGGCGCGCGCACCCAGCACCGTCACGGCATCCGCGATGCCGACTATCGGCCTGACGGGATTGGCGAGCAACATATTGGCCGCCTTGATGACCCGCGCGCTCAGCGCGGGATCGCTGCCGATCAGACGGGCGATCTCATGATTGGATGCATTCTCGCGCTGAGTCAGATTGATCACCTCCAGCGCCACTCCTTTCGGGGTGGGCAGGCGTCCGCTGATCTTCAAACGGGTCAACACCGGATTTTCGGGAACAGACATCAATACACTCCAAGACTCAAGTCCGAGTGTACCGCAGCTGCGCACACCATATGCTACGAATAGATGCAAAAAAACAGGGGAGACCGAAGTCTCCCCTGTTCGAACTACTAGCCATCCGACTAACTAGCAAACGACGCTAGGCAAGTCGTTGGTTATGCACTGGCAAACATGCCTCGGCCCTTGAATCACATTCCCAATTCTTCGACCAGCGCCAGGATCTCGCGAGCCCTCTCATCGCTCAGCTGCACCGCCGCATCGGGAGCGCAGCCATGCGGACAAGGCATCCTGTCCTTGACCACACCGAACAACCTGCAGATTGCCGGGCGCACGGCATACACCGAGCAGCGATTGGTCTTGCGATCAAGCAATGGGCAATGGTAATCGCCACGCTTGAGGCCGGATTGCATCTGTCGCTTCACATCCTCAGAGGTTCGGCCGGAAGCCTTGATCACGCGGTGATACTCCAGTCGCGTCATCTCGACGGGACCGCAACAATCGGCACAGCCGGGCTTGCAGGGAAAGCCCGGGATCGTGCTTAGCAACTCATCGATCCGGGCAAGTTTTTCGGCGTTCGTCATATTCGATTGAAGAGATACGAAAAGGCCGGCGAGTGTAGCGGCTCCAGACAAAAAAAAACAGGGGGGACCGAAGTCCCCCCTGTTCATTAGTCAGCAGTTTCTTGGATCGCCACCTAAGACATCAGATGGCTCTCCTCGATTCCGTCAACTTACCATGCAGCTTCCAGCATCATCAGAGTTTCGCTCTTGCCAACCGGTGCAGCAACGTTGTAGAAGCTACCGCTGCGTGCGCTCTGGTTCAGGTGCAGAGCAACGTTCTGGGCCAGGTCATACACCACGGACACCATGAAGCTGTTGTCCTTGGATGCCACGCCAGCGAGCGGACGAGTACCGGAACGGTAAGCCGCGCCGATGTGCAGGGCATTCGGGATCACGCTGTACTCAGCACCGAGGGTCCAAGCGCTCTTGGCGACGGTAGTCGAGCTGTTGTACAGGTTACACTGGTTGTTGGTAGCGGTACCAACCACGCAGGTTGCGCCGGAAGCCGGAGACTTCGCCCAAGTTGCATACACGCCCAGGTCCTTGCCACCCACGGAGCCGTGAGCCTGCAGGTCTGCGAAGGTAGCCTTGGTCTGGTACACCGCACCGTTGGCAACGCCGAGGCCCAAGAGTGCGGGGCCAGCTGCAGCACCGCCGTCACCGGTCGGGCCAGCTTCGGAGGAGCCGCTGATGAAGCCGGCGCCGATGTGGGTAGCCCAGTCGCCCAGAGTCGGAGTAGCTGCGATACGCAGATAGTTGGACTTCATGTCGTACGAAGGAACAGCCTGTCCATTCGCGCCAGGCGCGAAGTTAGGAGTCCAGCGAGTGAAGTTGATGTAGCCGAAGTCGTTCTGAGCAATGAGCGCAACGCCGGTTGCAGCGCCGGTGTAATTGCCGCCGAGACCGTCAGCAGCCGCGTACTGAACCGCAGAAATGTCGCGGCGCTGTTCGGCCCAACGGTTAGCACGCAGCACGCCGGTGCTGGACAGTTCGAAGCCGTAGGAAGCGCCCAGTGTATCGGTAGTGAACGGAACTGCGCCGACCTTGGCGCTGCCCACGTCGAAAATCACCGGCAGCTTGAAGCCGGCCAGCATGCCACCGGTACCGGCGATGACGTTGTTGGTCGGAGTGCCAGCAGTAACGGTATCAACACCAGCAGTGTGGTTAGCCAGGTTGCCTTCGAGCAGGAAGCCGATGTTCTCAGCCACGCGGCCACCGAAGAACAGGCTGAATTCGTCGCCGAATTGCCATTGGCCGCCGCCCACGGTCTGACCCAGACCGTTGCCGGTACCGCTAGCCACGCCGCTGCGCTTCACATAACGCACCTTGGCCAGGATAGCAGCGTTCAGGGTGTCGGGAATGGACAGGTGCTCGCCTTCAACCTTGCCTTGTGCACCCATCATGGTGTAGCCAGCTGCCTTGAATGCGCGGCCGAAACCATTCAGGATCGGGAAGTGTTGTTGGTGACATGCGCTACATGCCATGCCGGTTTGACGAGCAAACGCGGGCAAAGCGGACGCTTCTGGAGCAAATGCGGTTGCTGCCAACACGCCTGCCAGAGAGAGAACGATCTTCTTCATGTGTTTTCCTCTATTTAAAGAAAGTTGATTGATGTTATACAACTTCAAGTGACTGCAAGACCTCCCTGCCATCACTGGGGACGCACTTTATAGAGACGCGCAAAGGGCTGTCAAAAGTTTAGTGGAATGGTGTTGTTTTTTTGCAACAGACCTCCAAGACGGAGGCATCCCATACTTGTCGTTTCATTCGCCGACGCTCTATGCAAGGCCTTTGGGTTGCTAACGGAGCACCCTCCGGAATCCCGGTTGCTCCTCTCGACCCTATGGACAATTAACTTCACCGGGTTTAATCTGCGCGCGACACCCAGACCGCGCTGGAACGGCGATTGCGGTGGTTTCGCTTAGGGCACAACAAAAAGGGGACAATAACAATGAATCGCAATCAATCCGGCTTCACCTTGATCGAAATCGCCATCGTGCTGGTGATCATCGGCCTGCTGCTCGGCGGCGTGCTGAAGGGGCAGGAACTCATCAACAGCGCGAAAGTCAAGAATCTGGCCACGGATTTCAAGAACGTTCCGGTGTTCATCTACGGCTACCAGGACAAGTTCAAGGCATTGCCGGGGGACGACTCTCGGGCGACAACCCATGTAACCGCGACCACCAACGGCAACGGCAACGGCATCATCGAGGGCAACTGGAATGCGACCAGCGGGGAGTCCTTCGACTTCTGGCAACATGTCCGCCTGGCCGGCCTGGCTCCCGGCCCCACATCCACTACGGCGGCCGATTACCTGCCCAAGAATGCGGTGGGCGGAAATATCGGGGTCACCAACAGCAGTGCCACCAACAATCCGGTCACCGGGTTAAAGGGTTCGTATATCGTCTGCTCCAACGCCATCGCCGGAAAATTCGCCAAGCAGCTCGATACGACGCTGGATGACGGCAATACGGCTACCGGTTCGATGATGGCAACTACAGTAGGCACCGCCACCGGAGGAACGCCGAACGGCAACCTCGACGACGACACCACTTATCTGGTGTGCATGGGCTTCTGACGGAATACCCGGCGTGACATTCAGCCCGCCTCGGCGGGCTTTTTTTATTCCCCTTCGCGCAACCGCTTTTCCGCCGTAGCCAGCATCACCGGCTGCCCCAGCAGCACCAGCACATCCTCTGCCTGCAACAGCATGTCGCCCGCCGGCTGGTGACCGCGCACATTGCGGCGGCGCACCGAATTCACCTCCACCGCCAAGGCATCCAGCTCCATCTCTCCCAGCGTCCTGCCCACCGCGTAATCGCCTTCGCGCAGCATCACGCTCTGGAATCGCGGCATCAAGCTTTCCGTGATCTCGCCCACGTCGTCGGCCGCGGTGCGGAAATAACCGCTGAACACGCTGTAGCGGCGCGCACGACTCTCCTGGATGCGGCGGATGACGCGATTGAGCGGCACACCGGACATCAGCAGCGCCTGCGAAGCAAGCATCACGCTGCCCTCCAGCACCTCCGCCACCACCTCGGCCGCGCCCGCTTCCTTGAGTAATTCGAGATTGGTATCGTCGGCGGTGCGCACGATCACCGGGAGGTCCGGGCGAGTCTGTTTGACGTGGTGCAATATCTTCAGCGCGGAGTGCTTGTCGTCGTAGGTGATGACCAGCGTCCTGGCGCGCATCAGACCTGCCGCCTGCAACACCTCGTGTTTGGCGGCATCGCCATACACCACACTCTCCCCTGCGGCCGCCGCTTCACGCACGCGGCGCGAATCGAGATCGAGTGCGATGAAGCTCAGCCCTTCCTCCTCCAGAAACCGCCCCAGCGACTGCCCGCTGCGACCATAGCCGCACAGGATGACGTGCCCGCTGCTCGACATGCTCCGAATGGCGATCTGATGAAGCTGCATCGCACGGCTGGTCCATTCCGCGGCAGAAAAACGGCGTGCGATCGCCTCGCCGTGCTGGATCAGGAAAGGCGCGGCCAGCATGGACAACAGCATCGCCGCCAGGGTGATCTGCATGGCCTCACCGCCGAGCAACTGCGCCCCGTCCGCCAGCGTCAGCAGCACGAAGCCGAACTCGCCCGCTTGCGCCAGGCCGATCGCGCTGCGCAGGGCCACCCCCCAATCGCCCTCGAATACCCGCGCCAGCAACGCCACCACTATCGCCTTGAGCAGGATCAGGCCCAGCAATGCCAGCAGTATCCAGCCGAAGTCGGCCACGACCGCCCCCAGGTTCAGCTTCATGCCGATGGTGACGAAGAACAAACCCAGCAGTACATCGCGGAATGGCTTGATGTCCTCTTCCACCTGGTAGCGGTATTCGGTTTCGGAGATCAGCATGCCCGCCACGAACGCGCCCAGCGCCAGCGACAGTCCCGCCATCTCGGTGAAATACGCCAGTCCCAGCGTGATGAGCAGCACGTTGAGCATGAAGAGCTCGGAGGACTTTTGCTGCGCCACCACATGGAACCAGCGGCGCATGATGTGCTGCCCCACGAACAGCAACAGGAACAATACCAGTATCGCCTTCAGCGTCGCATAGGCGAGCGTGGAAGAAAGGGCGGAGGCACTGGACGCCAACGCCGGAATGATGATCAGCAGCGGCACCACGGCCAGATCCTGAAACAGCAGCACGCCCATCATCTGCTGCCCGTAGGGCAGATTCAGCTCGGCGCGCTCGACCAGCATCTTGCTGACGATCGCGGTCGAGGACATCGCCAGCACGCCGCCAAGAGCCAATCCCGTGCGCCAATCCAGCCCGAACAGTGCGGCCACCGCCATGACCAGCAGGATGGTCACCACCACTTGTGCGCCGCCCAGTCCGAACACCGTGCGCTTCATCGCCCGCAACCGTGTCAGGCTGAATTCCAGCCCGATGCTGAACATCAGGAACACCACGCCGAATTCCGCCAGATGCCGGGTCCCCGGCGCATCCGGTATCCAAGCCAGCGCGTGCGGTCCGATCAGGATGCCGACCGCGAGGTAGCCCAGCATCACCGGCAAATGCAGGATGCGGCACAGCACCACCACCAGCACAGCGGTTGCAAGCAGAATGAGGACGAGTGAAAGGGCGCTATCCATCTATCAAGTGCGTTGTATATGTTGGCCCCCGATAATGCCGCAAGTTGCATGGTTTGCAAAATTTTGCGCTGATATAATCCCTTTCCATGAACAAGCACATTTCCGCCGCGCCGCGTGCGCTCGACCTCGCCCGCGAAGTTTTGAACATCGAAGCAGCCGCCGTACAGGCGTTAAGCACCCGCCTCGACGAAAAATTCCTGCATGCGCTGGACCTCATCCTCAGTTGCGAAGGCCGCGTCATCGTCAGCGGCATGGGCAAGTCCGGGCACATCGCGCGCAAGATCGCCGCGACCATGGCCAGCACCGGCACCCCCGCCTACTTTGTGCATCCGGGCGAGGCCAGCCACGGCGACCTCGGCATGATCACCGACGAAGATGTCATCATCGCGCTGTCCTATTCCGGCGAAAGCCAGGAACTGATGACCATCGTGCCCGTGATCAAACGCCAGGGCGCGAAACTCATCAGCATGACCGGCAATCCGAAATCGAGCCTGGCACTGGCGGCCGACGTGCACCTCGACGCGCACGTGGACAAGGAAGCCTGCCCGATGGGACTAGCTCCCACCACCAGCACCACCGCGACACTGGCGCTGGGCGATGCGCTGGCGATGGCACTGCTGGATGCCAAGGGGTTCGGCAAAGAGGATTTCGCGCGATCGCATCCCGGCGGCAGCCTGGGAAGGCGCCTGCTCACCCATGTGCGCGACATCATGCGCAGCGGCGAACGCGTGCCGATGGTGCGTGAGAACGCGATGCTGGGCGATGCGATCCTGGAGATCTCGAAAAAGGGCGTGGGCATGACCGCGATCGTGGACGACCAGGAACGCGTGCTGGGCATCTATACCGACGGCGACTTGCGCCGCACGCTGGAAAAGAGACTGGATTTCGGCACCACCCCGGTGCGCAGCGTGATGTCCGCCAACCCGCGCTGCATCGGGCCGGACAACCTCGCCGCCGAAGCGGTGCAGATGATGGAGCAGTACAACATCAGCCAGATGCTGGTGGTGGACGAGAAAAACAGGCTGGTCGGAGCATTGAACATGCACGACCTGTTACATGCAAAAGTTATTTAGGGGAAAACCATGATGTTGAGCCGCGCAAAACTGATTCGCCTGATGGCCTTCGATGTGGATGGCGTCATGACCGACGGCGGGCTGTACCTGTCCGACTCCGGCGAGGAATTCAAACGCTTCAATTCGCTCGACGGCCACGGCATCAAGATGCTGCGCGCCAGCGGCGTGGAAGTCGCCATCATCACCGGCCGCACTTCTCGTTGCGTCGAGTTGCGCGCCCATAACCTCGGCATCACCCACGTTTACCAGGGCGTGGAGCGCAAGCTGGACGCGATGCTCGACCTGCTCAACAAGCTCAAGCTGTCGCGCGATGCCGCCGCTTACATGGGCGATGATGTGGTGGATCTGTGCGTGATGCGCCATGTCGGCCTGTCGATCTGCGTACCGGAATCCCCGCGTCTGGTGCGCGAACATTCCGACTACGTCACGCAACTCGGCGGCGGTCGCGGTGCGGTACGCGAAGCCTGCGAGATGATCATGTCGGCGCAGGGTACGCTGGACGCACAATTGGCCACTTACTTGAAATGACCCTCGTCTCCCGCGCCCGCTACTGGCTGCCGCTGCTGCCGCTGCTGGGGTTGCTGGGTGTCACCTACTGGCTGAACCTGCAAGTTAAGCCCGAGGCCGCGAAACCGGATAGCGGCAAGCGCCACGATCCCGACGCCATCATGGAAAACTTTTCCGCCGTGAAATTCAACGTACAGGGCGCGACGCGCTTCATCATGGCTGCAAAGAAGATGCAGCACTATCCTGACGACGACAGCACCACGCTGGAAGTGCCGCGCCTGACCACGCTGTCCGCAGATCGCCCGGCGATCCACGTCATCGCCAAGCGCGGCACCGTCTCGAAACGCGGTGATGAGGTCTTCCTGTACGATGATGTCGAGGTTCTGCGCGAGGCCAGCGCCGACCGGGAGGAACTCACCCTGCAAACCGAATTTCTGCATGTTGTCCCGGACCGGGACTGGGCAGACACCGGCCGCCCGGTCACCATCGTCGATGCGCACAACACCATACATGCGATCGGGCTGGAAATGGACAACAATGCACGCACCCTGAAACTGTTATCGCAGGTAAGAAGCGAACATGTACCGACCCCTAAGTAAACTGACGCTCACCCTTCTGCTGTTGCTTATTGCACCGGCCTGTTTCGCCGAACGCGCCGACCGCGACAAGCCGGTGCACATTGAAGCAGACCAGGTGCTGGTGGACGACGCACAGCAGATCAGCACCTTCATCGGCAACGTGCAAATGACCCAGGGCACGATGGTGATCCGCGGCGACAAGATCATCGTCGTGCAGGACAACGAGGGCTTCAAGCACGGCACGGCTTACGGCAAGACCGCCAGCTTCCGGCAAAAGCGCGAGGGGCTGGATGAGTACGTGGAAGGCTACGGCGAACGCATCGAGTACGACACGCGCGCCGAGACTGTGGACTTCTACGTGAAGGCGCGCGTCAAGCGCAACCTCGACGAGGTGCGCGGCGAGCACATCACCTACAACCAGAAGACCGATATCTTCCAGGTGAACAGCAGCGATGCTTCATCCGCGAGCACCCCACCCAAGCGGGTGCGGGCGATATTGCAACCCAAACCCAAGGATGGCGCGGCCAAACCACCCGCGCCCGATGCGCTGCCCATCAAACCGAGCGAATCGATCTCCCCGACGGAAGAATAGACATGAGCGAATTGCGCGCAGTTGGCCTGAAGAAAAAATACGGTTCTCGCATCGTGGTGCACGATGCCTCGTTATCACTGAACAGCGGTGAAGTCGTCGGCCTGCTTGGCCCGAACGGTGCGGGCAAGACCACTTCGTTCTACATGATCGTCGGATTGGTCGCTGCCGACGGCGGGGATATCTTCATCGACGGGCAGAACATCACCCATCTGCCTATCCACCGCCGCGCACGCCTGGGGGTGGGCTACCTGCCGCAGGAAGCCTCGATCTTCCGCCGCATGACCGTGGCGCAGAACATCCAGGCGGTGCTGGAACTGCAGGGATTGTCCGACGACGACCTCCAGAACCGCCTGGAAGAATTGCTGGAAGACCTGCACATCACCCATATCCGCGACAACCCCGCCATCAGCCTGTCCGGCGGCGAGCGGCGGCGCGTCGAGATCGCCCGCGCCCTCGCAACCGATCCGCGCTTCATCCTGCTCGACGAACCGTTCGCCGGCGTGGATCCCATCGCCGTACTGGACATCCAGAAGATCATCCGCTTCCTCAAGGAGCGCAACATCGGCGTGCTGATCACCGACCACAACGTGCGCGAAACGCTGGGTATCTGCGACCGCGCCTACATCATCAATGCCGGCGCAGTGATGGCCGAAGGCAAGCCGGATGAAATCATCTATAATGAGGGCGTGAGGAAAGTATATCTGGGTGAACATTTCAAGCTGTAATAGAAAATGAAGCCCGGAAAAAAACACCAGGCATGAAGGCATCTCTCCAACTCAGGCTGTCCCAGCAACTGACGCTTACCCCGCAGTTGCAACAGGCTATCCGTTTGCTGCAGCTCTCCACGCAGGACATCCACCAGGAAGTCGCCCGCATGCTGGACGAAAACCCCTTGCTGGAAGCGGCAGAGGAACCCGCATCGGCCATCTATTCCCCCGGCACCTCATCTATGGAATCGCGCGGCAGCGCAAGCAACGACGAGGATGGCACATCGTCTCGCGACGAGCGCGATGTGGACGGTCTGGCCAGCGAACCCGCCGAGTGGAGCAGCAGGACTGCGCGCAGCGCCGACGACGAAGACGACAGCTACCCGGAACAGGCCGCTGAACAGGCCAGCCTGCGCGAACATCTGCACAATCAACTGACCACCAGTTCACTGGACGAACGCGACCGCAAGGTGGTCAGCCTGCTGATCGATGCGCTGGACGAGAACGGTTACCTGGTACAGGACCTGGCCGAACTTGCCGAACTGTTGCCCGCCGAACTGGCGATCTCTCTGGATGACCTGGAGACCGCACTGGTGCAATTGCAGCACCTCGACCAGCCCGGGCTGGGAGCGCGCAACCTGGGCGAATGCCTCGCGCTGCAGCTCAAGGCGCTGCCGGAAGATACGCCGCAACGCGACCTGTCGATCAGCCTGGTGAGCCGACATCTCGACCTGCTCGCCGCCCACGATTTCGCCAGGATCAAGAAGCTGCTGCGCTGCTCAGATGACCAGTTGCGCAGCGCACAGCACCTGATCATCGGGCTCAACCCGAAGCCGGGCGCGGAATTCGACCAGAGTGTCGCGGACTACGTGGTCCCGGACGTGATCGTGGAGAAGCACAAGAACCAGTGGCGCGCCCGCCTCAACACGGAAGCGATGCCCAAACTGCGCATCAACCAGATCTACGCCAACATCCTGCAGCAGCGCGACGACAAGAACGCCTCGCAGCTCGCCACCCAGCTGCAGGAAGCGAAGTGGCTGATCAAGAACCTGCAACAGCGTTTCGAGACCATCTTGCGCGTGGCTCAGGCCATCGTGGATCGGCAGACCAACTTTCTCGAGCACGGCGAGATCGGCATGCGCCCGCTGGTGCTGCGCGAGATCGCCGAGGCGCTCGACCTGCACGAGTCGACCGTCTCGCGCAGCACCACGCAGAAATTCATGCTGACGCCGCGCGGCATCTACGAATTCAAGCATTTCTTTGGCAGCGGACTGGCCACGGAAAGCGGCGGCACCTGTTCTTCCACCGCAATACGCGAACTGATCAAACAAATGGTCAGCGCGGAAGACCGGCGCAAACCGCTTACCGACAGCCGCATGTCGGAAATTTTGGCACAGCAGGGCATCGTAGTCGCCCGGCGTACCATAGCAAAGTACCGGGAAGCGCTGCACATACTCCCGGTGAACCTCCGTAAATCACTCTAAAAGGAGCATGACATGAACCTCCATCTCACCGGACACCATCTGGAAATCACCCCCGCCATCCGCGAATATGCGACCGGCAAGTTCGGCAAGATCAAACGTCATTTTGACAATGTGATTGACGTGAACATCATCCTTTCCGTTGAAAAACTGAAGCAGAAAGCGGAAGCCACCGTGCACATCAGCGGCAAGGACGTGTTCGTCGAGTGCGAGGATGAGAACTTGTACGCCGCGATCGACGCGCTGGTGGATAAGCTGGACCGCCAGGTGCTGAAGCACAAGGAAAAAGTGTCCGACCGTCGTCACGACGATACCGGCAAACACGCAGCGGCAGAAGCAGCAGAATAATTAATCACGGGCGGCAGCAATGCCGCCCCTTTTTTATCCGGCCTGACAATGAACCTGATCAGCAAAATTCTGCTGCCCGACAATATCCTGTTGGACACCGAATCCACCAGCAAGAAGCGCGTGTTCGAACGCGTTGGCTTGCTGTTCGAGAACAATCAGCAGATCGCGCGCAGCCAGGTGTTCGACAGCCTGTTCGCACGCGAGAAGCTCGGCTCCACCGGCCTGGGGCAAGGCGTGGCCATCCCGCACGGGCGCATCGCCAAACTGCGCGACGCCACCGCCGCATTCGTCAAGACCAGCCACCCGATCCCGTTCGACTCGCCGGACGGCCAGCCGGTGAACCTGATCTTCGTGCTGCTGGTACCGGAGCGCGCCACCGACCTGCACCTGCAGATCCTAGGTGAACTGGCGCAGATGTTCAGCGACAGCCAGTTCCGCAACCGCCTGAGCGAATGCGAAGATACCGCGAGCATCCACCAGTTATTCTACGATTGGAAGGGATCCTGATATGTCCGAAGTCAACATCCGGCAGCTGTTCGAAGACAAACAGGCGCGGCTCGAGCTGAGCCACGTGGCCGGTGCTGACGGCAACGACCGCATCATCACTGAAGAGGCTGTCAACGCTTCCAACAACGGCCTGATCGGCCACCTCAACCTGATCCACCCGAACTGGGTGCAGGTGTTAAGCCAGACAGAGCTGGATTACCTGCGGGCGCTGAGCGCGGAACAGCTAGCCGATGCGTTCCGGCAGATCGAGCAAAGCGGCTCGACCTGTCTGATCGTGGCCGGCACCAAGGACATTCCATCCGAACTGGTCGCCTTCGCCGACCGCTCGCGCATCCCGCTGTTCAAGTCGCCCAAGCCCAGCGTGCACCTGATGTGGCTGATCCGCCACTACCTCGCCAAGGAACTGGCCGAATCGACCACACGCCACGGCGTGTTCCTCGATGTGCTCGGCGTCGGTGTGATGATCACCGGCGAGAGCGCGGTGGGCAAGAGCGAGCTGGGACTGGAACTCATCACGCGCGGCAACGGCCTGGTCGCCGACGACATCGTCGAGCTGCACCGCATCGCGCCGGACACGCTGGAAGGCCGCTGCCCGGAACTGCTGCGCGACTTCCTCGAAGTGCGCGGACTGGGCGTGCTGAATATCCGCACCATGTTCGGCGAGACCGCGGTGCGGCGCAAGAAGAGTCTGAAACTCATCGTCCACCTGCACCGCCCGCCCGGCGGCGACCTGTCGCAGATGGAGCGTCTGCCGCTCAACGCCACATTCCAGGAGATCCTCGGCGTGAACATCAGCACGGTGAAGATCCCCGTGGTCGCGGGGCGCAACCTCGCGGTGCTGGTCGAAGCCGCGGCACGCAATTTCGTGCTGCAGCAGCGCGGTATCGACAGCATGCAGGAATTCATCACGCGGCACGACCAGATGCTGCTGGAGGACTAGCGTGCAGTTATTCCTCATCAGCGGGCTGTCCGGCTCCGGCAAGAGTGTCGCGCTGAAGACTCTGGAAGATGCGGGCTTCTATTGCGTCGACAACCTGCCCGCCGAATTGCTCTCCAACCTGGTAGACCAGCTTCTGCCGGCGGGTTATCAGAACATCGCGGTCAGTGTGGACGTGCGCAACGCCCACAGCGTGCAGATTCTGCCTTCGCTGCTGATGCAGCTCATGCAAAAAGACCTGGCGGTGCATGTGCTGTACCTGAATGCGCGGACCGACACGCTGGTGAAGCGCTTTTCCGAAACGCGCCGCCTGCATCCGCTCAGCGACGGCGTGCGCACCCTGCCGGAGTGTGTCGCCTACGAGCGGGAACTGCTCGCCGAGATCAGCGACATCGGCCACCACATCGACACCAGCGACCTCAACGCCAATGCGCTGCGCGCCTGGATCAAACAGTTCATCCAGGTGGACCGCGCGCGGCTGACGCTGCTGTTCGAATCGTTCGGTTTCAAGCACGGCATCCCGCTGGATGCCGACCTGATGTTCGACGTGCGTTGCCTGCCCAATCCCTATTACAGCGAGAACCTGCGTCCGCTCACCGGACGCGATGCGCCGGTGATCGAATTCCTCGAGAACATCGAGGCGGCTCAGCGGATGTTCGGCGACATCCGCGATTTCGTTGCTCGCTGGCTGCCCTGCTACATCGTCGACAACCGCAGCTACCTCACCGTCGCCATCGGCTGCACCGGCGGCCAGCATCGCTCGGTGTATTTCGCCGAAAGGCTCGCGCGCCACTTCGAGGGGCAGCAGCAGGTGCTGGTGCGCCATCGTGAACTCGCATGAGTCCCTGCGCGCGGCCATCCTGCCGCACCTCAAGCCTGGTGACTGGCTGACGCTGCTGATCGGCAGCGCTTGTGTCATCCTGCTCGCGCTCAACCTTTGGAGCGGCGACCTCGCCGACCGAGCCATCATCCGCAGCGGCGGCAAGATCTTCCGCGAAGTACCGTTGTCGCACGACCAGCAGATCGAAGTCCCCGGCCCGCTTGGCACCAGCATCATCACCATAGAGAAACGCCGCGCGCGCATCAGCTCAGACCCCAGCCCGCGACAGTACTGCGTGCGCCAGGGCTGGCTGCAACAGTCCGGCGAGATCGCCATCTGCCTGCCGAATGAAGTCAGCGTCGAACTGGCGGGAAGCCAAAAGAAATATGACAGCCTCAACTACTGAGAAGCAGGAATCAGGATACGGGATACGGGATACAGGCGGGCAGCCCCGCATCCCGGATCCTGCATCCCGGATCCTGCTGAACACCACCGCCGAAGACCACCAGGTCGCGCGCATGGCGGCCGTGGCGCTCGGCCTCACCCTGCTCGAGAACGCCATCCCCTCGCCGCTGCCCGGCGTGAAGCCGGGGCTGGCGAACATCGTCACGCTGATCGTGCTGGCGCGTTATGGCTGGCGCATCGCGGCCTGGGTGTCGCTGCTGCGCGTGGTGGCGGGCAGCCTGTTGTTCGGCAACTTCCTCGCCCCCGGTTTCTTCCTCAGCCTGTCCGGCGCGGTGCTGAGCCTGCTCGTGCTGGCCGCGGCGCAGTACCTGCCCAAGCGCTGGTTCGGCCCCGTCAGCCACAGCATCTACGCCGCCTTCGCCCACATCGCCGGGCAGATGGCCGTGGTGTACCTGTGGCTGATCCCGCACGCGGGCATTGCCTACCTCATCCCCATCTTCGCCGCCGCCGCGCTGATGTTCGGCACGGTGAACGGATTGATCGCGGCGAGATTCATGGATAATGACGGCAAACAGAATTTGGGATCGCAACCATGAAAACGATTACGCTCGCCTTCACCGGCGCCTCCGGTCTGCCCTATGGCATGCGCCTGCTCGAATGCCTGTTGCAAGGCGGACAACGCGTGCATCTGGTGTATTCGCAAGCTGCGCAGATCGTCGCCAAGCAGGAACTGGACTTCACGCTGCCGAGCCGCCCGCAGGACGCGGAACAGATGTTCGCCGAACGCTTCGGCAAATTCAGCGGCGAACTGAAGGTGTTCGGCATCCAGGACTGGTACGCCCCCATGGCCTCCGGCTCCAACCCCGGCGACGCCATGGTGGTCTGCCCCTGCACCATGGGAACCCTGAGCAAGATCGCCGGCGGCATCAGCGACGACCTCATCTGCCGCGCTGCCGACGTGATACTCAAGGAAAAGCGCACGCTGATATTAGTGCCGCGCGAGATGCCCTTCTCGTCCATCCATCTGGAGAACATGCTCAAACTGTCGCATGCCGGCGCCGTCATCATGCCGCCGAATCCGGGCTTCTATCATCATCCGCAGAGCGTGCAGGAGATGGTGAATTTTGTTGTCGCGCGGATACTCGACCATCTGGGTGTCGAGCAGGAGTTGATGAAGAAGTGGGGCGAAAAGTAGCAAGCATGTAGGTTGGGTTGAGCGTAGCAATATCCAACCTACAGATTCTCAATCTGTTCATGCTTCGACAGACTCAGAACGAACGGATTAAATTCTCCAGCATCTTCCTCACCGGCGTCGGTATCGCCGCCCTCAACGCCTCTTCCACATCCAGCCACACACTCCCCGCCTGCTGCACCCGCATAGGCTTGTGCGCCACCTGCAACAGAACGGGCGTGATGTGCAACTTGAAATGCGTGAAAGTGTGGGTGAACTCTTCTAACTCGACTCGTTCACTCACCTCCACACCGTTGCGCTGCAGATAGTCCGCCACGATTCCCTGACCATCGTCCAGTTGCGGCGGACACCACAGCCCGCCCCAGATGCCGCTGCTGGGGCGTTTCTCCAGCAGGATGTCGCGGCCAGACATCAACAACAGGAAGGTGGTATGCCTTTCCGGCACGGCCTTCGTCGGACGCGGAGTGGGAAGTTCGGCGATGCGGTCAGTCTGCCGCGCGACGCAGTCAGTCTGCACCGGGCACTCGCCGCACTTCGGTTTGCCGCGCGTGCAGACGGTCGCGCCCATATCCATCAGCGCCTGGGTGTAGGTCGCTACATTGCGTCGCGGCATCAACGCTTCGGCCTGCTGCCACAGCTTTTCTTCTACCTTCTTGTTGCCCGCCCAGCCTTCGATGCCACACCAGCGCGCGAGCAATCGCTTGACGTTGCCATCCAGTATCGCGCGGGATTCGTGATAAGCCTGCGCGCAGATTGCGGCGGCGGTGGAACGGCCGATGCCGGGCAGTTCGAGTATCTGCTCGAATTCGCGCGGGAATTCGCCGTTGTGTTTTTCCACAATGATCTGCGCGGCTTTATGCAGGTTGCGGCCGCGGGCGTAATAGCCGAGTCCGCTCCAGTGCGCGAGCACTTCATCCTCGGTCGCGGCGGCGAGTGCTGCGATGTTGGGGAAAGATGCGATGAAACGCTGATAGTAGGAGATGACGGTGGCGACCTGAGTCTGCTGCAGCATGATCTCGGACAGCCACACGCGGTAGGCATCCTGCCCCTGCCAGGGCAGGTCGTGGCGTCCGTGCCGGCGCTGCCAGCGGATAAGGCGGGAGGAAAAACTATGCATTCAATGCCGCTGGAGCGGGCCCTGTCCGCAACTAGAAAGTTCGCAGGGAGAGCCCGCTCCTGCAGTACCGCCAATCACTTGAACAATCCCTTGAGGTTTTCTTTCAGTTGATCCTGCAGCTTGGTTTTGACTTCTGTCTTCACCTTCTCTTTAACGGCTTCGCCCACCATCGCGCCGAAGTCCAGCGTGTATTTCAGGTCGGCAAACGGGCCGCTGACGCGCACCGGCACGGTGATGCCGCCGACCATATCCTTGCCACCCTGGCCTTCCAGCGTCTTCGCCAGCGTGGCCTTGGCGAGGTAGTTCATGCGGTCGTTGCCGATGTCGATGTCGCCGTTGCCGGAGACGCGCAGCAGCGGCGATTTCAGCGAGAGGTCTTCGTTGTGCGCCACGCCGCTGTTCACCTTGAAGCTGGCCTTGAGCTCGCTGAAGTCGGTCTTTTCGGCATTATCGGCGGATTGCGTCTGCGCGCTGGCGCCGCCCTTCCCTAGCATGCCTTGCGCTTCGCGCAGCTTCTTGGCGATATTGATGCCCTTGATCGCGCCGTCCGCGAGGTTCAGCGACATTGTGCCGTTGAGCGCCTTCTTCATCGCACTCACGGTATCGCCGCGCATGCTGAGGTTAAGGCCGACGTTGCCCTTGCCCTCCAGTGTGTCGAAGTCCGCCGCGTCCTTGGTCAGTGCGGCAACATTGACGCCGTTCAGCGACTGGTTGACGGTGATGCTCGGCGTGGTCTGCGCGTTGACGCTGACGCTGCCGTTCATGCTGCCTTGGTACAGGTTGGCCGACAGCGGCGCGACGTTGATCTGACCGTTGCGCGCCTTCATGTTCAGCCGCACGTTGCTGGTTTTCACGTTCGCCACTTTGAGTGAGCCGATGCGCAGGCTGCCGTCCAGGTTGAGCTTGCGTAGTGCGGAGAGATCGAGCGGTTGCTCGGGAGCAGCGGCCTTGGATGCCTCGGCGGTCTTCTTCGGCATGTAGAGGTCGGCATCGAACTGGTCGACATCGACGTCGAAATTGATGGCCGGTTCGGCGAATCCGTTCACGCCGACCTTGGCCTTGACTTGGCTCTGCAGCAGGCCGCCCGCAAGATTGGCCTGCACGGTCTGCTTGGCCGCATCCACCTGCACGCGGCCCTTCATCTCGCTGCTTACCGACTTGTTCGGCAGCTTGTCGCCGGAGGCATTTACCGCCAGCACGAGGTTGGAAAAATCGAATTGCTGCGCCTCGAAATTGCCGGACAGCGGCGAGGACAGCTTCACCTTGAACGCCTGTTCGGGCTGCTTCAGGTCGAGGTCGAGAGTGAGCGCGCCGACCTTGAATGCCTTTGCGTTGCCTTCCACACCCGGCACGGACAGTAACGCGACGAGGTTGCCCATCGCGCCGTCCAGCTTCGCGTTCAGCGTCAGCTTGTCGCCGGAGAACTTGTCCTTGGTGAGGCTCAATGCGGGCGCGTCCAGCGATGCCTCGAAGTTATCCTTGCCCTTAACACCGCTCGCCTTCAAGGCGAACTTCTGTGCGCCGAATTCCTGTGTGGTCATATCCGCGTTCGCATCGCCGCTCGCCTGCAGCTTGAGATTGGCGATGTCCAGCGCCACGCCGTTGGCCTGCAGGTCCAGCCCTTCCACGCGGTACTGCTGCTTGTCCAGGTCGAAGGTCAGCGTGGTCTTGAGTTGGGTGTTGATGTCCAGCTTCGGCTGGTTGGCCTGCACGGTAGCGGCAAGGTCGACCTTGCCCGGCACGCCGTTCGCGATACGCCCGGTGTGCAGGTTCAGGTCCTTGATGGCGTATTGTGCGCCCGTGCCTTCATCGCGATAAGTGAGCGCCGTCTTTTCGATGGATACCGAGGCGATGTCGAACTCGACCTGCTGCTTCTCTTCGGTCTTCTTCTCGTTTTTGCCCAGCAGGTCGTCGATGTTGGTCGTGCCGTCCTTGTGCTTGACCAGGGTGGCCTGCAGACCGCTCACCGCCACTTCGTCCACCACCACCTTCTTGGAGAGCAGCGGCATCAAAGCAAGCGAGACTCGCGCCGACTCGACCGCGGCGAACTGATGATCGCTCTTGTATTCCGAGAGCGACACCTTGCCCAGGTTCGCGCCTATGCTGGGAAAGAACGACAGCGTAATGTCGCCATCAAGGCGCAAGTCGCGCTGCTTGCTCTCCTTCACCGTCTGGATGATGCGGTCCTTGTAGTCGTTGGGATTAAAGGTCGCGGCCAGATAGGCCGCTCCGGCCACGGCGACGCCGACTACGCTGCCCGTACCGATCAGGGTGTATTTGAGGATCTTGTTCATGTTATTCGCCTCACACAGGAAGAGGAGGCGAATTATAGCGGAGGTAAAAAAAGCGGGCTTGCGCCCGCTTCTTCAAGAACAAAGCAAAACCGTAGCGAGCGGCTTGAGTGCAAGGCGCACGAAACGCAGAAACCGGAACGTACTTAAGGTACGTGAGGATTTCGAGTACCGCGCAACGCCGCGAGCGAAAGGGTGGCTGCATAACAGCCGGGCACCCATCGGCCTACCCCTTGCGGGTGAATCGGGTCGCGCAGTAGGTTTTCAGATTACCTTGGAGTAGCGGGCGTGCTCAGTGCGCGTCCGCAGGTACTTGTCGAACACCATGCAGATGTTGCGGATCAGCATGCGGCCCTTGGGGGTGACGCTGATCCATTGCGGCGAGATCTCCAGCAGGCCTTCGCGCTCGTACTCGCGCAACTCGCCCATTTCAGTGGCGAAGTACTGGTCGAAGTCGATCAGGTAGGCGATGTTGAACGATTCCTTGGAAATCTCGAAGTGGCACATCAGCGCCTGGATGATGGCGCGACGCACCAGGTCGTCGGCGTTCAACTCCAGCCCGCGCATGATGGGCAATTCGTTACGATCGAGCGCGTCGTAGTAGTCTTCCAGCTCGCGGTAGTTCTGGCTGTAGGTCGGGCCGATCTTGCCGATGGCACTGACGCCCAGGGCCACCAAGTCGCAATCTGAGTGGGTGGAATATCCCTGGAAGTTGCGGTGCAACCGCCCCTGGCGCTGCGCCACGGCCAGCTCGTCTTCCGGTTTGGCGAAGTGGTCCATGCCGATGTAGACATATCCGGCAGCAGTCAGCTTGTTCACGGCCATGCTGAGGATGTCCAGTTTCAGCTGCCCGGTGGGCATGTCCGCATCGTTGATGCGGCGCTGCGGCTTGAAGATGGTCGGCATATGCGCATAGTTATAGATCGACAGGCGATCCGGGTTGGCAGCGATCACCTTGTCCAGGGTCTTGCCGAAACCTTCCAGCGTCTGCTTGGGCAGGCCGTAGATCAGGTCGATGCTGACCGACTTGAAGCCGTTTGCGCGCGCCGCATGGATGATGCGCAGCGTCTCTTCCTCGCTCTGGATACGGTTCACCGCTTTTTGCACCTCTTCGTCGAAGTCTTGCACGCCGATGCTGATACGGTTGAATCCCGTCTGTCCGAGCAGCGCGATGGTCTCGTCGCTGACCTTGCGCGGGTCGATCTCGATGGAATATTCGCCATCCTCCACCAGCTTGAAGTGCTTGCGGATCGCTGCCATCACCTCGCGAATCTCGTCATCGCTGAGGAAAGTCGGCGTGCCGCCGCCGAAGTGCAGCTGCTCGACGACCTGGCCGGGGCCCAGCAGTTCGGCCTGCATCGCCATTTCCTTGAGCAGGTATTGCACGTATTCGGCGGATTTGCTGCGGTCCTTGGTGATGACCTTGTTGCAGGCGCAATAGAAGCACAGCGTGTTGCAGAACGGGATGTGGATATACAGCGACAGCGGACGGGCGATGCCGCCGATCTCGCGCTTGGCCACCCACTGGCGGTAGCTTTCGGCATTGAACGCCTCGACGAAGCGGTCTGCCGTGGGGTAGGAGGTATAACGCGGGCCGTTCTTGTCCAGCCTGCGTATCAGCTCCAGATCCACCACCAGTTGATTGACTTCCTTATCCATTGATTTTCCCCAAAAATTGTGCCGCGAACTATGACAGTTAACCGAGTATATTAGTTTGATATATATCAAAATCCGTGTCATATTTGCAAATGAAACAACCCGGATACCTCGACGTGCAACGACCCGTTTCACCCTCACGCCTCAAAATCGCCTGTTCCAACTGCAACCTGCGAGAGCTTTGCCTGCCCGTCGGCCTGAGCGAGGGCGAAATGCAGCAGCTGGACGAGATCAGCCATCTCAAGCGCGGCTATGCTCGCGGCGACTACCTTTACCGCAGCGGAGACAAATTCCAGTCGCTGTACGCCATCCACAGCGGCTCTTTCAAAACCCAGGTGCTGCACGAGGATGGCCGCGAGCAGGTGACCGGCTTCCAGATGGTCGGCGAGATCATTGGCCTGGATGCGATCAGCACAGAACACCACACTTGCGACGCGGTCGCGCTGGAAGACAGCGAGGTCTGCGAGCTGCCGTTCGACAAGCTGGAGGCTCTGAGCCGCGAGATACCCAGCCTGCAGCGCCACCTGCACAAGATCATGAGCCGCGAGATCGTGCGCGACCAGGGCATCATGCTGCTGCTCGGCTCTATGCGCGCCGAGGAACGGCTGGCCGCCTTCCTGCTCAACCTGTCGCAGCGCTTTGCAGCACGCGGCCTGTCCCCGACCCAGTTCCAACTGCGTATGTCGCGCCGCGAGATCGGCAGCTATCTGGGCCTGAAGCTGGAAACCATCAGCCGGGCATTCTCCCATTTCCAGGAGGACGGGCTGATCAGCGTCAAGGTCCGCTCGGTGGAGATACTCGACCTGCCGCGCCTGCACAGTTTCGTCGGCAAATGACGGTGCGGCTTTTTGCCTCATTCCCATACCGCGCTAAAGCCGGTATGCTGCGCGACGCTTAGCCCCGGAATAACCACCCAAGGAGAAGAATAATGCATCAACAGTTCAGCGTATCGCTCGAAGAATCGACCCGCGCCAAGTGGCCGCATGAGATATTCCTGATCAACCTGGTGTTCAACCATATCCTGGTATTTGCTTCCACACTGGGGGTGTTCAGCACCTTCCCGTACTTCGTGCTGGTCGTTCCGGTCACTTCGTTCTGCATCATCGGCTATATCGAATTCAAGTCCCGCCAGGCCTCCGTCGCCAGCGACACCTGGTTCGTCAGGGTGCACTGGAGGATCGCCGCCAAGCGCAACCGCACATTCATGAAGCTGCTGACCGCCACCCTCACGATCTGCGGCAGCGCCCTGCTGCTTTCCAAAATGATGGGATGGGCCAAGATCCCCACCATCGCCCTGATCGGCGGTGTGGGATTGCTGCCGTTCATGGTGGCACTGCTGGTGCTGATCGTCATGGGGAACGACTCCATGTACCAGGCCCGCCACGGCACCTTGCCGAAACGCCTCGTCGAACAAGACCCGGAAGCGCACTCCGCTCCTGCTCATTAACCCAACCCAGACTCACGCATGACAACTGAACGCAAAATCTATTGGTGGGTCGGCATCCTGTCGGTCCTGATCTTCGTCGGCTCTTTTTTCCTCCCGGGCGACCCCAACAAGAAAGAAGACCTGCCCTGGCACATCGAACACCCCACTCCGGACAGCGTGCGGGTCTTCGGCCTGACGCTGGGACAGTCGTCCGCCGAAGAGGCCGAGAAACGCTTCAAGGAAGAAGCCAAGCCCAGCCTGTTCAAATCACCCGACGGCAAGCTGGTCGCCGAGGTGTTCTTCGAGCAGGTCGACCTGGCCGGGCTGCGCTCCAAGATCGTCCTGACGATCGCCGTTCCCGATGCCGAATTGCAGTCCATGTATGAACGCGGTTTGCGCATGAGCAGCACAGGGAGCGGGAAGAAGATCACCATGACGCCTGAAGATGTCGCCAGGCTGCGCACGCTGCCGATCGGCAGCCTGACCTACATGCCCGGTTTGCGCGTGGAAGAGGCCCTGTTCCTAAAGCGCTTCGGCCAGCCGGCTCAGCGCATCCGTGAAAAGAAGAATGGCGTGATCCATTGGCTGTATCCGCAAAACGGACTGGACATCGCGCTGGGCGGGGAAGAAAAGCCCCTGCTGCAATACGTGCCGCCGAAAGAATTCGACAAGCTGACCCGCCCCCTGCTGGCGGACGGCGAAGTGATCAGTCAGTAGCCTTTTTGCCCGCACCCTGCCGGCTGGTAGGGTGCGGCATCATGTCCTCGTCGTCATCCAGCAGGATACGGTTCCCACTACCTTCCATATCCTCGTACTGGCCCTTCTTCACCGCGATGATCAGCACCACGACGAGCAGGACGCCGAAGAACATCATGCCGGGAATCAAACTGTAGATCACATTCATAGCAACACCTCTATTGGTTCTTGAACAGCGTGCGTATCCGCGCCGCATTGCCTATCACCACCAGCGAACTGATCGGCATGGTGATCGCCGCCACCAGCGGGCTGACCTTGGCCATCATCGCCAGCGGCACCATAATGGCGTTATACACGAAAGACAGTCCGATATTCTGCTTGATGGTACGCAAGGTGCGGCGCGACAGCTGTGTCGCCTGACGCACCTTATCCAGCTCGTTGTGCATCAGCACGATGTCGGCGCTCTCAACCGAAACGTCCGTGCCCGATCCCAGCGCGATGCCAACGTCGGCGCGGATCAGTGCCGGCGCGTCGTTGATGCCATCTCCCACCATCGCCACCACCGCACCGCCCTGCTGCAATTTCTGGATCACCTGATCCTTGTCCTGCGGCAGCACTTCGGCGATCACTTCCATGCCGCCCAGTTGCCGCGCGATGGCCTCGGCGACCGGCCTGCGGTCGCCGGAAAGCAGCGTCATCGCGATACCCTCCGCGCGCAACTCGTTCACCAGTTGCAGCGCATCGCCGCGCAGCTTGTCGGCCAGAGCGAGGATCGCGACATGTTTCCCCTCTTGCGCGACATGCACACAGCTCATCGCCTGTGCCTCCAGCTCATGCGCCTGCGCCTGCAATACCGCATCCAGAGCGATGCCGCACCGGGTCAGCCATTCCGCGCTGCCCAGCAGCACCCTCTGCCCGGCGACATTCGCCTCCACCCCCAAGCCTGCCGTCGCATGGAAACCGTCCACCGCGATGTCGCGATAACCCGATTGCCGCGCTTCCGCCTCGGCGACGATGGCCTTGGCCACGCTGTGTTCGCTGTATCGCTCCACTGCCGCCGCATGGCGCAACACCTCCTGCTCATCGCTCCCGGCTGCGACGTGCAGCTGCGCAACGCTCATCTTGCCTTCGGTCAACGTGCCGGTCTTGTCGAACACGAAGTGTGTCACCTTGGACAGGGTCTCCAGCACCAGTCCGTTCTTGACCAGGATGCCGTGTTTCGCCCCCAGTCCGGAGGCCACCGCGATGGACATCGGCGTCGCCATGCCTAGCGCGCACGGGCATGTGATGATGAGCACCGAGGTCGCCGCCATCAGGGCGACCTCGAAATCCTGTTGATTCCAGATGAAGAAGGTCAGCGTCGCGCAGATCAGCGTGACCAGCACGAACCAGGGCACGATAGTATCGGCCAGCCGCTGGATCGGAGCCTTGGAGGACTGAGCCTCTTCCACCAGGCGGATGATCTTGGACAGGGTGGTGTCCTGCAACAGCGAGCGCACCTCGACCAGCAGGGCGCCGGTGGCATTCACCGTGCCAGCGGAGACTTGCGCCCCGGCCGCCTTGCTTACGGGCACCGACTCGCCGCTCAGCATGGATTCGTCCACCGCGCTGTGACCTTCAAGCACCACACCATCCACCGGCACCTTGTGTCCGGGCTTGATCAGGACATGGTCGCCCAGCTTAACGCCCCGTATCGGCATCATCTGCTCCTGCCCGTCGCGCATCACGATGGCAACTCGCGGCTGCAGCTCCATCAGCCGCTTGGTGGCCGACACGGCCTGGTGGCGGAACATACCCTCCAGATAGCGGCCGATCAGGATCACAAAGGTCAGGTTGGTAACCGTGTCGAAATACACTTCCCCGGTCTTGCTGCCGGTGACCGTGACATATAGGGAATACAGGTAGGTAACCGAGAGACCGATGGCGATGGGCATATCCATGGTCAGGCGCCCGCCGCGCAACCCGCCGATCGCGCCGCGATAGAAGGGATAGCCCGAATACAGCAGCGTCGGTGTGGCCAGCACCAGCCCCATCCAGTGGAAGAACTCGCGGAACTCGTCCTGGTTCGCGCCGCTGTATAGCGCGATGGAGATCCACATCATGTTCATCATGGCGAAGCCGGCGAAGAACAGGCGGAACAACATGGCCCGGTTGGTCTTCTTGATCACTCCTTCCGCACTCTCCGGATCGTAAGGAACGGCGGCGTAGCCAATCCTGGCGAGCGCACGGATCAGGTCGGAAAGTTTGCTGCGGCTGTTGTCCCAGCGCAGGTGCAGGCGCTTGGCGGCGAGGTTGACGTTGGCAGACAGCACGCCGGGGATGCGCTGCAGGCCGCGCTCGATCAGCCATACACAAGCGGCGCAGTGGATGCCCTCGACCAGCAGGTGGATGTCGCGCACATCGCCGGAACAGGTGGTGAATTCCTGCTGCACCTCGTCGAAGTCGTAGATTTCGACATCCTTCGACGGCTCCGGCGGCGGAGCGAGCAGCGCCCCCTCCGGGGTACGCTGGTAGTAGCCTTCCAGTCCGGCGTCGTGGATGGCACCAGATACCGACTGGCAGCCGAAGCAACAGAAACGCCGCTCCGCCCCGCCCAGCACCGAACGGTAGTCGGTCTCCGGGGCGATCGGCAAGCCGCAATGGTAACAAACGCCGGCGACGGACTCGCTGTACTGCGTCATCGATAACTACTGCGCGGTTTCGGCGACCATGAACCTGTCGGTGTTCACCCCGAAATCGTCCTCACCCCGTTTGACGTGGATGCGCAACTCCCAGTAACCCTTCAACGGAAAATTGATGGCTCCCTGATAGTTGCCCGGAGACACTTCCTTGAACTCGGTGGTGAAATCCTTGCTGGCATCCGATGCACGGTAAGCATCGACTGTCATCGTGCCGCTTACCGGTTTGCCATCGCGATCCACTACACTGATCTCGTATGTAGTAGGCGCACCCACGACAAGTGATGCAGGCTTCTTGATGGAGGTCTGCCAAGCCAGCGATTGCTGCTCTCGCAGTTCCTTCAACAACTCTTCGTTCGCCTTGCGGTCCTTGGTCTTGTAATCCTGGTCGACGAGCGAAGAACGGCTGCTGTTCGCGGAATACCAGATGAATGTGATATTCACGCCCAATACCACCACGATCAGCCCCAGCATGCCGATCAACCAGGGGTTGCGCAGGCCGGCCTTGTTGCTCTGTGAAATCATTTTCTCTAACTCCTGTGTTCTTGAATCAACGCTTGGGGCCATTGAATTTCGTCGAATACTCGGCCGCGATCGTCGGATCATCGACGGACTGCACACGGAACTCAAGCGGCGTCACTTCCTTCTTGATGTTCTCGCCGGGTGCCTTGACGAAGATGGTGAACGAGGTTCCGCGGCCATGATGGGTCAGCAACGGCTTATCGGCCCCGATGACCACCTGTCCTTTGATGCCGCCTTCAGCCGCGACCGTCACAAAGACATCCTTGTCGGTCTTGTTGAGCACCTTGAATTCGTACTTGTTCTGGATCGAGCCGTCGCTCAGGGTCACGAACAGCGGCTGGCGTTCCGGAATCACCTTCAAGGTCATCGCCCCGAGGTGCGTCAGACCGTAAACGATGCCGGCCAGCGCGATAAGGATGATACCGATATACACAAGTGTGCGGGGATGCTGGTACATCTTCTTTGCCGGCTTGCCCTCCAACTCGTCCAGTGACGCGTAACGGATCAGACCATGCGGCTTGCCGATCTTATCCATGATGGAATCGCAGGCGTCGATGCACAGACCGCAAGTGATACAGCCCAGTTGCTGGCCTTCGCGAATGTCCACGCCAGTAGGGCAAACCTGCACGCACTGGAAGCAGTCGATACAGTCGCCCTGTTGCGCCACGACTTCTCCGCCGCGGCGCAACTTGCCGCGAGGCTCGCCTCGATTGAAATCGTAGGTCGGCAGGATGGTCTGCGCGTCGGACATCACGCCCTGAATGCGTGCATAGGGACACAGCCAGAAACAGGTTTGCTCACGCAGCAGACCGGCAAGGATGTAGGTACCCAGGAAGAACATGGTAATCACCACCCAGCCGACAGTCGGCAACTGGAGATGTACCAAGTCGCGCCAGTAATCGTAGGCGTCAACGAACCAGACGGAGAAACTGATGCCGGTGAACAGGGCGATCACCATCCAGATGAAATGCTTGGAGACCTTCTTCTTGATCTTGTCAAAATCCCAAGGGGCCTCTTCCAACTTGCGCCTGGCCGTCGGATTTCCCTCGATCTTGTCCTCGATCCAGGTGAACCAGTCGGTCCAGGCCGTCTGGAAACAGAAATAGCCGCACCAAACGCGCGATGCGACCGAAGTGACCGCAAACAGAGTCATTGCCAACACCAGCAGGAGCAACGACAGCATCCAGATGTCCTGCGGCAACACTGTCAGATTGAAAAAATGGAACTGGCGATTCTGGATATCGAACAGGATCGCCTGCTTACCGTTCCAGCGCAGGTAGGGCAGCAGGAAAAACGGCAGCCACAGTGCCAATTGCGTGTAATTCTTTACTGTGCGGAAGAAGCCCGGCATGCGCTTGGCATGGATGGTCTTATCGCCTTTGTTTACATCCCAGTGTTCGAATTCCTGATAAATGCTGGTGACTGTGCCTACTTCTTTCTGTTCGACTTCCTTATCCACGTTCTCACTCCTAATAGACCCAACGGGTTATTTTGGTCTTCGCCAAATTCAAGATAGCTCCAGATAAGCTCTCTGCCTGATACAGAACCAATCCGGAGATATCCTTTATCACAATATGAAAAAAGGAGGAGATATGACTCTCCTCCTTCACAAACGTTCCTGCAGTTACTGATTCGTGCCTTTGGTTGCGTTCCGATACAGCATGTAGAACAGCCAGCCCATAACGGCGGCAGCCCCTATTACGCAAATAATCACGCCGTAAAACACCATATCATGATTCATCTCTTAATCTCCTTGTAGGTAAATTCCGTGCGGAGTTGCTTCCGCACGGATTGAGACAAATTACTGTGCGGCAGGTGCGGCAGCCTCAACTGCGGAGGCGGCTGCTTCTGCAGCAGGTGCGGCCGGTGCCGGTGCTTCAGCCTGGCCACCGCCAAACTTGTACACATAGACAGCCAGCTTCTTCATTTCAGCATCGCTCAGCTTGCCGGCGGACTGGAAGGAAGGCATCACCGCAACGCGTGTTTCCGGAGTACCGGCGTTCACACCGTTGGCGATGGTGTACTTGATACCTTCGACGGAGCCGTCAAAACGCCAGATCTTGTCGGTCAGGTTAGCAGAACCCATGGGCTGCACACCCTTGCCATCAGGACCGTGACAAGCAGTACAACCTTTTTCCGCGAACAGCGGTGTGGAGGTCGGGTTGCCACCGGCAACAGCATTGGCCAGCGTGTCGATCTCGGCAGCGGACAAGATATCCTTGTGCGCAGGCATCATGCCCTGGCGACCGCCAGTGATGGATGCGTAGATGTCGTCGATCTTACCGCCGTACAGCCAGTCGTCGTCGTTCAGGATCGGAGCGAACAGACCTTGCTTGTCGGTCGTGCCCACGCCGTTCTGGCCGTGACAGGCAGCACAGTTGTCACCGAACAGCACCTTGCCGGAACGGGTAACGTACTCGGTCAACTGGCTATCCGCCAGGATCGCAGCCGGAGTCATGCCCTTAAGCTTGTCTTCATATTGCTTACGGACATTGTCCACCACGCTCTTGTCGGCTTCCATCTCGGTGATCGCTGTCCAGCCGCCGATCCCCTTGAAGAAGCTGTTTGCGTTGGAAACAGGAATCGACGGGTAGTACAGGAAGTACACCACACACCAGATTGCACTGGCGGTCAGACCCAGCATCCACCACTTGGGTGGCTGATTGGTCAAATCCCCCAGATCGTCGTCCCACACGTGGCCTGTCGTTGTCACGCCACCTACATCGTGTTTTTCACTCATCTTTTTTCTCCCATATTGATAGGGTCTTCGTCATCCAGGGCGATAACGCCCTGGGACTCGAACGATTCCTTGTTGGCTGGCCGGAATACCATGAAATAGATCGCCACCATGCCGATTGCCGAAACCAGGGCGAAGAACACCCCCAGCCAATCGTTCGTGGTCATGACTTCCACGTCCATCCCAAGGTACCCGAGCAGCTTAGTCACGGTAATTCACACCCTCTTCAAACTTGACGTGATTACCCATGCTTTGCAAGTAGGCAATCAACGCATCCATTTCGGTCTTGCCTTCCAACTGCGCCGACGCGCCGTCGATGTAGGCATCCGAGTAGATGGTCTTGGGAATCGGGTTGAACGGCATCATGGTCATGACCTTCATGGTTTGCACCGTTTCCGCGACATTCACAGGATTGCTTTCCAGCCAGAAGTAGTTCGGCATGACGGACTCGGGCACCACTTGACGCGGATACTTCAGGTGGCGGCGATGCCACTCATCCGAGTACTTGCCGCCGACGCGGGCCAGATCCGGACCTGTACGCTTGGAACCCCACTGATAAGTGTGATCGTACATGGACTCTTCGGCGATCGAGTAATGACCGTAACGATCCTTCTCGTCACGGAACGGACGAATCATCTGCGAGTGGCACAGGAAGCAGCCTTCGCGGATGTAAACGTAACGACCAGCCAGTTCCAGCGGCTTGTAAGGACGAACGCCGTCGCCAGGCTGCCAGTCTTCCAGCGTCTTGTGCGCCGAAGTAGCCGGATTCCAGACGATCTTGTCCATCGGAATGACGTTGCCGTTCTGGTCCTTGTGGGCCGTGCCGTTGAACGTGCCGTCACCACCGCTCATCGCGGTATTGGGCAGGTAGAACAACGGAACGATTTCCACGATACCGCCGATCGCCACGGCGAAAGCGGTCATTACAAACATCAGGAGTGTGTTGCGCTCGATCTTGTCCTGAAATTTGGTCGAATAGATTTTGTCGTGATCAGACATGTCTCACTCCTTATGCGTTAGCCGGAACAGCGTTAGCGGCACGCACAGCACTTGCCGTACGCACTGTCATCACGATGTTGTACAGCGCGATCCAGGTACCCAGATTGAAGATTGCGCCGCCGATTGCGCGCATCGCGTAGTACGGATGCATTGCGGACACAGACTCAACGAAGGTATAGGTCAGGGTGCCGTACTCGTCATAATCACGCCACATCAGACCCTGCATGATGCCGGAAACCCACATCGCCACGACATAAACCACCGTACCGATAGTAGCCAGCCAGAAGTGCACGTTCACCAGGCCTTCGGAGTACATCTTGTCCACGCCCCACAGCTTCTTCACCATGTGGTACATCGCGCCGTAGGCAACCATCGCCATCCAGCCCAATGCGCCGGAGTGCACGTGACCAACGGTCCAGTCGGTGTAGTGAGACAGGGCATTAACGGTCTTGATGGACATCACCGGACCTTCGAAGGTGGACATCGCGTAGAACGCCAGAGCCACAACCAGGAAGCGCAGGATGTAGTCGGTACGCAGACGGTCCCAAGCACCGGACAAAGTCATCATACCGTTCATCGCACCACCCCAGGACGGGATGATCATCGCCAGGGAAACCGCAGCACCCAGGGAACCGGTCCAGTCAGGCAGAGCGGTGTATTGCAGGTGGTGCGCGCCCAGCCAGACATAGCCGAAGGTCAGCGCCCAGAAGTGCAACACGGACAGGCGATAGGAGAATACCGGCTTGCCGACTTGCTTAGGCACGAAGTAGTACATGATGCCCAGGAAGCCGCCAGTCAGGTAGAAACCCACCGCATTGTGACCCCACCACCATTGCACCATCGCGTCTTGCACGCCGGTGTAGATGGAGTAGGACTTGGTCAAACTGACCGGGAGAGCCAAGCTATTCACCACATGCAGGTAGGTGATCATCACGATCATACCCATGGTGAACCAGTTGGATACATAGATGTGAGAGGTCTTGCGGATCGACACGGTCATGATGTGATTCAGACCGAAGGACAACCAGACCACGGCGATCAGAATATCGATCGGCCATTCCAGCTCCGCGTACTCCTTGCCGGAAGTCAGACCCAGCGGCAGAGTAACAACAGCCAGCACGATGATCAGGTTCCAACCCCAGAAGGTGAACCATGCCAAGCCATTGCTCCACAGCTTGGTCGCGCCGGTGCGCTGCACCATATAGAAACCGGTCGCCATCAACGCGCAACCGCCGAATGCAAAAATCACCGCATTGGTATGCAACGGACGCAAACGTCCGAAGGTGATATACGGAATGTCAAAGTTCAAAAACGGGAACGCCAGTTCCGATGCGATATACACACCGATCAGCGTACCTACTACAGCGTAGATAGCGGCAGCGATGGTGAACCATCGAACCACTTCCATGTCGTACTTTACTGGTGTCGCTTGAGTTGCTTCCACAGTAGTCTCCTCCCCAGAGCCAAGTTAAAAAACAATGTGTTACCTCAAAAAAACCGAGCAAATAACACACCACTTCGTTACAGCTTTAAAAGCTGCGCAATCATGGCACACCAATCAGGGACACGTAAAGGGGAAAACTGTACTAATTACAGCCATAACCACCCAGAACGCTCAAGATTGGTGCTGATTGCACGCAGGGATAGTATGCAGAAATGGAATGGGGTGTTTGATGTATATCAAATTTCAATTAGCGCGAGAGCCAAAGAAAAAGACCTCCCATGCGGAGGGCCTTTCTTAATCTGACGGAGAGGAAGAGATTGCTCGATGCGTCTGCGAAAGCCTCACTCCTCGGCTGCACTTGGAACCGCCCCCTGGGCGTCCTGCGCGAGCAGCGCTGGCCGGTGAGTACGGCCGCGCTATCGCGCTTCAAATTCGCAAGCTCACGTTAGCCTGCGTCGCAGCAAACCTCGCCGCGTGTCGTCGAACACAAGCCCCTATTCACACTTGGGTTTCAGCCAAATAAAAACCGCCCACAAGGGGCGGCTTTGATTTGGCGGTGGGCAGAGTCTCCACCGCTTTTCTCTCTGCTGTTTTCCCCTGCTAACAGGGATAAATACAGCGAATTTGGCAATGATACCCCACTGCTTCATAAACACACCAGCACAAAACCCAATATCGGAGCCGGTTTCGCGCGAAATCAGGCTATTGGTGGCGACACTGGAACAGGGAATTATCAGTGGAAAATAAACACTAGCCGTTCCGGCGCTCTGCCTCATCCAGCCATTGCTGTCGGCCATAGCTATAACCGGGGAATTCGCCATCCAGAGTGGCAATACCTTTAATAAGGCGACGGGCAAGATCGACCAATGATCCAGCCTCGTTCTGGTCGCGCACCTCCACCGGCACGCAAAGCTCCATACCCAGTCCCCACGAATATGCTCTGACGGACACGGACGGCCTTACTTCGAAATCGGTTCCGTCGGATTTCAGGCGTTTCTCAGTAGCCTGGACCTGGTCATAGCGCTCCAGCCTAGATTCGGACTGAGGCGGAGCTTGGTAGCCGACCACCTTCTTGCGGGATTTCCCGACTTTCTTCCAGATTTTCTGACTGGGTTCATGGCCCAATAGCTCTGGAAGAGCTGACGGGGTAGTTACCGTTTCCTCCCAGGCCCGTTCTTCGATGGCGTCGGCATAGGCCATTCGTGGATGAATCCACCACACCATCACCCGCCGCCCATTCAGAATGAATCCGATGTCGTCCCACCAGGACAATTGGCGCGGGGTCTCATAGCTGTGCGGCAAATACAACCCATTGGTCAGCCCCCATTGGCTGTGGCGATGATGCTGACGCATCAAGCGATAAAGGCGTTCGTGTCTGGGATTTTTCATAATCGGCAGCTTTCAGAGCAATGCCCCATCCTGCCAGATTCCTGCTGCCTTGTCCTTAATGGATATGCTCTCTTCGAAGGGCGTAACCCATGGTGGGTGCTCATTCGCCTTGATCCTCCCGCACACTTGATGCCGCACCTTTACCGCGCCACTTTTCTGTCGGATCCAGCCAACTAACCGCCTCCTCTGCACGACTGAGCCAATTCTTTCCGTAATCGGTTAGCTCTGTTTGGCTAAAAGCCACGACTTCACGCAGATGTGCCACATATTGACGAAGCAGCGTGGCATCAGACCATGCCCTAGCCTCTTTCAGCGCCCCATCAAGGAATTGCTGTCGCTCATACGCAATGCGTTCTTTCTCTCGGCGAATAGCTGCCTCTTCCGCCCATCGAGCTTCTCTCTCTCGCCACTCCTCAGTTCGTCGCCGCATCGCCTCGGCGGCCGCAATGAAACCCTCGATGATCTGCGGCAATTTCTCTTCGAGGCGCTGAGTTTTCCCGTCGCTCCATGATTTACGTCCTTCGTAATATCCATCAACGGTAATTTTGAGGTCGCCGAGGAACTGATAGGTATAGCTGCGACTATCCATCCAGCTATAAGTCGGATGCTTTTCTATATGCTCGGTACGAGAGGTGGCCTCGACAATACTGAATACGATGGTTTCTTCGAGGAAGCGTCCTACTATGCCACGCTGATTCTCCCCCTGCTCCCACTTCATGCCGGCAGCAGCGAGGCTTGTTTCGAGCACGTTCAGGATTCGAATTACTCGGTCTTTGCTGCCCGGAGAAATGCGAACAGTAAATGTATCGCTCTTCCCCCAAATGAAGCCATCCTTATCGGGTTTGCGATCCAACGCTCTAGCGGTTCTTCGCGTGACCGGTCCCAGCGGTACATCTTCATTAGTCGTGACGGAAATCACAGGCAATGCAAGCGCGCTCTCCAGCTTCACTCTAAGTTCGGCCGGAAGCGGATGTGAGCTCGGCTTGAGATTGGGATCATGAGCGCAATACACCGGCTCGCTTTCACCTGACTTCCAAGGAGTCAGTGCTGGTTTTGGTGGGACCGGCTTGCCGTGCTCTTTCTTCGCCCAATATCCCAACGGGGGTTTGGGAATATCATGCTTTGCACACCACTTGGTTAACGCGACATCGGAAATACCAAGCTGTTTTGCGATCTTGGTGGTTGGTGTCTCCCACAACAGACCGAAAATTTCAGTTCTTGTGTATTGGACTTTCATACCTACCTCCATGAGTAATTCAAGGAGATAAGCTTAACCATATTGCATATGGCTGGTTGGCTACTGACCGTAGTGACGTAAGCGCATGTCTCGACTCGAATTACCTCTTGTCCTTGGGTTCTAATAATCACAAGATCTGACTTCGTATCGTGAGGGGACTGCACGCCTGCGCGGCGTATGCCCCGAGTCAAAACATGTCAAAAACTTAACTTTACGTTGTTTCATTCGGCTAGTCGCCAGCCTAAATCTGCGTGATCGGGCGGCGAGGTCGGAACTTGGTTCTCCGGATTAGGTGGTACGGAGATCTCTTCCACATAAGACCTCGTCGCCGGTTCCGCCGGAATGCAAAAGGAAACATCGCTATGACGACTAACGAACTGGAAATCAAGTATCGCAAGATCCTAGACCTCAAACCTTACGCAAACTCTCCCCGCATCCACAACCGCGCAAAACGCCAAAAGCTCGACAAGCTCCTCCGCCGCTTTGGTCAGATAGCCCCCATCATCACCGACGGGGAAGGTGGAATTGTAGATGGACACCTTGTTGTCGAGTTATTGAAGGAGATCGGCCACGAAAAAGTGGCTACCGTAGAAGTTTGCACCAATGATCCGGCCGAGATCCGCGCAATTCGCCTAGCTTTAAACCGCGTTGCCCAAGACGCGAAATGGGACAACGCCCGCCTGATGACAGAATTTCAGGAGCTTCTGGACATCGGTTTCGACATGTCGTTTACCGGCTTTGACCAAGTCGAGATCGATATGACACTGTCGATGGAGGAGCCGACGAGCGCCATCACCGAAGATGCACCTCCGGCAGTCGATCCGGACGCCGTCGCAGTCACGCGCCCCGGCGATCTTTGGGTGCTGGGCGGCAACCGCGTACTTTGCGGTGACGCCCGAGATCCAGCCGCAATGGCCCATCTGTTCGACGGTCAGACTGCACAAATGGTTATGTGCGACCCCCCATACAATGTCCCTATTGTAGGCAATGTTTCTGGTCTGGGAGCCAACCACCACCGTGAGTTTGCCATGGCCTCCGGCGAGATGACCAGCATCCAGTTTACAGACTTCCTTGCGGACTTCCTGACCACGGCCTGCACGGTTCTGGCAGACGGCGCCATTCTATTTATATGTATGGACTGGAAACACTTGCCGGAACTGTTCACAGCAACTGGGCGAGCCGGGCTCACCCCCATGAATCTTTGCGTGTGGGCAAAAACCAACGCCGGAATGGGAACCTTCTACCGCTCTCAACACGAGATGGTACTTGCGGCCAAGCATGGAACAGCGCCGCATATCAATAACTTCGAGCTGGGCAAGAAAGGGCGGTCCCGCAGCAATCTCTGGACATACCGGGGTATGAACGTGCCTGGCCAGGAGCGCGACGATCTGCTCAAACTGCACCCGACCGTAAAGCCTGTCGCGCTTGTGGCTGACGCCATCAAGGACGTCTCTCATCGCGGCAGTATCGTGCTCGATTCGTTCCTTGGCTCAGGAACGACGCTGATTGCCGCCGAGACTACCGGCCGGCGCTGCTACGGCATTGAGTACGACCCGCTCTACGTGGACTTGATCGTGCGCCGGTGGATGGACCATACCGGCGGCACAGCCATGCTGTCCGGGACGGGGGAAACATTCGAGCATCGTGAGGAGATTGCTCACCGAAATGCTGAGGCTACCGATCAATCGCCCGCGGGCAACACGAACGGGGGAATCTGAGCCATGACAGCCAAAAATCCTAACTATGACGTCGGCTATGCAAAGCCGCCCAAGCATAGCCGTTTTCAGCCCGGCCAGTCTGGCAATTCCAAAGGCAGGCCCAAGGGCACCCGAAATCTTTCGAGCGACCTGAAGGACGAACTCGGCGAAAGAATCCGTGTGCGGGAAGGAGATCAGGAAAAATCGATCTCCAAGCAACGCGCACTGGTCAAAGCCTTGGTCGCCAAAGCACTCAAGGGCGACACGCGGGCAGCCACAGTGCTGATCACGATGGTCGACAAATATATCGTGCCAGAACTCGCCGCAACCGACACACGCCCGCTTTCCAGAACAGAGGAACAGATTCTGGACGACTTCCTGCGCCAGCATGGAGCAACGCCAGCGGAAATCCCTAAAAAACCTGCCATGCGGGAAGAGTCCGCACCGAAAAAGGAGATAGATCATGAGTGATGCAAACACCCAAGTATTGTCTGCGATTCTGCGGCGCAACCTGCAGGCGTTCGTTTTTCAGGCATTTGACCGGGAAGAGGTAAAAGATGGCTTGCGTCCCACGCAGGCCATCCGACTGATTTGCGAAACCCTGCAGGAGGTGACTGAGGGAGACGTTCGACGGCAGATCATCAATCTCCCGCCTCGGACGCTGAAGTCGTTCATCTGCTCCATCTGCTTCCCGGCATGGCTATTGGGACTTGATCCGTCCACCAAAATCATCGTCATCAGCCACGACAAGAACCTCGTGCACACCCTTGCGTACAGATGCCGCCAAATTATCGAGTCGAAATGGTATCAGGAGGCGTTTCCCGGAACTGCGCTGCAGCCTGATTTCGCAGGGACACTTCATTTCAAGACGACGGCTGGCGGAGGTGTTCTCGCCACCTCCGTGGGAAGTGGCCTCACGGGCCACGGGGGTGACTGGATCATCCTCGACGACCCAATCGATGCCAGTGACGCTTATTCAGGCGTGGAGCGTAAAAACGTGAATACGCTTTTTGACGGCAAAATCACCTCGCGCCTCGATAACCGATCAGAAGGCAAGATCCTGATCGTGATGCAGCGACTTCATGCTGAAGATCTTTGCGGCCACCTTCAGGGCCGGACTACCTACCGCCATTTGGTCGTACCTCTGGTGGCCGAGGCCGATACGGTCTACCGGGCAGGGAAGTTTGAATGGCGGCGGCCGGCAGGCGATATCATCGACCCGCAATCCTATACAGCGGAAGAAGTTGAAGTATTGCGCCGGGAATCGCCGGCACATGTCTTCCAGGCTCAGTACCAGCAAGCGCCAATTCTCCTGGACTCCGGAATCGTCAAGGCAGATTGGTTTGGACGATACGACAACGTACCGCTGAACGCACACAAGGTGATATTCAGTTGCGATTTCGGGCAGACAACCGGTGAAACCTCCAGCTATTCGTGCGTCCTCGTGATCCGGACAGACGGAGTCAACCACTATCTCGCTCATGTACTGCGCAAGCGGGCGGCCTTCGCCGAACTTCAGAATGATCTGCTACGGCTGGCCGGTCAGTATACGCCGAACTCTGTCCTGATCGAGAATGCTGCATTGGGCACGGCCATGATTTCGGCACTGCGGGAGCACAGACTAACCATCTGCTCCATACCCCGCCCGACGAAAAGCAAAATTGAACGTCTGGAGGCAGTCCTTCATTTGCTGAACGGAGGCAATGTCTTATTGCCGAATGCCGGAAACTGGCTCAGCGATTTTTTCGAGGAAATGTGTTCGTTTCCTACCTCCCCTCACGACGATCAGGTCGACGCCCTCAGTCAGTATCTCAGCTGGGTCGAAGACCCGGACAGGCGGCGACATTCACCTGTGGTTTTGGGTGTCACCACTCCTCAGAATGGAGGTGTCTGTTCGGCACGGAAGCAGGTTCCGCATCCGATGCGGAACCCGAAGGGGCCGCCGCGTATGCCGCCTCTCCCCCAGCGGAGGTAACAGGCATGGACGGCGAATCTGAAGGTACGGCAATTCAAATTCAAGGAGATATATGATGGTGCAATCAACATGTGTTAAATGCGGAAATACCCGCTTTGAAGTTCGTGAAAACCTGTTAGCGAGGCAAGGAATCAAAGTGCAGTTTGTGCAATGTATACGATGCGGCACGCCGGTCAGCGTGCTGGATCATTACGTTCCCAGTGCCGCGCTGAAGGCTAATGCTGAATTGCTTGAGGAAATGGATGACTACTTCAGGCAGGACGATCAATTCGTCACGAGCATCACAAGCATGTTGGCGCGGTAGCGATTCGCCAAGTTAAACTGCATGTGCCACTCAAGATTGGGCTAACTTAACTCGACTGACAGATTATTGGCACTGATCTGTCAGTCGCCTCAGTCCGTCATATCCAATTTTCGGAAGTTTCTCCATGGAAGCTGATGCAAGAAAGTCTCTCAGGCTTATAAGCGCAGATTCACTCATCCCGAGTCCTTGTGACAATAAGCGGCATCCATCCCATTCGATCGCATGCTGAACGCGCGCTCCGCCATGATGGCCTGAGTCCCCGCCTTCGGTTTGCATTGAAGTGTCATGCCCGATAAATTTTTCATCAAGTGTCGCAGCAACCCATGCCCACTTGTGTTCAAAGTTTGGGACATCCAGATACCAAAGTACCGGGTCTGCATTAGCAGTCCAGACAGGACTGACAAGAAGTATGTGTAATGACGCGACACCGACGTCCTTCATCAAATTCATTACACTTACATGCGCCTCATCAAGGCCGAATTTTTCTTGCCCTGCCGCAGGGTATTTTCTCTTGAATTCAATATAACGAATTTGCCCATCCTCAGCGAGGTGGACAACATCCAGATCTATTGGGCTCCAGCCGAATCCTGGAATCAAGCAATTCATGAATCGCCTGCGAATGGAAAGATCTTTCAGATTGGAATCTCGTAAATATTCCAAGCACCTGATAGCTCGCTCCTGCCTGCCTGAATTACTCCCAGATGAGTCCTGTATCTTTGAAACATCTTTACCATCCCGCTTTAGTATTTTTCGGAGTGCATTTTCGTCGACCTCATTCCAGAATTTTCCATCCTCCCCTCTCTTGGAAAAAACAAACAGTCCTTTGTTTGGACATAGCCTGACCCGATATACATCCGTGCTTACCGTAAATTCACCACTTCCATCTTTTCTATTTTTAATCCACTTTTTACTCTGCAGCTTTTTAGCAATCGCATCGTCGCAAACATTCCACAAGTCGCTATCTGTTTCCAAACGAAACCAATAAGAAAGACTCCCATAAGCAAAAGCCCCGACCCAACCGAACGAGATTTTTCCTATATCGTTCTTGAATGCCCTGATGACCAAGCGCTGAAACAACTCCTCGAACAACATTGCCTCTGTTCGTTTGTATCCTTCAGCCATGAGCTGCCTACGAACATCATTAATCTCAGAATGCTTAAGGTTTCCTGATTGGAAATCTTTGCAGAGAGGCTCCATGACCGCCGAGGATTGTTTCGAGCCACTTCTTTTCGCTACAGCTTGTGTTGTTTGGGAATCAAGTGGCAAGTTGGTCACCTTTGAGAAAATCGATACGCATGGCAAGTTTCATCCTAGGCAAATTTCTGCCACATAGAAAACTCTTTTGGCAGCACGTCGCACATCTGCCGGGAATCCATATCTTCAGTATCGTAGGTAAGATCCAGACGCTGCAGGGCAATTGCCAATCTCCGCACGCTCCCCAAGCCAGTTCGATCACCGGGTTTTCGATCCTTCAGTTTCTTTGGCTTCGACGATGCCCCACGTTTAAGCACTCCGCCTTTGATATAAAGCTCATGAGCCGTCTGGAAAAACCCCCTGTTATGCGCAATTCCCTGACGTGAAGCAAGCTGTTCGGTCATGTCACCGAATGTGGCCATTGGACTCTTCAGACATATTTCAGCGAAAGCTCCGTGTATATGCACAAGCTCATATGGCGTGCGTACTGCATGACGATAGGCAAGTGAGCCTGCAGATCCTTTTCGTATCACCACATAGTGCTCAGCCCGGCGGATTCCTTTCGCCGTTAGCTGACGGAAGTATGCAATCGCAACCCATGCCCAGAAACCATCACTGTCCGGCGACATCAGTTCATTGAAGTTGGCTCCTGAAAATTGTTCATTCAGGTATTCCCCGAACTCCTGACGGGAGACAAACTCCCGGGAAGGATCAATGTCGAAATCACCAAATGGCTCGGTCATTTCTTCGCTGTCGAGAAGGGGGGCCGGAGGCTGGCTGCCTGAGGGATTTTCAAGCCATTTTGTAAATGTTGCTATTCCATCCGCATTCAGCATTCTGCTCTTAATCATTTCCGGCTCCCTTCAACAGTTCAGCCTGAAGGCGTGAGGCAAAGCTAAATTTTTCACAGAAACGGTCAACCACCTGGTTGCACCAGACTGCTTTTGCCTCGTCATCATCCGCAGGCGGAAGGCCTGCCCCGATTGAGGACAGCCATACACCCCAGACACTCCAGGGATCACCTTCATCCTCAAGACACCCCGGCTCGTCAGCAATTTTTTCCATTACCTGACGAAGCGCTTCAGGAAGCACCATGGCTCCAAATGGTATGTAGTTCTCGGCTCCGGCAGCACTTGGAAATACCCTCGAATTAAACTGCAGCACAGGACCGTCCTCGCTGATCGCGAGTTTCCACAACCGTTCCCCGAGATCTGCGGGCTCCATAGGCAGCAGACTCTCGCTCTGCGAGTCATCGCGGGCTCGCAGATTTTCGATCGATGCCACAAGCTTCGGACTATCCTTTTCATGCATCAGGACACGGAAACGCAGAGGCTGAGACCTGTCCAGTCCGTCGATGGATCTGCTCTCATTCCCAATCTCCGCAACTGAGCCCATTTCATGGCGCACATTAGTATTGCCTGCACGAGCCACAATCACAACACTGAGGGAGTCAGAAAGACCTGTGTCTTTGAGATCCAGACGGTCAAGCGTGAAGCTGCGCTTACCCCCCACTTCCGAAACCGAAATACCAACCCGGCTGCGATCAACTTCCTTCAGTCCGGTTGGATTACTCCTCGCTGACAGACGTCCCATTGCTCTTCTCCGTATAGTTAAGCCTTGCACGCAGGCGGATGTTCGGATCGAATCCCGGCACCTCAAGGACGAATTCCGGCTCGGTGATGTCGAAATTAATCCTGTTTCCCTGCCTGCCTGTTATGGTGGCACCGGAAGTCGTGACTTGGTGCACGCTCTCATCTGCAAGATCAAAATCGAATGGGTCATAAGCCTTGAACGGATCCTGATCAAGACCTTCGTATGCCAGCTCAAGCCCACAGGATATCGGCAGTCCCTCCGCCGTCAGCGCTGAACTGCCATTTGGCAGAACCCGCACCCTGTCCGTACCTGTCACAATTTTTACAGGCTTCCGTACTTTTGGCGCTGTGATATCAGGATTAGGAGGGGTTCCGCCACCCGGCTTAACATTGCCGCCCGCAGCATGACGTTTTCCTTCATCTGTATGCCGCGTAAAGTATTTAGCCAGAGCTTTCATATCGCGCCTGACCATTCCGTTTGATACAAGTGCAAGCAGACGGGGAGCCGCATTCCTCACCGCGCGGAGTGTTGCCTGCGGATTTAAATAATCCTCGGCCAGACGAGGACGGCTGCCATTCCACTTGAGGTGCGTCGGCTCCTCGGCATCGGCGAGAAACGCAGACAGGTTACTGTCACTGATAATCGTAAGTGCCCGTGCCTTCTGCAGATATGCACTGGCAGCAAGATGACTCTCTGAACCGATCAGCAAATCACGGCGGATGTATGCCTCTTCAGCCCGCGCAAGATCTTCAGGAATTTCGATATGAACATCAAACCAAGTCTGAATTAACTCCGTCTTTCTCGGGCGGACTGTAACCGGGCAGCGGACTGAAATACGCTTCCCGTTCTCCATCGCGGCCCGGAGCGTCTCAAGCGCTCCTTCCGGCAGGGAATCCTCCTTCAGTGTTGGCGTTTTGTCCCAGCCGGGCTTCAGCTCGACAAACTTATCCCCATTATTTTTGGCATCGATTGCGCTCCGGACAAGATTTCTGAAGCCCTTGGTAAAGCTGGACTTCCTCTTGTAGGCAGTTTCATCTGAAAACTCACGTACTGCGATGGTGTCGACATTGGATGAGTCAATATCCATGCTGGCAAGTGAGAGCTCTAGGTTGCCACAGGCTATCGGGTAGTAAAAATCGCTGATAAGCGTACGGACGGCCTCTTTCGGATCAAAACCAGCCGGGAATGGAATCACCAGACTTAGCCCCGGCTCGCTCTTGCGCGAAAGCCCGAATGCATCCTGGAAAGCCGTAATTTCTTCGTCATCAGTAACCGGAAGCGGCTGTTCACTTCCGCAACACCAGAATGAGTGACGGTTGAATTTTGATCCGCCATACGGGTAGACCCTGCGAAAAGCACTGCGTCCCATCAAAAGCCGCTGCCCGTCTGACTTGCGGACGGTAAATCCAAATACTGCCCGGGCAGCACCAATCCGGTAGTAGGTAATTTTTCCCTGCCCGGCACGACCATTACTGCCTGTCGCCGACTTGGCGCCTTCCCCTTCCCGGAACCAGAATGCGTTCCAGTTTTCTTCAGGGCCGTCAGCATTCTGATCATCCCAGCGTCCCTGCAGGCCTGTTGTGCCAAAGTCTTCGATTACCAGAACAGAGCTCATGGCAAGGTCCGGAAGAGGCTCGCCGCCGGACGCCTCCAGACGCTTCGAATACTCACCACCCAGCAGGCTGGCCAGATAGTCTGCGTCAAAATTACCTGGCTGAAGAATTTTAAGTGTGACTCTGACCGGGCCGGCATTATCAGATGCCCGCGCATCAAGCGGATTCTGGAGAACTTCCCGCATCAGAATTTCCAGACTCGTCCGGTCCTCCTGCGCGAAATTATCTTCTGACAGATCTCTGCCCTGAACCTGATACGGCGTTACTTCCGGATATACCCAGTCTGCAGCCATCACTCCCTCCTAAAGGGAAAAAATTGAATCGTCATCCCCGTCATCACCGCGGAAGCGTGCTTTCAGAACATCCACTTCCTTCTGTAATGCACGGATGATTTTTTTTGCATCTGCCTCATCGTATTTATAAGCCCGGCGGTTCGCGAGATTTCCCACAAGACGCAAATCCTTGATTGCCCTTGTCACACGTTTATTAGCCAGCTCTACAAACTTCTCTGCAGCATCTCTTTTCTCTGTTTTTTCAGCCATTTTTGCTCCTGCTCCAGATAGAAAATAACCAATCTATTGCGCACATTTCTCATATATGTGCATTTTGTTGCGGTCTTTATACACCATATTTTTGCAGTTTTGCAACATATATATCGAATATAACAGTGCAACAAAACAAATATATATCGCCGTCATGAGCATTCCATGAACCCACATTGCGTTCGACATACCGTGTCAATTGAGTGATAATTCGTCACACAATTGACCCAGATGAACACCGCGATGAATCCTCAGCAAGAAGACTTGGCCCTCCTGAAAACCCTGCTGGAAATTTACGACCAGAAGTTCATTGGCAGCTATCTGAACGAGGTCTCCCCGGGCGAATGGTGCCGGGAGACAATTAATCGCTGGCTGAATGGAAAAGCATCACCGCGCCTCAGCCATCATGAACTTGAGGCCCTCAAAAAGCTGCTTCCGGCACCGCCCGTCAACCACCCCGGTTATGAATTTGATTTCATCGACCTCTTTGCTGGAATCGGAGGTATCCGGCGTGGCTTTGAAGCAGCTGGCGGACGATGCGTGTTTACCAGCGAATGGAACAGTCAGGCGCTGAGAACCTACAAGGCCAATCACTATGCAGATCCGGCCTTCCATTCCTTTAACGAGGATATCCGCGAAGTAACACTAAGCCACAGGGAAGAAATATCAGCGGAAGAGGCAGCATTAAATATTCAGAAGATGATCCCGGATCATGATGTTCTGCTGGCAGGATTCCCGTGTCAGCCATTTTCTATCGCTGGTGTTTCAAAGAAGAATGCACTTGGCCGCGCTCATGGTTTTGAGTGCAAAACCCAGGGCACCCTTTTCTTCGATGTGGCCCGCATTCTTGAAGTTAAACGCCCGGCCGCATTCCTTCTGGAAAACGTGAAAAACCTGAAGAGCCACGATAAAGGCAGGACATTCAAGGTGATCATGGAAACACTGGATGAACTTGGCTACTGGGTTTCTGACTCAGAGGTCTTGGGCGCAAATGATCCGAAAATCATTGATGGCCAGCATTTTGTTCCGCAGCACCGCGAACGGATTGTCCTGGTAGGCTTTCGGCGCGACCTAGGAAGTCAGGAAGATTTTTCACTGAGGAGCATTAAACAATTATTCCCGAAGAAAAAGCCCAGGCTGAGCGACATCCTCGAAGAGAAGGTTGATGACAAATACATCCTGACTCCTAAGCTCTGGGAGTATCTGTTCAATTATTCGATCAAGCATAAAGCCAAGGGAAACGGCTTTGGGTATGGGCTCGTCAGCGGCAAAGACATCACCCGCACGCTGTCAGCAAGGTATTACAAGGACGGCTCTGAAATCCTCATTGACCGCGGATTTGATCCTGCGCAGGATTTCAGTCACCCGGAAAACATTAAGAACCGGCCGCGTCGTCTGACCCCAAGGGAATGCGCACGACTGATGGGTTACGATAGCCCAAGGGGGGCAGAATTCCGCATCCCTGTTTCCGATACGCAGGCATACAAACAGTTTGGAAACTCCGTGGTAGTGCCGGTTTTTGAGGCCGCAGCCAAGCTCATGAAACCCCACATCATGGCCGCAATCAAAGCCCGCAAGAAAATGCAGCAGAAACGGAGTTCAGATGGCAGACGTGCACAGCCCGGCGGTTCGCTCAAAAAACATGCGGGCGATCCGGTCAAAAAACACAAAGCCTGAACTGCTCGTCCGCAAAAGTCTCCATGCAGCCGGATTCCGGTATCGCTTGCACGATAAACGGCTGCCCGGGAAACCGGACATCGTTCTGCCAAAATACCGCACGGTGATCTTCGTTCACGGCTGCTTCTGGCACGGCCATGACTGTAAATTTTTCAAGCTACCCCAAACGCGCACCAAGTTCTGGCAGGAAAAGATTGAAACAAACCAAGCAAGAGACCGGGAACATATTGCTCAGCTAATCCAGCTTGGATGGAGCGTGATTGTAGTTTGGGAATGTGAAGTAAAAGCTTGCGGGCAAGGGATATTGGATTTAATACGCCCAAGCTTGGGAAAAAGTAATTCCGATAAAATTTAGCTGGAAGCGCGGCAGCACATTGCCGGCTTTTCGGCCATAGCAGTCAACCCGGCTTTTGTGACAGGATGACTGCTGTGCGCAGATATCCGGACTCACTACACAGGCTTCGAGGGCTCTGTTCTCCAACGGCATCACGAACCGCGTAGGGAAATTGTCGTGGCGTTCCGGCGTGAGCAGTCGCCCGCACGGGGATGGAATTTTCGGGCACGAGAGGCCGAAGCGGATAGTTCGTTGTTGGGCTTCTAGGAGTTCAGCAGCGTCATAGGTGGTCAGATGGAAGGATTTGTTAGCCATCAACAACCAGCTCAAAGCTGAGTCAACCGTCAAAGAACTCCTCCATAATCTGAAAAGAAAGTTGAACCCGCGTTCTTTCAGGAGCGAGAAGCGGAGCGATGTCTTCATCGAAGAGCCTCTTCGTGTCCTTTAGCTCCTCATCTGTGTAGATAAGACACATGACAGAATGCTCTTTGAAGTAGGCGCGATGCTTCTTCATTTCCTTTGCAAAATTGTCTGCCGCCATCTCGTTGATCTTTTTCTGAGTCAATCCTCCGATTTTCGAGAGATATCCGTGCGTAGACCACGGTGAAAGCTCAAATCCGACTTTGTCCAAGGTATACGGGTTGATCACAAGAAAATCGAGGCGATACACATGCTTCTTCTCCAATCCTGCATATCTAAACTCTGGGATCAGGAGGGGAACTTGGTTCGGATCGGTTTGATTTCGGACATAGTCGCAATAGTGGCCAGCAATCTCGTACTCATACCTCGACCCAGAATTTCGGACCAGGGTGTCTTGGAAAAATAAAAGGTACTGCTCGACGTCACTAAACTTGAAAATCTTTTCCTTACCAGGAATCACTAGCCCTGTAGCCATCACGTGCCCAATGGTCCAGTATGCCTTGGTAAAAGCCCTGATCTCGCTCTTGTCGTTCTCCCAAGCGCCCTTCCTAAACCGCGGGCTGACGAGAAGACCGTAGTTCGCGTTTTCTTGGCCGATCCAAAGCTCGGCGTCCTCTACCTCTGGACGGTTCTTCGATAGCTCATCGAAATGCTTGAGATATGATCGCTTTAGAAACAGAACCGTGTACTCCCGGAATTTCTTGTGCTTCTTCAGGTACTTCCAAATCGAGAGATGTGCAGCGACGCCGTTTTCCAAAGCACTGGTCTTCAAGCCCTCTAGCCATCTGGAGACAAACTCCTCTTGACCGTGAATCACATCATTCTTGAGATCGAAAAACTCATCATTCTTGCTGCCGATCGTCGCGTTCAGGGATTGTTCATCTTCAAACCCTGTCTCCTTAAGAACGTCTGGCAACATCTCCCTCAGCTTGAGTTTGATAGACTTAATTATCCTATTCCGGGCCGAGTTGTTTGGATCTCGCTTTGCCAATGGCTCTCTCCTGTGGAAGCTAATAGTTGTTGTAGAGCCCCATGAGGCCGAATGTTTTTCAATATAGAGACAGGCATTTTAGCCTCCTATCCTTGTTAAGTGCTTATGTATGACTACGTTTCTTTATTACATTACGAAAAGGGAGACGCATACTCCGAGCGCATTGAACCACACTGCCAAGATTGTCGAGAAAGATGTGTAAAGCAGCCATTACCCTCATTTGTTGCGGATAATCACTTGGGTCGACGACCTATCATCTGCCTTATGTGGAGCGTTACATAATCGGCCAAAGTCGCCTCTGAGTCAGGTTATCGAAAGAGTCCGCCACCAACCCATTGCGGACATCCGAACTTCAGTGTCACCGAACTGATCGGCAGCGGCTACTGTCACTTGCTTAGTTCGTTCGGATCGTTAAACGCGATGCGGCCGAAAGCGATCATCCTGAGGCGAAACACTCATGGTGCTTACAGGTCTGGAAGACTCGAGGTTCCCCGTAGGCCATGAGCGCTTATCAGGGATAGAGGACGTAAGATGGGCGGCCATCCAGATGCCGCCGGCTCGAGTCCAAGTCTGATGTGTCCAACCCGTAGGTTCGAAGCAGCCATCTTGCCTCACCTCCGACACCCTCGCCTACGACACCGCGCCCGTGCAAGCAAAGCCGATTGCTGACGACTAGCACATCGCCAGGTTCAATTACGACTCGGATGACCACTTTATTGCACGCGGCCTCGAAATTGTCCGAAGCTGTCTGTGCTGCACCGCCCTCATCAGTCGGCAGAACCGAGCTGTGGCTATAGCGAACGATAGTCAGTGGAGGAACGTCCTTCAGCACCGGCTCATCATTGGCGGTGTGAACGTCCCCCAAGATTTCCTTCATACCGGAGATGAAGGTCAACTGGGCCGTTAAGGAATACTGACTTTTTTTCAGTTCGGCGATATCGGTTGGCGACAGCTCGGCAAGCACATCCTCCAACACCATCACAGTCGTCGGTACTGAATTCGGGTTGCGCAGCCCCACCAAGGTCAATATGTCGGGTGAGGGCGCGATTCGCGGGTCATGTGCGTCGACATCTCCACTGAATGGAAAGGTCACGGCTTCCGTATGACCTCGCATCCCGCTTTTAGACTTGTCAGCGAACCTGCCCTCGCCGGGTAGCGGCACAAGGTTCACGAAAAGGGCGCCATCGTTCTCCGACCCGTAAGAGACTGTCTCCTTACCTAGAAAACCATGTACAGCCAGCGCGGCTGCGCGACCGGCCACGGAACCGGCCCCGTCAGGCACAGGAGTAAACGACTCCGGTGTATCCGGAAGGTCGGCCGGGACGAACACTTGCTTCATGTGAAAGTACGGAGCCCCCAGCACGACTTGCCGCGCGGCCCCCAAGGTAAAGCCGTCATTGACCAGCACCTTCTCGACAGTTGCGGCCAACATGGCGCTTAGCTCAGCAGGATTGTTAAGGTCAACAAGCCACTGATCAGGCGATTTAGCCTGAATCCATGCGTCTACGGCGGTCTTGATGGCCACAGCCAGTTCCGGCTCTGTCATAGTATTCTTTGGGGTTGATATATTGTTGATATAGTACTACACTTTTCTTAAGGGGGTGAACATGCGCCTCCAACTGCCATGGAGGGCGCTCATGAATCCCACTCTTGACCGGGTAAACCTTGCGCAAGGGCAAACACTCTTATCCCGGCTTTCAGATGGTTACTTTACCATTCTTAAAGAGGCCAGCCTTGAACAAGAAGGCATGAGCAGAGTAGCTTGCAGATTCGAAGTTCCTGGCGTTGGGAAACGATCAACATCAGCCTCATCCTCCAACGAAGCAATTCGCTTGGCCCTTATCGAACTTGCTTCAATACTGACTAGTCAACCCTACTTAGATTCGGATCATCCAATGCTCGCTAATGTTTCCTCAACGGGAGGAACTAAATTGACTTCGCATATGACCGCCGAGCGGTTCCACTCAAAGACTCGACAGATCACCGTTGGCGTAACGATGTCAACTCGCTTAAAGGACCACCTTGTTTCCCTTGCTGACTCGCAAAGGACAAGCTTTGCTGAGGTCTCTCGAAGAATTGCGGTATTCGGCTTTGAGGACTTTGTAGATAAGTCTCTCTTTGTCAGCTCGAAATCGCTCTTTGAGACGCTGGGAAGCGAGCTCCGTGGGTGGCAGAGCTCAGACTCTGAGCAAGTGATGCTAAGGCTAGAGCCTGGGCACGCGGCTCGTATCAGGGCTACAGCAAAGGAGTACGGAAAGTCTGCCTCTGAGCTTGGCGCCCTATTCATAGCTCATGGACTCGTTTTACAGGAGCAACTGGTATCTCTCGAGGCTAAAGTTTCCAATTGCAAGGGGGCTGCTATACGTTCGCTGGTAGCTCAAGTAGGACTAGGTTCCTATGCGGCCTCCCTGCTTTCCGGCGTTCTTGTAGGCAACGTACGAGCACCGAAGGCCCTTCTCAAAAGGCTTGAGAGCATCTTTGAAGCTCCAGAAGCATTGCTGACTACGCTGTTCAAGCGCTCGTTTAACAACAGAATGGTTCCCGCCTTCAAGGCGGAGAACGGGAAACCCGAAGTCTCTAAATCTCCTACTCCATGGGGCGTGGCTGTGAAATCCTTAAACCTCCCGGCGGACCAAACCAAGGCCCTTCTCGACCTAGAGCATGAAAGGTTATGAATCCATTCCAGCGAGCTCGAGAGGAAGCACATGCAACCAGAGCGAAGCTGGCTCCGGGGCTAGCTCATACCGCAATTTCTGCGAAGGATCTCCTTTTCCAAGTTGAGAAGGTCCTTAATATCGCAATTGAGCAAGTGGCTACAACCTACGCAGACTTGGGCGGAGGAAGTGCAGTCCTTCAGCGGGACCAACAGTTCATCTACCTCAGCACGAGTGTGCATGAGTGGGGCGACGAGTTCTGCGGGCTGGTCGCACACGAGCTGGGCCACTTCTTCCTTGATGGCTCGAAGGCTCCCCTTACCGTAGCCCACCTGAGCACACTATTTGGCAGCGAGGGCTCGCCGGGAGCCATGAAGGTGGAGGCATATGGTGCTCGAGAGCGCCAGGAACTTCAGGCCAACGTCTTCGCGCGGGAACTTCTATTGCCCCGAGACGTGGCGCGGAATCTTGCAGTGGCTGGGAAGGGACCGACTGAGATTGGCAAGCTGCTTGGTATTCCGCTCGAGTTCGTCCGTCAACAGATGCTCGATGCACTGCTGTTGCCAGAGGCTGCGTTCCCCCCTACCTCGTTGAGTGCTCCCAGCCCAGACCAGCTGGCTGCGGCAATGGCTGAAGAGCGCGCCGCCAACGTAGTGGCCGGCCCAGGCACCGGCAAGACGACTACCCTGATTCATCGGGTCAAGTACCTGGTGGATATGAAAAAGGTTCACCCCAGTCAGATTCTTGTTCTGACGTTCACTAACAAGGCTGCCCTCGAACTGGTGGAGCGGCTCAGAAGCTCTGGCATCAGCGAAGCCACGGAGATCTGGGCTGGAACCTTCCACTCGTTCGGTCTCGAGTTCCTGCGCAAGTACCACCAACACTTTGGACTGGAAGCCGAACTGCACGTGTCGGACCTTCTCTCGTCCATGACGATGCTGGTCGCGGCCCTCCCTCGCGTCACCCTGACCAACTTTTTGCGCGTTGAAGACCCTTACGAGTGGCTGGGTCCTGTTATTGAAGGCATAACACGCCTCAAAGAGGAACTCGTCACTCCCGCTGCTTATCGAAGCTTCGTCGAAAGCCATCCGGTGCCAGACCTTGAACTGCAACGTAAACGCTTGGATGTGGCAACCATTTACGAGCTTTACGAGGTCCTGTTAACCGAGCGCAAGTCAGTCGATTTTGTTGACCTAATAGCGAAACCAGCCGTCGCGCTCAAGGCTGGCCGCGCGCCGTTCACCGAACTCGTTGACCGGTTCCAGTACGTGCTCGTTGATGAGTATCAGGACGTGACCCAAGCGATGGTCGAGATGCTGCGTCAGCTCGCACAAAAGAAATCCATCTGGGTGGTTGGAGATGTACGTCAGGCCATCCACCACTGGCGCGGAGCATCGCTCAAGAGCCTACTAAAATTCGACACGGTGTTCAAAGCACATGCTGACGGAACGAAGATTCAGCGCTATCCACTCAGCAACAATCGTCGAAGTACGCAAGAGATTGTTGACCTCACGCAGCATGTGGGGCGCATTCACATGCTGGAGTCGGCAATGCCGCTAGATGACGTGATGGCGACAAAGGGAAATTGCGGAGAAAAACCAGTCGTCGTAACGTGCTCCGAACGAGACGCCATCCTGAGCTCAGTTCTGCAGAACATTCAGGCTCTGCGTCATCAAGGTGTGTCGTTTGGCCAACAGGCAGTCCTCTGTCGGAGCGCTTCGGATGTGCAAAGAGCCTCGGAGCTCTTAGCAGGGCAGGGGATTCCAGTCATCCATATCGGAGAACTGGCGCAACGCACAGAGATAAAGCAGTTGCTCTGCCTAATGCAATTGCTAGTAGAGCGCCGTCCTAAGGCGTTGATTGGCCTTTTTGGCAATGCTGGACTGAGCATGTCCATGAGCGACGTCAATGTGCTTTTACATGCGACCGAGGCCGATGTGGCGCGTCAGCGCGGTAGGTGGCTGCACTCTCCTCCGCCCGGGCTCTCCTCGGCTGGGCAAGTCGTTGTCGCGAACTTGCGTCAGTTGATTGGCAAACATAGCCACAATTCAAATCCTTGGGACTTTGTATGCGACATACTGCTCGAGAGGCGATTTTGTCTCCCGCCTACTGCGGACGTGTCCGTCCAAGCCTGGGTCAAGCGAATCGCCTTATGGCAGTTCGCCTACGCCGTTCGCAACGGTGATGGCGAGATAAAAGAAGCGCGGCTTTCTCGCTTCCTGATGCGACAACGCCTACGTCAGCGCATTGGAGACAGCCAAGTTCAGCGCGAGCTTCCTCCTGAGGCTGGAAGCCTTGACGGCGTGCGTCTTATGACAGTGCATGGGAGCAAGGGCCTTGAATTTGAGGCGGTGCATGTGGCGTACGTCACCGCTGACAACTACGGTGGACAGAAACCTAGCTGGCGACCAGAAGGCATCCTCGACATAGTGCCACCTGAGGCATTGGGCAGCAGCATAGAGGAGTACGAGAGCGAGTCCGCGGTCGAACGGAACAACTTGCTATATGTTGCTGTCTCTCGTGCGAAGCGTCACCTTTACGTCTACCAAGACAATAAGTTCGGCGACCACACTCTTGCTCCACAGTTTACTCACTTCCCGCAAAAGTTCACGCCTCAAATTTTTGGCGGCCCAGTTTTAAAAGCGGCGAAGGTAGCCACGACAAAGGCGTTCGTTGTACCAAGCACGCTGAGCTTCGAGGATTTTGACTCTTACGTGATGTGCTCGCTCAACTACTGGTACTCCCGGATATTGGGGCTCCAAAGCGAAGCAGATGTTGATGTCTCGATTCGAGCCCGTAGAGCAGTGCTCGATGCACTTAAGGCGGTGGCATCCGGAGCCATGGGCTCATCAGAGGCATCGCTTTCAGCTGCGTGGACCACTCGGAAGTTGCCTTCGGCTGTTGAGGACCCTACGCTTTGGAGGGACGCTCAATACGCGATGGCTCGCGGTACCGCACTCATAAAATCCGCACGGGTGCGCGGCGGTAGTTTCTATGAGCCTTCTGCTGTCGTCGGGGGTGTCACCGTGCAGATGCCTTGGGGTTTTGCAATCAACGGTAGCTATGCTCTTGAATATGCGATGGTGAGGTTCGCACGCAGACGAGTCGCAGACCTGTCCACGGTGCTTAAGCCCCTAGTCCCGGGGCTCAATGTCTCCGGCTCGAAGAAGATGACATTGAACTACGTTCTTTCCGAAAAGGTGGACGACGTTCCAGGCGCTAAGCGGATTGAGGCAACGAAGTCGTATGGAGCTGCTATACGGCTGCTCTCGGGAGAAACCAGTTCGATCGTAGGTCACCATTGCACTCGCTGCGACTTCTCAACCATCTGCCCTTCGTCGCCGAGCTGAAGCGTATTCACCCGTGGGCGGCGCAGTGGGAGCCGCGGCCAATTTCTCCTTGCGCCCCTTATTAATTCGCTCTCAGATCAATGGCATCTGTGCTTGCCACGATGTAAATTTCTACAGAATTTCGACAGCACGTTGATAGCGCGGCCGATTATGACCGACCGCAAGCAGTCTTGTGCAGTCATCCAGCCAGACGAATCGGCCGACAGCTTCTGGTCGATAACGGCCACCACGACCTTCCTATCAGACTGCCTGTTCTGGCCGACGACCGGACTTCGGCCTTAGCCGTCCTGCCGGCTTGCTTGAAATTTCTTCCGGTACTTGCTCAATACCAGACGTTCAATGTTCAAGTTCAGGGGCGCGCCGCCGATAGGCGGATCGCCCCTGCAGCTGGCCATTAGCTACGTTTGAATTCACCGGCGCTGCGCGACTTTATCGCACAGCGTCCGGTGGAATGATGGGTTGGGCTTTTGCGCCCAAAACGCTTTTGATTTTCGCGTACTCATAGCCGCATTTCTTCATATAGATGTGAACCGCCTTGTGACAGTTAGGGCAGAGAAGAGCAAAGTCTGAAAGGCTGACGACATAGCTCGCGGAATAAGTGGATATTGGGACCTTGTGGTGGGCTTCAATGTATTTGGCTCCGTACCTGACGAAAAAATCCTCACCACATATATCGCATAGCCATGACTCGACGCTTTTCAGCGACTTCACAACCCCCTTGCTTCTTTCAGCCATAAGGTGCGTAACGTACTTCCTCTCACCCTCTAGAAACAACAGCTCATCCTGCGGTGCGGAAATCTCAGCAACAGAAGCTAGGCCACGATGCAGGACGACGAATTTATTTTCTATTTCAGAAACTGAAAAATCCCCCTCAAAGTACCACCCATCTTTGTGTTCCGTGAACAGGAATATTGGATAAAGATGTTGAGGCTGCTTAACAAGGACTTCATTTGCTTTTTCGGTATATGAGATTTCACTGTCCCTTGCTTTGAAGGAATAGCGGTAGGAAGTTTTAGCTTCGTCAGACCATCCATCGTCGTCGTAGGAACCTGGGCGCGTCTTGATTATCACCGCCTGAACTTCAGGTGGCTGACCGACCCAATTTATTCCTTGCTGTGGCGTATTGCCAATAATGCCATCCGTACCAGACCAGTAGGGAGATGCCTCGACTTTCGAGAACTGCACGAGGTCATACAGATTTCGCTTGCTGACAATGTCTCCAGTTGAAAGAGAAAAGAGATCCTGAGTTTTTTTCAGTTCCATATACGGCCAGTTAATAGAGAAGCACGACGTAAAGTTGAGGGACGCCGCGCTTTTTCGGCATCACGCTCGAACGCAAGGTTAGACCTTCTGCATTGCGAGCCTGGTAAAGTCTTTAACGACATAACGCAAGTAACGTTCTTTGACATATTCTGATTTTTCTCCTGTCTTGCGATCTGTGCGCTTGCCGTTAAACCAGACGCTGCGCAAGCCAATGTTTTTTCCGTTCTTGTTTTGATTTGATTCTTCGAGGAACTCTTCGGAGGTCATGAGCCAGATTGTTTCAAGACGCTCAGAGTAGAAAACAAACCAGTAGTCAGCTCGGTTCTCGTGTGTAATGGCTGCGTACAGTGCAGCATCGCCAAAAGCGACTGTTTTTGAGCGTGCCTTGATTTGTACAAGGGCAATGCTTCCATCTTTGCGCCGGACTATTGCATCAACAGCATGATCGTCAACGAGAGGAACGTAAACATCCATGCCTTCCTTGAGCATGAGGCCGATGATCCAATATTCAATTCTTTTGCCGAATCCTGCGGAGTGCCGAAATGTGGTGGTCATAAAGGTCTAACCTCAACTAGACACCCAAAGTGTCGTTTAATCCGGCTGCGGATGTCGGACAATCTGGCGGCACAGAACTCATCCTATTGATTCCCTGAGAATTACAATTCATAAACAGCCCAACCTCGCCAGAAAAAACGACATCATGATTTTGCAGCTTGAGCTGCGTTTGCGGCGCATACCGTACCGGTATGGAGTAGGGGCGTCAACAGACCTGAAGGTCTATATATTTTCTGCCGGGCCGCTATTGGGTCGATGGTGAGAAGGGCTGCGGCCGAGAACCAGACGCTACGCAACAGTACAAGTCTAATAAAAATGATCAGTCAGATTGATGGTGGCTGATCGCTGACCTCTCCGGAAATACGCAGCACCTCGGTATGCTGATACAGAGCTGCCACTGCCTTGGTGATGTCATTCACCCTCCACTGAGCACGACGCTTGTTCTTCGATGGATCTCCCGGCACAAATTTCGGGGCAGGATCCAGATAGATCACCCCACTGCTGATCGCATTCAGCAGATGTTCTGCCGAAGTTTCCCGGCACCAAATTACGGTCGGTTCGAAAATCACCACATATTCGAAGCCTTGTCTGGCTTCCTCCGCATCCGGATTGGCTGTCTTGGTGGCCGGGATATAAATCACCTCATTGTGTTTGACGCCCCAGTTGTTCATCAGACGTTCCAGTGTCCAGCCTGCGGCAACGAAACTGTTGTCATCTTCCAGCACAACCTCCACGGCCCCCAGCTTTGTGGTCAGTGGGGTCATCGGGTCGTACGGAAAAGGCTGTTTGTCACCTTTTGCATCCCGGATCCAGTCAGTTCCGTCACATTCGGATTCGGCTGTGTGGTATTCACGGATTTTTAAAGTCAGGCCGGATTTATCGCAACGCACGCCGGCCCGGTGAATGCCGGTGACCCGGAATGCGCCGTTCATTTCATAACCATAACTGCGCATGAACGCTTCGAAGCTCTCGGTATACAGACCAAAATCCGGCTCTGGCGTGAACAGCGTGGCTTTCACCTGCGTATGCGTTTTAAGTTCGATGCCGTAAATATCACCGTCTTTTGCCGCATTCGGAATGATACCCAAGGCATGTTCCAGTGTGTATCCGCATACCTGTGTGCCAGTGAACGGAAGGGTATTTCCGGCGGCATCCAGACGACAGCCTTTCATCGGGCGAGAGACGATCTGCGCCAACTGAGTGAACAGCTTCTCTGCATTGCCGGTACTGATCTCCAAAACCTTGCAGACTCTTGACCCGTCCAGTCCAGGCAGTGCTGTAATTTCGTCAAGGAGACTTTGCGACACATCAAGATACATCAGCCCGAGACATGCCCCGCCAGGCAGGCGTGCCAGTACCAGTAGCCGCATTGTTTCCGGATGTTCTTTGGTATAGGCCACAGAAAGCGAATGTGGCATTGTGTTTTCCACAGTCTGAAATCCCGACAGCCGGGCTTCGGGGTACTGGGTATATACGATGACCTTAACGTTCTTTGCCTGAATCAGAGAGCCATCGGCTTTAACCCATGAAAATCGGTTGAAGACGGCTTCCGGAATACAACTGCCCGGCGCAGAGCGGGACTTGGTCTGGCTGGTGCTGCCCCCGCGCTCGGCCAGTGTCAGGTCAAAATTGTTATAGAGCGAACTAAAGCTGCTGGCGAAGTAAATCTGATTTTTATCATTGGCATTGCGCGGCAGAATTTTCAGGATAGCTTTGTCTGCGCCCAGCGCCCTCAGCGACGCTTCGATTTCGGAGAGCGAGTCAGCGTAATGCTCAAAATCAGACGGGGAATTCATTACCTTAGGTGCCTGTGGTTTACGTTCAGCAAGGTTCGGAGCCTATCAATCGCCTGACCAGAACACAAGGTGCCGCCGATTTGCAGCCACACAAAGCTGCATCTGCCGGCATGCACGAAAGACTTGATGTGTTCCGCCTTCAGAGCGTTACTTGCTCACCGCCGCGACTTTCGCGCCGGATAAACAAGGAGACAATCATGACAAAAGCCCCATCTGCAACCAAAGCAGCCGCTTCCAAGCCCGGCAAACAGACGCAACCAGCCAAAAACAAAGCGGCCAAGCTTGAAATCCCTGCTTTCCTCGCTTCCGCCTCATCTGCCCCCACAAAAACAAAACCCGCCACCCCCCGCAAGAAGGCACCCATCGTCTCAGAGCCACCATCAAGCAAGCAGGATCGGCTCATCGCCCTGATGAAGCAGGGAAAAGGCTCGACCATAACCGAGATGATAGAAGCCACCGGCTGGCAAGCTCACTCCATCCGTGGCGTCATCAGCGGAGTGTTAAAGAAACGCCTCAGCCTGAATGTAATCTCAGAATTAGCTTCCGATGGCACCCGGCGGTACCGGATCATCAAGCAGGCACAAGCATGAAAGCCCAGCTCGCCGAACTGATGGCAATGGATCGACGAGCATTGATTCTGCGGTGGCAGGAGGTATTCGGCCACCCGGCTCCTCTCAATAGTCGAGAGATGCTAATGCGACAAGCGCTTGGCTGGAGAATACAAGCTGATGCACAAGGCGGGCTTACCGGATCACATCGTCGACAGCTTCGCAAAGGCCCCTCTCAGCCGCTTGTCGTCGGCTCGCGCCTGATCCGCGTCTGGCAAGGCGAAACTCACCAAGTGATGGTTTTGGAGAAAGGCTACTCCTACGCTGGGAAGCACTGGAAAAGCCTGAGCGCAATCGCTAGGGCCATTACCGGCACACCATGGTCCGGCCCGGTGTTCTTCGGAATCAAGAAATGAGCTCGCGTCGGCAAACGATCAATTGCGCAATCTACACCCGCAAATCATCCGAGGAAGGCCTGGAACAAGGATTCAACTCCTTAGATGCCCAACGGGAGGCCTGCGAGGCTTTCGTTTTGAGCCAGCAGCATGAAGGCTGGCGAACCATACCGACCCACTATAACGACGGAGGCTATTCCGGCGGGAATATGGATCGGCCAGCCCTGAAGCAATTGCTGGATGACATCGACAGCAAGCGAATTCAGGTTGTAGTCGTCTACAAGGTAGATCGGCTAACCAGATCCCTTGCAGACTTTGCAAAGATCGTCGAACGGTTTGATGGGCGTGGCGTGTCCTTCGTGTCGGTGACGCAACAATTCAATACGACCTCCTCGATGGGGCGACTCACCTTGAATGTGTTGTTGTCATTTGCGCAGTTTGAGCGGGAGGTAACTGGAGAACGTATCCGGGACAAGATCGCCGCCTCAAAGCAAAAGGGAATGTGGATGGGTGGCGTCCCTCCTCTAGGCTACAAAGGGCAGGAACGTACCCTCGCGATAGATGAACCCAATGCCGCTTTAGTCAGAACCATCTATCAGCGCTATCTGGCATTGGGCTGTGTTTGGTCGCTGCAGCAAGAACTCATCACCTCCAACATCAGAACGCCGCTCCGCACCAGCAAAACAGGCAAGTCGTATGGAGGATGCCACTTCAGTCGGGGCGCGCTTTATAAGATTCTAGCCAACCCGGTATACATCGGCCGGATCGTGCATCGGGACCAGGATTTCCCTGGGCAACATCCCGCCATCATCGATCAGGAGCTATGGGATGCCGTCCAGAACCAGTTGCGTGAGAATCGCCAAGGACATCATCAACGAAGATCTACCCCGTCAGACAGCTTGCTCGCCGGACGGCTCTACGATGAACATGGACATCGCTTACTTCCCTCCCACAGCCAGAAGAAGAGCAAACGCTTTCGTTACTACGTGTCAGAAACATTAGTCATATCCAACCGGGAAAATGCACCCAATGGCATTCGTCTGCCCGCGCAGGAAATCGAAACCTTGGTGATAAACAGCTTATGCGACTGGCTGAGCGATTCATCTGCCATGCTCGATTCACTTGGCCGGATTGATCACGCGGCAGTGCAAGGCATCCTGATTCATGCTCAACAAGTTATTTCAGAACTAGAAAATCCTTCCGGGAACCGATACCAGATAGTGCAGAAACTGGTTAGCAGAGTCACAATCGCAAACAGTGAAGTGCGCATCGCCCTCAGCCCAACAACGTTGTTTCTAGCAAACTCAGCATCGGCCAGAGAATCTGAACTGTCCCCTCGCGAGCTAACCATCCCGGCGCAAGTTCGCCGCTGCGGTTTGGCAATGCGGTTAATCATTCAGGGGCAGAACGCACCACAAAGGATAGCTCCGGATCAGGGGCTGATACAACTTATCGCCAAGGCACACGACTGGCTCGGACGATTGACTTCCGGTAATGCGAAAAGCGTTCAGGAAATCGCGGATGCAGAAGGTGTCACTAGTTCCTATGTCACCCGGGTCGTCTATCGTAGCTTTCTGGCACCCGATATCGTTCAGGCCATTCTCGAAGGCACCCAGCCAGCCTCTCTGACATTGGATAAGCTCAAACAGAACCTCCCCCTCCCCATTGACTGGAACGAACAACGAAAATTATTCGGTTTCGCACCCACCGCGTAATCACAGCCTTAAATTCCCGACCATTCGAATCAACAATACGGCACTATCGGTACCGGCTAATGAGCACGCAGAGAATTCAGAAGAAAATGGCCTAATTTTCGAGGCACAACGTACCGTAGAGAATACGCGAATGACAAAGGCCCGCGTGGTGCGGGGCTTTGCGGGGTATGCGCCGGAACTGCGGTGCGCATAACGAATACTGGCGGAGAGGGAGGGATTCGAACCCTCGGTACGGGGTTACCGTACGCCTGATTTCGAGTCAGGTACATTCGACCACTCTGCCACCTCTCCGGATGCGGTCTATAACAGCGGCGCGCATTCTACCAGCAACCCGCAATTTCGTGCATCATGTTCGCATGCGGAACCCAACCCGATATTTGAGTGCGGCCACCCTTGGCATATGTGTGCTGCTGGCCGGCTGTGGCCAGCAGCTCCCCTCCTGGCGGAATGACAAGCTGCTGGTGATCGTGCCCGATGCCTCACAAGGCGCGGAGGCGGAATTCGAGCGTGAACTGGCAACAATTTTTGCCGAGCACCTGCATTCCACCGTTGAATTGATCCCCAGCCCGCCAAACAAGATCGATCGGGCATTGCGCAGACATCGCGCCCATCTGGCCGCAGCCTCACTACGCAGCGAGATCAACGTTTCCGCCCTGCACTTCGGCCCCAGCTACCAGACCGTGCGCGAACAGTTGATCTGCAACCGTGATCACAAGCAGCCACGACGCCTGGCCGATCTGCAGGGCATGAGCCTCGCCGTACCAGTCGGCTCCGCCCCGGAAGCAGCCCTGATGGAAGCCAGAGCCAATTTCTCACCCCTCAAATGGGAATCCCGGCGCAACACCACCACCGAAGGCCTGATCCGGGAAGTGTCCGACGGGACACTGGACTGCACGGTGGCAAACGAAAACCGGTATGCCAGCGCGCGCAACTATTACTCGAACCTGGTCGCAACTCTGGATATCGGCACCCCATCCAAACTGGCCTGGGCATTCTCAAGGGATGTCGACCCTGCCTTATACAAAGAGGCGCAAGCATTTTTCTCCCGCATCGAGCGGGATGGCACGTTGAACCGCCTGCTGGAACGCTACTACGGACACAACAACAGACTGCAGACTCTGGATGCCGCCTCCTTCATCGCCAACATCAACCAGATACTGCCGAAATACCGCAACCTGTTCGAAGAAGCTGCAACGCTGACAGGAATCGACTGGCGTTTGCTGGCGGCACTGGCCTACCAGGAATCGCAATGGGACCCGCTCGCCACATCCTTTACCAACGTGCGCGGCATGATGATGCTGACTGAAGAAACTGCCGACCGGATGAATGTCACCAACCGGCTTGATGCCCGCGAGAGCATTATCGCCGGCGCAAAATACCTGGCTTTGATCAGGGATCAGATGCCGGAACGCATCGCCGAACCGGATCGCACCTGGATGTCTCTGGCCGCCTACAACCAGGGCTATGGACATCTGGAAGATGCTCGCGTCCTGACCAAACGCATGGGAATGAATCCGGATAGCTGGGCGGACGTGAAGAAATGGATGCCGTTGCTGAATCAACCCGGCTATTACGAGACGCTCAAGTACGGCTACGCACGCGGCGGCGAGGCGGTGATACTGGTGGAAAGCATTCGCAGCTACCATGACATGCTCGAGCGGCTGGCCCCCGACGCGACCGCCTTCGATTCAAACGCAATCTCATACCGCCTGATCGAGCCGCTAAAACGCCTGCTGCGCTAATCCGGACTCGCGCCTTTTTTCTCTTCCAGCAAACGTTCGATGCGTTCGAGGCGCGCCGAGATATCCTTGAGCAAACGGTCGGCCTCTTTTTCCTCACGCTCCACCTTCTCGACATCGCTACCGATATCGCTGCCGATGAAGAAGGCTGCAAGGTTCGCCGTCAGCATCGACAGCAACACCACACCGAACAGGATCAGTAACGCCCCGAACAGTCGTCCTGCACCATTGTGCGGGACGACATCGCCGTAGCCCACCGTCGCCATGGTCACCCATGCCCACCACATGCCGTCCCATACCGTTCCGATCGAGGGATCGATGCGGGAAATGACGATGCCGGACAACACCATCGTGACCAGCGCCACGACCATCGTCGCGCCTAGCCTGTGCTGCGACAACAACCTGCGTGCCGATTTCGACATGCGCACCAGCAGCATCACCACCAGGATCAACCGGAAGCTGCGCAACAAGCCGGCCAGCGGTGCGACATGCCAGAAGATCGGCAAGCCGCCGATGATGATGACCAGATTCAGCCAATTGCTGATGAGAAAACTGCGCCGGTCGGCGACCAGCGCGGTCAGAAACGAGGTCTCCAGCAGGAACGCCAGCCAAACCAGCCAGTCGGCGACATCCGCCAGGATGGGGGAGATGGACTGCGTCTCCTCGAGATACCACTGGACGACGATCCAGAACGCCACCCCGACCATGGGCCATTCCAGCCGCTTACCCCACAGCTTGGCAGCCGGACGCTCGTGCTCCGCGACTCCCGCGATGCCGAGCAGGTGGACGACCTTCACTTGGTGATCTTCTCCAGCCCGCCCATATAGGGACGCAGCACTTCCGGCACGACCACGCTGCCGTCGGCCTGCTGGTAGTTCTCAAGCACGGCAACCAGGGTGCGCCCCACCGCCAGGCCGGAACCGTTGAGGGTATGCACCAGCTCCGGCTTGCCCTGCGCATTGCGGAAACGCGCCTGCATGCGCCGCGCCTGGAACGCCTCGAAGTTGGAACAGGAAGATATCTCGCGGTAGGTGTTCTGCGCGGGCAGCCACACTTCGATGTCATAAGTAGTGGCTGCGGAAAAGCCCATGTCGCCGGAACACAGCTTGACCACGCGATACGGCAGGCCAAGCTGCTTCAGGATGGTCTCGGCATGGCCGAGCAACTCTTCCAGCATCTCGTAGGATTTTTCCGGATGCACGATCTGCACCAGCTCTACCTTGTCGAACTGGTGCTGGCGGATCATGCCGCGGGTATCGCGGCCGTACGAACCCGCCTCGCTGCGGAAACATGGCGTGTGCGCCACGAACTTCATCGGCAGATTCTCCAGCGGCACGATCTCGTCGCGCACCATGTTGGTCACAGGCACTTCGGCGGTGGGAATCAAAAAATAACCGCCCCCCTCTTCAAATTTCGTTAACTCAGGCTCCGCAGTCGCCAACAATCGATTGGCAATTGGCTGAGTAGTAACCCTGAACAAGTCTGTTTCAAATTTTGGTAATTGACCTGTGCCGCGCATCGAGTCCGCATTCACGATATAGGGCACATAGGTCTCGGTGTAACCGTGTTTGTCGGTGTGCGTGTCCAGCATGAACTGCGCGAGTGCACGATGCAGCCGTGCCAGCGGTCCTTTCAGCAGCGAGAAGCGTGCACCGGAGATCTTTGCGGCGGTGTCGAAATCGAGACCGCCCAGCCCCTCCCCGAGGCTGACGTGATCCTGCACATCGAAGCCGAACTGCGGAACGTCGCCGACCTTGCGCACCTCGACGTTGTCGGCTTCCGATTTGCCGACCGGCACGCTAGCGTGCGGTGTATTCGGGATGACCGACAGGAACGCATCGAATGCCTGCTGTATCTCAGCGAGGTGTGTTTCGAGCTGCTTCAGCTCATCGCCCAGCGTCGCCACCTCGGCCATGATCGCCGACACATCTTCACCCTTGGCCTTGGCCGCGCCGATCTGCTTGGAGGTCGCATTGCGCTTAGCCTGCAACTCCTGCGTGCGCGTCTGGATAGTCTTGCGCTCGCCTTCAAGCTGCTCGAAGCGAGCCGTGTCCAGCACAAAGCCGCGCGTTTCAAGACGTGCCGCCACCCCTGCCAAATCATTGCGTAATACCTGAATATCCAACATACGGTGCCCTTTATTTGAAAGCCGAGACGACGATGGTCCGCCCCAGCCTGATGATCTGCGAATTATGCTGCGCCACATAAGGCTCGTTCTCTTTGCCGAGCGTATGGTAACGGGTGCGCTCCAGACGCATGAACTGGTTCCACCCCAGCCACACCAATGGTGCGAACAATATGCTCAACACCCGCGAACTTCTCTGCAGCTTGTCCGTGTCCAGTTGTAGTTCGCGGAAATCGCAATCCAGCATGGCGTGCGCCAAATAAAAATAAGGGATGGGGGTCACGTGCCCGCTGGTGGCGAACCGGTCCTGATTCTTCACCGGCAACGGACCAAACAGGTTAGCGAAGCCACAAACCAGATAACGCAGGCGCGACTTCATGTTGAGCACATTCGGTGTCGTCACCACCATCAGCCCGCCCGGTTTCAGCACGCGATGAATTTCGCGCAACACGGCACGATAGTTTTCGACGTGTTCCAACACCTCCGAGCAAGTCACCAGATCGAAGCTTTCATCGGGATATGGGAGGGGGTGAGTGTTGAGATCGAGTTGAAGGATATTCACATCCTTCAGCGCAAAGCGTTCAATGTGGTAATCACATGCTTCAGCCTCCAAACCCGGCCAAGTCTCACGCAACAGCCTCAACAAATCGCCGCTACCCGCACCAATGTCCAGGCAGCGCGGCGCCTCCTGCTTCAGGCGCTCCTTGACAACACGCTCGACCGAACAATAAATCGCATCATTACACATCGTTTTCTCTATTCTTGTTTTTTGCCGCAGCATCCAATTCGCGCAAATGCGCCAACTTCTCCGAAATCTTCGCTTCCAGCCCGCGCTCCACAGGCTCGTAGAAACTCACTTTCGGCATTCCATCCGGGAAATATCTCTCGCCCGCCGCATAGCCTTCAGCCTCGTCGTGCGCGTAGCGGTAGTCCTTGCCGTAATCGAGCTGTTTCATCAATTTGGTCGGCGCGTTGCGCAAGTGCAGCGGCACTTCGCGCGAACCGTCCTGCCTGACCCAGGCGCGGGCGGCATTATACGCGACGTATCCCGCGTTCGACTTGGCGGCGACTGCGAGATACAGCACGGCCTGTGCCAGCGCCAGCTCGCCTTCCGGCGAGCCTAGGCGTTCGTACGTCGCTGCGGCATCGTTGCACAACTGGATGGCGCGCGGGTCGGCGAGGCCGATGTCTTCCCACGCCATGCGCACGATGCGCCGCGCCAGGTAACGCGGGTCGGCGCCGCCGTCCAGCATGCGCACCAGCCAGTACAGCGCGGCATCGGGGTTCGAGCCGCGCACCGACTTGTGCAGCGCGGAGATCTGGTCGTAGAAGGCCTCGCCGCCCTTGTCGAAACGGCGCATCTTCTGCGCCAGCGTGGCATCAAGGAACTTCGTGTCGATCATGCCGACCTTGGCCGCGCTGGCGGCGGTCTGCAACTGTTCCAGCACATTGAGCAGGCGGCGCGCATCGCCGTCGGCATAACCGATGATGCGCTCCTTCGCCGCCGTCTCGAACTCCAGCCCCTGCAGCGCGGTCTGCTGCGCACGCTCGAACAATTGTCCCATCTCATTTTCGGACAGGGATTGCAGCACATACACCTGCGCCCGCGACAGCAACGCGTTGTTCAACTCGAACGAGGGATTCTCGGTGGTCGCACCGATGAAGGTGACCAGTCCCTGCTCTACATAAGGCAGGAAGGCGTCCTGCTGAGACTTGTTGAAGCGGTGGACTTCGTCCACGAAAAGGATGGTGTGACGGCCGCTCTGCTGCAGGGTCTGCTCCGCCTGCGCGATGGCCTCGCGGATGTCCTTCACGCCGGACAGCACCGCAGACAGCGGCACGAACTCGGCATCGAACGCGGAAGCCATCAACCGTGCCAGCGTGGTCTTGCCCACGCCGGGAGGCCCCCACAGGATCATCGAATGCAGCTTGCCGGACTGGAACGCGAGGCGCAGCGGTTTGCCCTCGCCCAGCAGATGGGATTGGCCGATGACTTCATCTATATGCCTGGGACGCAGCCGCTCGGCGAGCGGCGCGGCGGGCTGGTTGGGGGCGAACAGGTCGCGCATTACTCGCTCAGCACATCCGCGCCTTTCGGCGGCTCGAACTTGAACAATTGAGGCGGCAGTTGCGGATTGCGTTTCAGGCCCGAGAAGCGCAGCACGGTCTTGTGACCGAACTGGTCATTCAACTCCATGACGACCAGTTCGGCCTGCGCATTGAAACCCATCAGGATGCTGTTGAAACTGCTGTCCTGCGCCTTGGGCGTGGCTTGCAGCCAGTCCAGCCCGTCCTGGCTGCCGCTCTCCTTGAGCGCGAAGCCCCGCTCGATCTCGTTGCTGCCGGACAACAACGCCGCCGGGCTGCTGCCCAGCGCGGCATCCAGTTTCTTCACCGTCACCTGATTAAGATCCACGTCATACAGCCAGAACTTCGCACCATCGCCGACGATCAGCTGCTCATAGGGTTTCTGGTAGGTCCAGCGGAACTTGCCGGGACGCACGAACTGCATCACGCCGGAGGCGCTCTGGATGCGCTTGCCGCCCTGGTCCAGCACCACCTGGCTGAAGTTCGCCTGCGCGGAACGGGTGGAAGCAACGAATTCCTTGAGCTTGTCGATGCCGCCTGCGTGGGAGGTAGCGGCACACAAGAAAATCGAGAGTCCGAGAAGAAGTTTTTTACACATGTTCAATATCCGGGTTGGAAAAGGGAGAAGAGAGATGGGAGAAGGGTAAACCTGCGCTCGGCCTCCCTTCCCCTTCTCCCTTCACCCTTCCCTGTTTGGAGCGATCACCTCGCGGTTGCCGTTGCTCTGCATCGCGCTGACGATGCCTGCGGCCTCCATCTGCTCGATGAGCCGTGCGGCACGGTTATAGCCGATGCGCAACTGGCGCTGCACCGACGAGATCGACGCCCGGCGCGACTTCAGCACGATGTCCACCGCCTGGTCGTACAGCGGATCGGCTTCGGCATCCAGAGCAGGGCCGCCCTCGCCATCCTCGCCGCCGCCCTCCTCCAGCGAATTCAACACGCCGTCGATGTATTGCGGCTCGCCCTGCGCCTTGAGGTATTCGGCGACGCGGTGCACTTCCTGGTCGGACACGAACGCACCGTGCACGCGCTGGGGATAACCGGTGCCCGGCGGCAGGTAGAGCATGTCGCCCTGACCCAGCAGCGCTTCCGCGCCCATCTGGTCGAGGATGGTGCGCGAGTCGATCTTGGACGACACTTGGAACGCCACGCGCGTCGGCACGTTGGCCTTGATCAGGCCGGTGATCACGTCCACCGACGGGCGCTGCGTCGCCAGCACCAGATGGATGCCGGAGGCGCGTGCCTTCTGCGCGAGGCGCGCGATCAGCTCTTCGATCTTCTTTCCCACCACCATCATCAAGTCGGCCAGTTCGTCGATGAACACCACGAGCAGCGGCAATTCTTCCAGCGCCTCGGGGTTCTCCGGCGTGAGGGTGAACGGGTTGGTCAACGGCTTCTCGGCCTTGATCGCATCTCGCACCTTCTGGTTGTAGCCGGCGATGTTGCGCACGCCCAGTGCGGACATCAGCTTGTAGCGCCGGTCCATCTCCTGCACACACCAGTTCAGGCCGGATGCGGCCTGGCGCATGTCGGTGACCACGGGGCAGAGCAGATGCGGAATGCCCTCGTAAACGGAAAGCTCCAGCATCTTGGGATCGACCAGCAGAAGGCGCACCTGCTGCGGCGTGGCCTTGTACAGCAGAGACAGGATCATCGCGTTGATCGCCACCGACTTGCCGGAACCGGTAGTACCCGCTACCAGCACGTGCGGCATCTTGGCCAGGTCGGCGACCACGGGCTTGCCGGAGATGTCCTTGCCCATCGCCATGGTCAGCATCGAGCCCATATCGGCGTATACCTGCGAACCGAGTATCTCGGACAGATGCACCATCTGCCGTTTCGGATTGGGCAGCTCAAGCGCCATGTAGGTCTTGCCGGGGATGGTCTCAACCACGCGGATACTGACCACCGACAGCGCGCGCGCCAAGTCCTTCATCAGGTTGACGACCTGGCTGCCCTTCACCCCGACCGCGGGATCGACCTCGTAGCGCGTGATGACCGGACCGGGATAAGCGCCGACCACCTTGACCTCCACGCCGAAGTCCTTGAGTTTGCGCTCGATCAGGCGCGAAGTGAATTCGAGCGTCTCGGCGGAGACCACCTCGACCTGCTGCGTCGCCTCGTCCAGCAGGTGCAACGGGGGCAGCGGCGAATCGGGCATCTCGGTGAACAGCGAGACCTGCTTCTCCTTTTCCACGCGCTTTGAGCGCGGGATCTCGACGACGGGCATCTCGATATGGATGGGCTGATGCTCCTCGACGCGCTTCTTCTCTTCTTTCACCACGATGCTGCGTTCCTGCATCGCCTGCGCGCCGATACGCTTGTCGCGCCGAGTCTGCCACGCCAGAGATGCCCGGCGATATGCCTCCTCCAGCACACCGCCCAGACTATCGATGAATCGCAGCCAGGACAGGCCGCTGAACACGCTGAAGCCGGTCGCGATCAAAACCAGCAGCAGCAGCGTGGCGCCGGTGAACCCAAGCAACATGGTCAGTGCGTCGCCGAGCACGGCGCCGAGCATGCCGCCGGGAGCCAGCGGCAGCGCGACTTGCAGACTGTGCAAACGGATGGCTTCAAGCGCACTGCTGGCCAGCAGCAGCACGGCAAAACCGGCAACGGAAACCCAGAAAGTGCGCTTGCAGAAAACGCTGTCGGGGCGCAGGTCGCGGTAACCCGCCCACACGCGCTGCAGCATGAACGCCACCAGCCACCAGGCGGAGGCTCCGAACAGGTAGAACAGCAGGTCAGCCAGATGCGCCCCGAGCGCACCGGCGGGATTGCCGGTCAGCGCGCCGGTGGCGCTGTGCGACCAGGACGGGTCGGCTGGGTCGTAGCCATACAACGCCATGGCGAAATACGCCGCACCGGCGGCCAGCAGCAGCCAGCGCGACTCGCGCAGCAGGACGAACAGCTTGTTTCCCGGCAGCTCGCCGCTTGCCTCAGCCATGCGAGGAGCTACCGATCAAGCCCAGCTGCTCGGCGGCACGCACCGCCTCCATGCGGCTGTTTACCCGCAACAGCTGGTATATCGCGGCAACGTGGATCTTCACCGTCCCCTCGGCGAGATACACGGCCTGGGCGATCTCCTTGTTGGATAGGCCCGCCGCAAGGTGTTTCAGCACTTCCATCTGACGCGCCGTCAAGCCATACTCGTTGGTACGCAGACTGCGCCGGTCGACCCGATCCCCGTCCCGAGGCTTCGGCTCCGCCACACTGTGCTGCTGCAATATCTGCGGCGGGATGTACACGCCGCCGGACAGCACCAGCTTCAGTGCGCCCAGCATCACCGGTGCCGTGGAGTTCTTGCACACGAAGCCCATTGCGCCGTAGTTCATCACTGTTTCCATGACCCCGCGCCCATCCTCGCCGGACACCACCACCACCGGGATATGGGGATAGCGCTGATGGAAGAACTTGATGGAAATCGGCCCTTCGCTACCGGGCATATTGAGGTCCAGCAATGCCAGGTCCAGCTCCGGATACTGCTCCGCCAGCTTAAGTCCGTCGTGGAAATTGCCTGCCTCCAGCACTTCGACGTCTTCCGGCAATTGCTGCAACACATAGCGCAACCCCTCGCGGAACAGCGCGTGATCATCTACCAGCAAAATCTTCATGGTTTGCCTTCCTCCCCTCAGGCCGATTCGACGGGGCTAATCATAGCATCAGGAGATGCCGCCGCATCGGCCAGCGGCACGACAAAAGCGAAGCAGCTCCCCTCGCCGAGCGTTGAATCCAGAGTCATCCGGTAGCCCAGCAATTGCTCCAGGCGTTTCACGATCGCCAGCCCCAGCCCCAGGCCATTGCTGCGGTCGCGCTGCCGGTTCCCGACTTGGTAATACTCCTCGAAGATGTGCGGCAAATGCTCCGGCGCAATGCCGATCCCGGTGTCGCGCACCTCGATCTGCAGGCCATCGCCGGCTTGCCGGCAGCTCACCACCACTTCGCCCCGCTCGGTGTAGCGGATCGCATTGGCGATCAGGTTGCGCAAAATACGCTCCAGCAGCAACGAATCGCTGTAAACCTCTGCACTGCTGTCCGCCATCTCGAAGCGCAGCCCCTTGCCCAGCGCCAGCCAGGAAAATTCGGCATACATCCGGTCCAGCAACGGCTGGATGGAAAATCGCTCATAGCGAGGTTGTACCACTCCCGCATCGAGCCTGGAAATGTCCAGCAAGGCATCGAACATCGAACCCAGCACTTCTACGGACTGTTCCACTTGTCCGACCAGGTGAGTAGTCTGCAGATCGTGTTCGCGGTTTTTCAGCACGTCCACGAACAAGGTCAACGCGTGCATGGGCTGGCGCAGGTCGTGGCTGGCGGCGGCGAAGAACTTCGATTTCATCCGGTTGGCCTGCTCGGCGGAGCGTTGCGCATCTTCGGCGCGCTGTTTCTCTTCCGTCAGCTGCTTGACCAGCTTTGCGTTCTCCAGCCCCCGGCGTAGCGACAACTCGAAAGTGGCGGCCATTTCGCGTCCGGCACGCAGCACAAATGCCAGATACACCGCCAGCATCAACGCCAGAACAAGATGGGGATGATCTGCCACCAGCAGGCTACTGAACGTGACCGGCAGAATCAGCAGGACAACGTAGATGTACAGGGATGGCGGGAACACCGGATTGACGGTCACCGCTCCCGCGGCCAATCCCAGGACTACGCAGATCAGCATCGCCTGGTAGGCCAGATCGCCGGGGACGAACATCAGAACACCGATGCTGCCCCACAGCGAGCCCAATACCGTGACGAACAGGATGAACCGCGTTCGCCACCGCTTGCACTCCGCCATCGTGCCGTTCGCCTTGCGGTAAACGGCCCAATAGCCTATTTCAGCCAGATGCGCGATATACACCAGCGCCAGCCATCCCAACAGTGTCCCGTGATCGACCGCCTGCCACATGAGCGCGCACAGCAACGGCGCCAGCAGCATCTGCCCGCCCACCATCAACGGATAGTTTTGCAGGCGAGCACGGATCTGCTCGGCACGAATCGGGAAATTCTCCTCATCGATATCGCTGCGGGTCATGGCGAAGAAGCAATCGAGAATCTTTTGCATGATCATTTGCGATTCAACGCCAGCAACAAGCGCACATCGTCGGCCAGCCATTCGGCGCGCTGCGCATAAGGCGCGAGCAACCGCCCCCTCCCGGCGGGGTCGATCAGGAACGTTCCCGCGCTGTGGTCCATGTTGTAGCCGGAGCTGGTCGGCTGCTTCTGATAGGTCACATCGAACGCCTTGGCAACCTGGGCCGTGGCTTGTGCATCGCCGTACAGGGCGAGGAAGGATGGATGAAAAGCTGGCACGTACTGCGCCAGCATCTCCGGCTTGTCGCGCTCGGGATCAATCGTAACGAACAGCACCTGCACCCTGTCCGCATCCTTGCCCAGCAAGCGCATCACATGCGCCAGGTCGGCCAGCGTGGTGGGGCACACGTCCGGGCAATGGGTATAACCGAAGAACAGCATCACCGCCTTGCCGCGGAAATCCGCCAGCGTGCGCGGCGTGCCATTGTGATCGGTCAGATGAAAATCGGCCTGCGCGAACTTCGCTCCGACCTCGCTGGCATGGAAGGGAGAAGGCAGCTTGGGTTCGCCGCAAGCTCCAAGCAGGACGACCAGCGCGCACAGGAACAGATTACGCAGCCACATGGCAACTCCCCGCCCAACCGTAAGTGTAAAAAGTGTATCCCACCTTGATCAGGCCATACACACCGAATCCCGCCACCAGCAGGCCGGCGGTCAGCCGCATGCCCGGCGACTGCGCCCAGCGTTTGATGCTTTCCCAGAACAACCCGATCGCCAGCAGGTTCGGCAGCGTGCCGAGGCCGAACGCCAGCATGATGATCGCGCCCTGCGATGCGCTGCCGCTCGCCAGCGAGGTGACCAGCACGCTGTACACCAATCCACACGGCAGCCAGCCCCACAAGGCCCCGAGTCCCAATGCGCGCGGCACGGTGTTCACCGGCAACAGTCTGGTGGTGAGCGGTTGCAGGCGTTTCCACAGACCGCTCCCCATACGCTCAAGCTGCCTCGCCGCCCCCCAAAGCCCGGCGAGGTACATCCCCAGGACGATGAGCATCAGGCTGGACAGTGCAAACAACAAGTGCTGCACCGGAACCGCATCGCGCATCAGCAAACCGGCCTGTCCCACGGCACCGGCCAGTGCGCCTGCGATCGCGTAGCTCGCGATGCGCCCGCTGCTGTAAGCCAGATGGAACGGCCAGCGCGGTGCGTCTTTCGGCACCTGCGTCGTGAAGATGCCGACGATGCTGCCGCACATGCCGAGGCAGTGCACGCCTCCCAGCAGCCCGACCAGAAACACCGCGATGATGCTGAATTCAGTCATGCGCTTCCGCTTGTTCCAGCAAGCTCAGATCAAGATATTTTGCGGCTTCGAGCGCATCGGGTTGCGCGAGATACGGCACGATACCCAGCAAAGGTGCGGCGATGCGTTGCCTCAACGCGGCGACGTTCTCGTCCAGCATCGACATATCCGCATCCACCTCATTCGCTACCCAGCCCGCCAGTTTCAGGCCCCGCCACTTCATCGCATCCACCGTCAGCAAGGCATGGTTCAGGCACCCCAGCCGCATCCCGACGACCAGTATGACGGGCAGCCCCATCTCCTCCATCAGGTCGGCGCTGTCCTGTTCTTCATTCAGTGGCACCAGCAGCCCGCCCGCGCCCTCGACGATGACCTCGTCCGCCATCCCGTTCAGTTCGCTGAGCGACTCCACGATGCGCGAGAAATTGATGCTGACGCCGACGAACCGCGCGGCCAGATGCGGCGCGACCGGTCGTGGGAAACAATACGGGTTGACCTGCCCCTTGCCGGCAATCACGTTGCTTGCTGCACGCAGGCGCACCACATCCTCGTGCTGGTCATCCTCGTCGCAACCGGCCGCGACCGGTTTCATGCCGATCACGCGCTTGCCCTGCACGGCGAATGCGTGCAGCAGCGCGCAAGAAATCAGGGTCTTGCCCGCCCCCGTATCGGTGCCTGTAACAAAATAGCTCATAGTTTGAATGGCGTCCGGATGATCGCCGCTCCCTCTTTGGTCATGCGCGGTTGTGCCTTCCAGGCATGGCCGTAGACCACTTCATAGGTGGCCGGCAGTTTGCCGTCGCGGCGCAACCCTTCGTAATTATCCAGCAAACGGGCCCAGGCCTGCTTGCCCATCAACCCCTGCCCGCGCCCCCCGGTGGCATTATGCGCGCCGATGCGTTTCAGGTCGTACATCACACCGCGCACGTCGTCATAGGTCAGCGTCAGATATTCCATGTCCATCACCGGTTCAGCAAAGCCGCTGTGCGTCAGCATGTCGCCGATGTCGTGCATGTCGGCGAAGCGGTTGAGGTGATTGTGCCCGTCCACGCCGTGGAATGCCTGGCGCAATTCCTTCAGGGTGTCCGGTCCGAAGGTGCTGAACATCAACAGCCCATCCGCCTTCAGCACGCGATGCAGCCCGGCGAAGGTCGCCGGCAGGTCATTGCACCACTGCAGCGCGAGGTTCGACCACACCAGTTCCACGCTGTTCGCCGCCAGCGGCAGCGCCTCCACATCAGCGCAGACATAGCCCTGCTTCGCGCCGCCGAACAATTTCTGCCACCAGCCCGCCTGTCCGCGCGAGGACTGCAACATGCCGATGGCGATATCCAGCGCGACCATCTGCGCAGCTGGATAGCGTTGCGCCAGCTGGCGCGTCCCCCATCCCGTGCCACTGCCCACATCCAGGACACGCGAGGGCTGGAGCTTGACGTAATCGAGCCGCTCCAGCATGCGCGAGCACACCTCACGCTGCAACACGGCAGCCGCATCGTAATCCGTTGCCGCTCGACTGAAGGAGCGGCGCACCTGGCGCTTGTCTATCTCGAACTCATTCATGCAAAAAACTCTTCAAACTTCCCATAAACTTTTCCGGATGCGACAGGAACGGCGCATGCGCCGCCCCTCCGATGATTTCCAGCCGCGCATCGGGCAGGCGTTCTGCGCTGTATCGAGAAGCCTGCGGCGGTGTGAGCGTATCACGTTCCCCGGCGATCACCAGCACCGGCAGCTCGATCTCCGGCAGTGCCGCGCGCTGGTCGCTGTCGCGCAATATCTCCAGCCCGGACTGCAACGCAGCCATGTCCGGTTCACCGCGGCTGAACAAGGCTGCGCGCAACCGCGCCAGCAACTCGCGTTCGCCCTCGCTGCCGCGCACCTGCAGCGCGAGAAAACGGCGCAAGGTCGCCGCATGATCCCGCTGCAGCGCAGCGGCGAACTGCGCCAGGGTGTCCGGCGCCATCGCGCAGTCCCATCCCGGCTGACGCACGAAACACGGCGTGCTCGCCACCATCACCAAACGGCTGACCTGCCGCGGATGGCTCGCCGCCCAGCGCAACGCGATCTGTCCGCCCAGCGACCAGCCGCACACGGTGAGCGACTCGTCGAACCGCTCAGCCAATTCGTCGACGATGGCATCCAGCGCAGAACTCGATCCGAGAACCTCGATCCCCGGACTGCGTCCGTGCCCCGGCAAATCCACCACCAGCACGCGAAAATCCTGCGCCAGCCTGCTAGCCACATCGCCCCACATGCCGCCGTGCATGCCCCAGCCGTGGATCAGCAGCAGCGGCTCTCCGCTGCCAGACTCTTCAACGTGCAAGCTCATGCAGTGCTTCGGCCAACCGTTCGACGTCCGCTTCGCTGTGTGCGGCGGACAGGGTGATGCGCAGCCGTGCCGTGCCCTGAGGCACGGTGGGTGGGCGGATCGCCGCGACCCAGATGCCGCGCTGGCGCAATCCTTCGCTCAACTTCAACGCCTGCAGGTTGTCGCCAATCAGCAGCGGCTGGATCGCCGTGTCCGACTGCATCAGCTTCCAGGGCAAGTCCGCGAGTCCCTCGCGTAACTTTTCGATGAGGCGATGCAGATGCTCGCGCAACGCTGCGCCCTGCTCGATCAGGTTCACGCTTTCCAGCAAAGCGATGGACAGTGCCGGCGGCGTGGCGGTGGTGTAAACGTAACTGTGCGCATGATTGACCAGCGTGTCGATGACTGCGGGCTCCGCCGCGACGAAGGCGCCGAACACGCCCGCCGCCTTGCCCAGCGTCGCCATGTAGACGATGCGCGGCGAATCGATGCCGAAATGCGACAGCGAACCGCGTCCCTGTTCTCCCAATACGCCGAAGCCGTGCGCGTCGTCCACATACAGCCAAGCGTCATGCCGCTCGCACAGGGCCAGCAATTCGCGCAACGGCGCGATGTCCCCGTCCATGCTGAATACCGTGTCGGTGACGATGAGTTTGCGTCCGTTCTTCGTCTGTTCCAGCAATTGCTCGAGTTGCGCGATGTCGCCGTGACGATAGCGTTTCACCTCGGCACGGGACAGCAGCATCGCATCGTTCAGCGAAGCGTGATTGAGCTTGTCGGCGAATACCGTATCGCCCCGCCCGACCAGTGCCTGAACCGTGCCGAGATTCGCCATGTAGCCGGTAGAGAACAGAAGAGCTGCGGGCTTACCGACGAAGGATGCAAGCCGCTGTTCGAGCCGATGATGTGCATCGCTGTGACCGCTCACAAGATGCGCCGCTCCCGCCCCCACGCCATGCTGCAATACAGCCTGCTGCAATGCGGCGATAAGGTGAGGGTGATTCGCCAGGCCCATGTAATCGTTGCTGCAAAACGCGAGATAGGATTTGCCGTCCACCACGATATGCGGCGACTGCGGGCTTTCCAGTGTGCGACGGCTCCGCAACAGCCCTTGCGCTGCGCGCTCGTCGAGTTCGGTTTGGAGTTGGGTGAATGGCACGTATTGTGTTTCCGGTAGGTCGGGTTAGGCCACAGGCCGTAACCCGACATCTCATAGTCGGGTTGGCTGGCTAATCCGACCTACGCTTAATGACTTTCGGCGAATGGGTACATGCCCAGCTTGTCCATCAACGCACGGTCACGTTCGACATCGGGGTTGCCCGTGGTCAGCAGTTGATCTCCGTAGAAGATGGAGTTCGCCCCGGCGAGGAAGCACAGGGCCTGCACCGCATCGCTCATCTGCTGACGCCCGGCGGACAGGCGCACGCGCGCCGTCGGCATGGTGATGCGCGCCACGGCGATGGTGCGCACGAAATCCAGAGGATCGAGGTCTTCCTGGCCTGCCAGCGGCGTGCCTTCAACTTTCACCAGGTTGTTGATCGGCACGCTTTCCGGATACGGCTCCATGTTCGCCAGTTGCGCAATCAGCCCGGCGCGCTGGGTAAGGTTCTCCCCCATGCCGACGATCCCGCCGCTGCACACATGCATGCCGGCCTTCCGCACGCGCTCCAGCGTGTCGAGACGATCCTGATAGTCGCGCGTGCTGATGATGTTGCCGTAGAACTCCGGCGTAGTGTCGAGGTTGTGGTTGTAGTAATCCAGGCCTGCTGCGCGCAATTGTTCGGTCTGCTCGTCATTGAGCATGCCCAATGTCGCGCAGGTCTCCATGCCCAGTGCGCGCACTTCCTTGACCATCTCAATGACTGCGGCCATATCCTCCTCGGTCGGCTCGCGCCACGCAGCGCCCATGCAGAATCGGTCAGCCCCGGCATCCTGTGCGGCCTTGGCGGCCTTCACCACTTCGCTCACGTCCAGCATCTTCCTGTTTTCCACGCCGGCATTGTGGAATGCCGATTGCGGGCAGTAGCCGCAGTCCTCGGAACAGCCACCGGTCTTGATCGACAGCAGCGTGGAAAGCTGCACCGCGTTCGGGTCGAAATGCTCGCGGTGCACTTGCTGAGCGCGGTACAGCAGGTCCGAGAACGGCAGCTTGAACAGCGCTTCGACCTCCGCCACGCTCCAGCGTTGAGAGTCGGGATTGGTCTTGATGGGACGCAGGAATTCTATGGTCTGGGTGTTCATGGCCTAACTGGGTATCATGGGAACGCAACATCATCCTAGAAAGGGTAATGGCTTGTCAATTTTACACAGCGCCTTGCTTAACATTCGCTCAGAAATTAAGCACATCCTGCCGACCCAGCCTTGCGCGCTGTGCGGGCAGATGAGCCGGGACGGCCTGTGGTGCGCCGCCTGCGACGATGCCTTGCCCTATCTGGATATGCCGCACTGCCCGGCTTGCGCATTGCCGACACCGTCCGGCGAACTATGCGGGCATTGCCTCAAACATCCGCCATTGTTCACGCGCACCGTAGCCGCGTTCGGCTACGCCTTCCCGCTCGACAAACTGGTTCAGGCGATGAAATACGGCGAACAATTGGCACTGGCGCACGCCTTCGCGGACAGGCTGGCGCGGCGCATCCCCCGAGACAGCCTGCCGGACTGCGTCATCCCCATGCCGCTGCACCCCGCCAAATTGCGTGAACGAGGCTACAACCAGTCGCTGCTGCTCGCCGCACCCATCGCCCGCACACTCGACCTCGAACTGTTGCCCCATGCCTGCATGCGCGTGCGCGACACTGCGCCGCAATCCAGCCTGCCTTGGAAAGCGCGCAAGAAGAACATGCGCAACGCCTTTGGTTGCGAGGTGGATTTGAGCGGCAAACGCGTGGTGCTGGTAGATGACGTACTGACCACGGGCGCCAGCCTGAACGCGCTCGCAGAAGCGGTCAGGCTACGCGGCGCGGCCGAGATCGAGGCATGGGTGGTGGCGCGGACGCTGCCGCACAGGCATTAAAAGCCCACTCAGTAAGCTCTACAGCTCCTTGAGCTTCTGCTGCACGAACTTCTGCAGATCCGGACTGAGGGTCTGCGAATCGAGCGCGCGCTTGAACGCATCCCTGGCATCCGCGTTGCGCTGCAAGCCTTGCAGAGAAATGCCGTAGCCCATCAGCCATACGCCATTGCTTGGGGCATGCTGCAGCGCAAGCTGATAGTGATTGACAGCCTCCATGTGCCGCCCCTGACGCTGCAACATCGCGGCGACAAACGCCTGATAATCGGCCTGGTTACCCGCATACGGCAGGGAATTCTCAAGCGTCGCCACGGCCTGCTCGACCGCGCCGCGCTCGACCTGAAGACGGGCCAGCAACATGGCGAATCCTGCTTGCTCCGGCCTGTCTTTTAGCCCTTCCTGCAGCACGCGTTCTGCATCCGCGGTGCGCTTTCCCTCCAGCAACAAGGCCGCCAGCGCCTGGCGCGCCGCATGGTGTGCCGCATCCAGCCGCAACGTCGCCTCGTACCCGGTAATCGCTTCGGCAACGCGCCCTTGCTGCATCAGTGATATTCCCCGCCGGAATTCCGCGTCGGCCTGTTGAGCCTGACTGACTTTTTTGACTGGCAACTCTCCGGCTGCAGCCTCGACGGCAGGCGCATTCTGGGCTATCAAAAACCGTGGTTTGCCTGGCTCGTTGGCTGTCTGAATTCCCTCAGATGAATGAGACACGGCAGTGCTTTTTTCCTCGCGAGCGGCTGACGGCAATGGCACTGAACTCAAGTCAAAACTCAGGCGAGAAGCGGGGCCCATCTCTTGCACTGACTCATCGGGTGGCATTGCCGTGGTAACTGGCTGTGTTACGTTCGGCGACACGACTGCCGGTTTCCAGACTTGCAGCCATGCGGCGCTCCCGACTGCCGCCAGCAGCAACACCAGCAAGAAAGGCTTGAGCAGGCTGCGCCTGGCGGGCGGCACGGAACGCACCATGGTCTGTTCCGGCGCGGTGTTCGCCCCGCGCTGTTCGAGCTGGTTGAGCACCTGGTTGATGACACTCATTGCAAGGCCATCCACGCAGCCGCCAGCGAGGCGATGAGCGCCGCTCCGGACAATGCCACCGCCCAGGGCAGCCAGTCACGGCGCACCTCAGGCGTATCGGCCGCCGCATCGCGAACGTGCTTGGCCAGTACCTGACTCCGGCCTTCGCTGAAGGCGAGCATCAATGACTTATGCGCGACGATGTTGACCAGTCTCGGCGTGCCGCCTGTGATGCGGTGCAGCTTACCCACCGCCCTCTTGCCGAACAGCGTCTCGCCCTCAAACCCCGCCACCGTCAGGCGATGGCGCACATAGCGCTCCAGTTCATCCCGGAGCAGCCCCCGCAGATCGTATTGGAAGCTGATGCGCTGGCGCAGTTGGCGAATGGAATTGTGACGCAAACGTTCATTCAGCTCCGGCTGGCCGAACAGCACCACCTGCAACAGTTTGCGCTTTTCGGTTTCGAGATTGGTCAGCAGGCGCAACACCTCCAGGCTTTCCAGCGGCATCGCCTGAGCCTCGTCCAGACATACCAGCGCGCGCTGACCGTTGCGGGCGCATTCCAGCAGCGCATGCGTCAAACCCTTCAGCAACTGGTGCTGGTCGGTGTCCTTCTCCAGCGGCACGCGGAACTCTTCCGCCAGCGCCAGCAACAGGCTGCGCGGTTCGAGATAGGGATTGGGAATGTAGGCGGTAATAAAGCGCGGCGCGGGAGGCGCATCCGCCGCCTCGTCCTGCGTGCCGATCAGTGTGGTCGATTGCCGCCCCTGGCCGAGCGTGGAGAGGAACTTGCGGCACAACAGCGTCTTGCCATTGCCCACCTCGCCGGTGATCTTGATGAAGCCTTCGCCATTGCGCGCCGCCACCAGCAAGGTGTTTAGCGCCTCCTGGTAGCTGGTGCAGGCGAAAAAAAAGCTGGTGTCAGGAGTTAGACCAAAAGGCGGTTCACGCAGGCCGAAGTGCTGTAGGTACATCTCACTGTTTGCCGGCGGAACCCGCCATGCTGTTGAATCGGTCACGACTTTGCGTGATGTCCTGCGACCAGTCCTTGTCGTTGTCCACCACGGTGGGCTTCAGCAGGATCACCAGTTCGCGCTTCTCGTTGCGTTTGTTGGTCTGGCCGAACACCGTCTTGGGCAGTCCCGGCAAGCCGGACTGGTCGTCGAAGGTCGCCTGGCGCATCAGACCGCCGATCGCGACGATCTGTCCATCTCTCGCACGCACGATGCTATCGGTCTCGGAAACGGAACTGGACGCCAACGGCAAGTTCAGCGTTCCGCCCACGCCGCCGACATTCACCGTCTTGTTCACCGTGGACACCTGACTCACCGAAGGATGCACGTGCAGGATGATCTCATTGTCCTCGTCGATGCGCGGCGTCACATCCAGCGCAATACCCGAGAAGAACGGCTGCAACGTCACGCTGGGCGTGGTGGTGGTCGCCGTGCCGGTGGTGGTGGTCGAAGTCACATTGGTCACGAAGAACTCGTCCGTCCCGACCTTCAGCACCGCCTTCTGGTTGTTCAGGGTAGCGATGCGCGGACTGGACAACACGTGCACGTTGCCCTGTGATTCGAGGAAGTTCAGCAGCGCGGCAAAGTTGTTGGTCTGGAATGCCAAGCCAAACAATGTCCCGCCTGTCGCTGCAGAGGACAGCAGGTTCGATCCGGGCACCACGCCAGTAGTCACGCCCCCCACCCCGCCGTTCAGCAGCGAGTTGCCAATTGATTGCGCGGCACCACCCGCAGCATTGGGCGCCAGCGTGGTAGCGGCCCCAAGCTGGCCGAACGATACCCGGCTATCCGGTTTGGTTTTGAATGCAGCCCAGTTCACGCCGGACTGGAAGCCGTCGTTCAACTGCACCTCGACGATCTTGGCCTCGAGTATCACCTGTCGCTCGATCGATATCTGCGATGCCTTGAGATAGGCAGCCACATTCTTCAACTCATCTGGCATCGCGCGCACCACGATCACACCGGTCATCGGGCTGACCACCACACTACGCCCTTTGTCGTTGCCGACGATCGCGGTCAGCGCCTTGACCAGTTCCTCCCAGAAATCAGCACTGGAAGTCATGCTCACCTTGCTGCTATCCAGGCCACGGGTAGTGGTGCTGGAAGTGGTTGTCGTAGTGCCTGCCGTTCCCGACGTTGCGGACGGATTATCCGATACCGAGCCAGATGTGACTCGCAGCGCAGACTCTCCCTTGCGCTGCCCCGTCAGGTAATTCACCTGGAACAACCGCGTCTGCAGGGTCAACGGCTGTATGTAGATGCGCGAGCCGTCGACCTTGTAATCGTAACCGTATATCTCGCGGATCGCTTCCAGCGCCTCGAACACCGTCACGTCCTTGAGATTGAGCGAGATGCTGCCGCCGACTTCCGGGTGCAACAACACGCTGTAACGCGTCCCTGAGACGATGGCCATGAACACCTGGCTGGCCGGCGTGTTGTTCACCGACAGGTCGAACTTGGTTTCCAGCGGCTTGTTCTCCAGTTTGGGCATGGCGGCCGCCAGCGGCGGCAACAAGGCGTTGTTCACCGCATCGGCTTTAGACTGCGTGCTGTCCTGCACTGCCTGGTTCATTTCACGCTGAATGACATCCGCCGTCTGGCTCTTACCCGCCGGAACCGCGCAGCCCGCCAACAGCAGCCCCGCGCTTAACCATAACAATGCCCTCATTTTCCCTCCTTGCGTGCGACCGGTTTGGTTTTATGCTTGCCGGACTGCACCTTGTCAGCCGCCACTGGCGGTTTTGCTTTCGTTTCTACCTTGCTGGTCATTTTCACACCGGGGAACAACGTCAGCACTTGCCTGCCTTGAGACCCCTTCAACACTACGCTGCTTTCGTTCACCTCGATTAACCTGGCATCGCCATGTTTCCTGCCCAACTCGACGGTTTCACCGTCGATGATCGCAGCACGGCGATGCCCGGAGATGATGACAGACTGCAATCCCGTGGCCGGCGCCTCTATCGCGCCGGTGGCGGACGGGGCCAGGATCGCGACCGGAGGCCGCGTCGGGTCGGGCAATTCCTCGGCCAATGCGCAAATCGGCAGCATCAGCGCGAGAAGCGCACTTTGTTTGCTCAAACCGTTAGCCATGTCTTATCCAAGCTCAGGGTATACAAAGTCAGTGTCAGCGTCGCAGTCGGGTACTGGTCCACGCTCAGGTTCGCCTCACCCCATAGCATCTGCACGGGCATCTTCTCCAGCGCGGAGAGATATTGCAGCAGATCCGGATAGCTACCACGCACGGTTATTTTCACGCCATGCTTGAATATCTGCTTCTCCCCCCCGGGCAGATCCTTGGCCGCAGGCTGTGCCGGCGTTCCATCCGGCAACGGCTTCTCGATCAACAACCCGGCAGGCAACGTGTTCAGAGACACCAGTTCCAGCCTGCCGTTTTTGTTCAGGACTTGTTCCAGCAGCCCGGCCATCTTGCCGGGCTCGACCAGACGGTCCTGAAGGCCCTGCAAATATCCATCCTGCTCTTGCAATTGCTGCTTGAGCTGCTCCAGCCGAAGCCGCAACGGAGAATGCTCGTCGTCGCGCTTGGCTTGTGCCAAGGCTTGCACTTGCGCCTGCAGCTCTTTCCTTTTCTCCTGTTGCTGCACGATTTGGGAGGACAATACTTTTTGCTTGGCCAACAACGGGTCAAGCAGTACCGCATTGATTGTGGATATCGCCACGAAAGCCGCCGCCGCAAAGATCAGCGCGCGCTCCCGCAAAGACATCTCATCTATCTTGCCGCTCGCCAGTCCCCAGTAACGCCGCATCATTTCTTGGCCTCGCTTTCCGGCGCGGAATGCAAGACAAACTCCACATAGCGCGATGCACCATGAGAAACCGCACCGGCACCGCCGTCTGTCTTGGGTTGCTGCATCTGCAAGGTCGCGAATGTCTTGCCCTGCATGATGCGCTCCTTGCTCAGGCGCTGGATATAGACCGGCAGCGATTCCGGGCTGACCGCCCCGCCCTTCAGGCTGATCTGCGATGCATCACCAATCAAAGTAAAGCCGGTCAACCACACCCCCGGCACGACCTGGCGCGCAAACGCGCGCAGGTATTCCGAATAGCCGGTGGTATTCCCGACCGCCCCGGACTTCAGTGTCTCGATCAGGTCAGACTGGTCAGCGACATGCTTTTCCATTTGCTGCACCTCATCCTGCAACTGCTTGCCGGCCAGCTGCGGGGAGAACTCTGCGGAGAAACGCACCAAACGAGCCTGCTCCGCCTCGTAACCCTTGACGCTCTCGGCAGCCTGCTTTTCGAGCTGCCTGACCTGATAATTCGCGTAGGCGTAAAAACACAACGAGCCCGCCATGATCAACCCCAGCGCCTGCAGCATGGTGAGCAGCGAGAAGTACTTGCGCTGCTTCATGAAGACCGGATTGAACAGATTGATCTGCTGGCTCATAGCGCACGCTTCTCCTGACGCAAGGCCGCGCCCAGCGCCGGCAACGCAAACGAAACGAACTCGCTATCGCCGAGTGCGGGAACCGCACTGACATCCAAGACCTGAGACAGGTCCAATTTCTCCACCCTGGCGTCGACCGCCGAAGCGAGGAACTCCACCACTCGCGTGCTATCCGGCGCACAGACCAGGACGCGACTGAGTGGCAGGTGGTTAAATTGCCGGTCGAAATAATCCAGCGAGCGCTGCAGCTCCAACTCGACGCGGTCGCAGTATTGCGCGCGCAAATCCTCGTTGGCGTCCTGCAACTGCCCCACGCTGATTTCGATGCGCCGAGACAGATACAACTCTCCGCCAGCCGAGAACGTCAGCAATCCGCCCCGGTCGTCGAACGACAACAACGCCAGCGCCCGCTCTTCCGTCTCAAACAGCGCGGCGATATTCCGCTGCGCCATTTCGGGAATATCGATCACATCCAGCGGGATCTTTGCATGCTCGAACAGCTCGATGCGTTTCTGGATCGTGGTATTCGAAGCGGCGATCGCATACATCGAAGTCGGCCGGTCAGAACCGTATTTACTGGCGGGTATCTGCAACACATCGACCATCGCGTCGTCGATATGGAAATTCAACCCATCCTTGATCTTCCAGCGGATTGCCGTCTTCAATTCGCTGGCGGGGACATTGGGCGCTTCGACCATCAACATCTGGTATTCGCCCGGTGCCAGCAAAGTGGTAAAAGCCTGGCCATCGAGCCCTGTCTCACGGCGCAACCGCTCGAGTGCGTCCGCGGACACCTTGCCGGTCTCATGGTATTCGCAGCGCAATACCCTGGGCATAGTTTCGACGAATTGGATCTTTGCCAGATAAACGCCATGCTCGGCCAGGCAGACGGCAAACCACCCCGCATCGCGGGATTTTCGGCCAAACAGACTGGAGATCGACGGAATTTTCATAATCGACGCGAAGTTAATTCAATAACCCATTGTTGTCAATAAATTATAGGTACTCCGCCCGCGTCCTGGACGGTTGGCAACCCCGACTCTGCATCCAATATCCCCATTCCCATCACGGGAACCCATTCATTCATATCGCGGTTATTACGCCATGCCTGCCTCGGACTCGAGCAGCAAGCTGCGGGGCAAACTTGCAATACGCCGCCGGCACACCCAAGTCCACCCACAAGCCAACTGCCCCTGCAACGAGCAGACCGGACTCGCCCGCACTCAGCGGCCGCGCCGGCCGCGATAAATGACGGCCTCGTTGCCCTTATACACACCGAAAGTGGCACGGCCAGCCGCATTGGGCGACAAATAGGCGGGGGCGCCAAGACTGATGTTTGCGCTTCCTGTCTTGTTTGGCGCACCAAATGTAAAGGTTCTGCTGCCGCCACCTACGGTGACCGCTCCGCCGCCGGAGACTTTCAGATCACCGCCAGCCAGCGGCCCATCGATGATCTGAGCCACAATGTCCGCCGCCGTGTTGAAAGAAGTCGCACTGTCCGTAGTACTCTTAGTCCAGGTGCAATTGCCTCCCGCCACGGCAGAGCAATACTGGACCGTCGCCGTCATGGTGAGCGGCAACAGTTCCGATCCGTATGCGTTGGAAATCTTGATTTGGCCGCTGGCCACCTTGACACCGCCTTCCACCGAACTTGCCCCCCTTAACGATGAGGCCCCATCTGTATCGTTTGCGCGCACATAGACATCGGTGGGGGGGGTGGCTACAACCGCGAACGTAAATGCCGAAGATGCGGCCCCGCTTGTGGTTGCGACCCCGCTGCCGAATCCGGCGATGTTTGCGGGAACGATCGTCGGCTGACCTGCACCACCCGTTGCAATCACCGCACCGCCCTTGCTCGCCGCGGCGCTCAAAGTCACCGTCTGGGCAAACGTACCCTGGTAATTTTGCGTAGTACATGCGTCCGGCGAACCGCCGGCACAGGCAGTAGTATTGCGTGCCGACACTTGGACGCTGAATGGCTGGCCGGAATAAACGAATCCGTCATACGAAACCGGACAAGTCAGCCCGGTCGGGCATGGCATCGGAGTGGTGGCTGTTGCCACCACAGCCGTATCGAAGTGATCCGGAATAAAACGGCCGAAATAACTTGTGGCTGCCGTATTACCGAATTTGCAGCCGACCTTGCCCGCGGCGTTTGGCGTGTTGCTGAAATCATTAGCGGGAATAGCGTCGTTAATGACGCAATCGCCAACCGCGCTATCGACCGCCGTGAAAGTCGCGTCCACAACGCCATTGGCGTTGAGCATGAAGTAGCCCACATCGTCGTAGGTAAATGCCGTCCCGCTCGCCACACCCGCAACAGCGGCACCGAATGTTCCCGCGAGGGTACCGTTGCGCACCGCACCGGCGTGGGCGGCCAACTGCGCATTATCCAGCGTAGGGGTGCCGGCATAGCCTGTGTCCGTCGTTGAGGTTGCCGTTACTGCGGTTGCCGTTAGCGCGAAATTGGCTCCCGCCTTCACCACCGGCGTCGCAGTTGCACTGGCACCGGTCGCATCGGCATTGGCATTGCTGGAGCTCACCGTGAACAACGATGGACGCACCGCGAAATGGTCGTTGGGGCAAGTTACCACGCCATTTCTGTCGGTCACCTGCACTTGCAGATTTTTGTAGGCAGCCGGCACGGTAAACGTATAAGTCGTTTTGCCGCTTGTCATCCTCGTGTTGGCGCCCGGGCTGACCGTTGCCGTTACAGGAACGGCAGTTGCGCAGGTGAACCCTGCGGCAGAGGCATCCACCAGACCAACGGTTATCCTGCTGGTATAGCCAGTATCAACCCCGCCCGTGGCCGCCCTGATCTTCACTACGTCTAACTGGAATTGCTGACCTGCAATGTGTGTCCAGATATGCCCACCAACGGTACTGCCCTGTTCAAAGGCGTCGAACGCAAGGGGCGCGGGCGGTTTCGTACCGCCGCCACAATAAGTCGCGGCAATGAATATAGCCGAGGCGCAAGGGCCGGTATAAGTTGTACCACCGACAGTCAGCGTCGAACCCGCTTCAACGGTTATCGGCGTGAGTCCTGGAGTGAATGCTCCCGTAACGGTTACATTTCCGGAAAAAGTGACTCCCCCCAAAAGATTGTTCAACATCAAATCCGCAAACGTGAATGTCCCTGAAATTGTCTGGGGAGTAAGAAGGTTGAAAAGACTCACGATGCCGCCGCCCGCGGTGAAGGTTCCGCCAGGGATGTTGGTGAGGTTGCCGGACAGGCTGATGGTGTTGCCCGCCTGACCTGACAGGATCCCACCGGAGTTGATGGTGACATTGCCAACCACATTGGTGCTCGCATCGGCGAGTATCGAAGTGCCGGTATCGATAATCACCGTTGCACCGGTGGGAGGCTGTCCCGTGCCGCAGCCACCGCCATTGTCCCACGCAGCACCCTTGTTCCAGTCGGTTTGGGTGGTGGCAATGCTGGTACAGGTCGCCGCCAGCGCACCCTGCGCAAACGCGGACATGGCAATCAGACTCAACACGCCCAACCAATGATTTGCTCGTTTCATATTCTCCCCCGTTCAACTGACTGATTGTTTGCTACCTGGCGAATTTCGCCGTTGCCACCTGTTCCACGTAATTCAAATCGCCGGAAGCGCCGCCCGCGCTGGCGACCGCCGACACATCGTATATCCAGACCGTGCTGACGCCCTCCACGGCGGAAGTCGCGCTGCAGTTCACAGTCACGGGACTGAAAGCCGCCAGATTGCCGCCGACCGTCACACTGCTTGCAACGCACCCCCATGCAGTGGCCGCACTCACCGGCTGTACGTTTACATTGTATGCTGCCCATTCTACACCGGCCAAAGCCGCCTGATAGGCGCGCGCGCCCATCACGTCCATCGCCTGGCTCTGGTTCTGCGTGACGGAAAGCGTCACGGCGAAAGTACCCAAAGCGGCAATAACTACCAGCAGGAAGATCGCCGAAACGAGACTGAAACCTTTTTGACGCAAACTCATCATGGCACGTTGTTCACATGGATCTCGTGGTACAGGCTGACGCTCTCGCCGCCGCTCGTCAATGTCAGTCGGATGGCCAGCAAGCCCATCCGCTGATTGACGGCTGCGTAATCGATCACGCAGCCGCTAACCCGGTCGGCAAGTACCGGGGGGGTCGGCGTAGCCGGAAGGGATTGGATTGCATTGATACCATAATTCGCATAACGCACCAGCCTGGCCTGCCCATTCTGGTTGGCATCAAGTGTCCCCAAGGTACCGGTGCAGGCATAAGTCACTGCATTCTGTGCGCCATCCACCACGTCGAAACGCCTCGTAGAAAGCTCCGCCACTATCGGCAACCCGGCGTTAAGTGTAATGGTCGCTCCTGCCACCGCATTCACCGTGCGCAACCCTCCGGCATAGGCCATCGCTCCGGTCGAACTGGTACTGCCGATCACGATTTGGTCACCCGCCGCGACATTCGCCGTGCCCATCATATCGAAAGTCGTGTCGACTCCGTCAAACACGAGAGTATTGCCGGGCGCACCGGCGCGATAACGGCCGGCATCCCTGGTCGGCAGGAATTCCACGCAGGGCGTCGCACCGCAACCCGCGACGCGGACACTGTTCGGCACGGCGGTGCTGATGTCGCTGGCCATACGATACAAAGCCGTATCGGCGATATCGGTCAGCTCCGCGCGGCGCGACACATCCATGTATTGCTGGATCGGCGCGCGGAGGAACATGGCGACCATGCCGCCGATAATGCCGGTGATCACGATCACCATGATCATTTCGACCAGGGTAAATCCGGCGTGCTGGCGATGTGGCGCGCGCATCAGTAAGCCGTCCTGTAACCGGTTGCAGTGACTGCCTCGCCATTCGGCGCGATCACCGTCACGCTGACCCGCACCGCACTGGCCGCCGGGATGCCGTTCCACGCGGCAGCTTCCGGCACCGCCGAAACACTGACACTGTAGTTTGGCAGCACGGCCGATGCCGACAAAGCATCATCCACCGGGAATATCCCGCTCGTGGCAAAGTTGTTGTAGTCGGTGACGATGTGGTAAGCGGAGGCACGATTCGCCTGCGTGACGGCGGCTGTCGCACCGGAGGCGGAAATAAAATCCTGCAACTCGATCTCTTCCAGCAGCGAATAGGCGGCAGCCAGCGCCTGCTTGCGCACCAGCGGATCGGCGCTGCCGCGGGTGACGGTGTTCATCACCAGCAGGATACCCGCCAGCGCGACGCTGACGATGACGATGTACATGATCAGCTCGATCAGACTGACGCCCCGCTGCAAAGAAGACCGGTTACTGGTGCACATACCCTGTCTCCGCTTCGACTGCGATGGTCGAGCCGTCGATTACGCCTGATACGGCGGCGCTCGGCCGGCCGAATTCGTTGAAATTGAAATTCGCGGGTTGTGTCGCAAACGTCACGTTGGATGGCGCGACAATGACATATGCCGCCGCACCGTCGGGCGATTGCAGATTCGTCCCGCAAGCCGCTGTCGCTCCGACTGTCAGCGTCACGCTGTTGTTCGTAAATGCAGCGCAAACAAACCTGCGTTGCGCAATCGCCACTTTTTGCGCATAGCGCAATGACGCACGCACCTGGTCGGCAAAGCCGCGCGACTGGAATACATTGTTGTCGAAGAAGCGCGGCGCAACAACGGCCGCGAGAATGCCGATGATCATCATCGTCATGATCAGCTCCACCATCGTGAAGCCGCGTTGGATGTCTTTGCCGAACCGCCCAAACCTGCTCATGTTTTCAAGTGCCACAAAATCTTGTGTACCGCAAAAATTCCCTTGATCCCATCCGCAACCAACCGACAAATTGCAGGCAAAAAAATAGGGGAGCACGCCCCCCTGGCTGGAATTTCAAAGTGGGCGCAACGCGCCCACTTTTCCACGTTTCAGATTAGCAATTTCCCGGAACGAGTGGCGATGGAACGGTAACAATTGTCGGGGGGAGATTTGCACCTGTCGGCGGTGTATAGCTCACTGTACAGCTACCCTGCGCCGCCCCGTTAGGCGTCACCACTTGGGCGGTTCCCGATGCTGCGATCTGATAATTTGCTGCGGTAATGCCCGCCAAAGGCGCAATCGAACCCGCGTCCGGATAACCGCCGTTATTTGCATCATAGGTAACTGTCACGCCTTCGATCACAGCAGAAGCCGGCTGATTGCGAAGAAGCCATTGCGCATGCGCGATGGTTGCAGCGGAGCTTATAGAACCCAGGGCCGCATTCGCGGATGCCATGCGCGCATCGCCCTGCAAATTGGCGAACCGTGGCAGCGCCGTCGCCGCCAGGATGCCCAGAATCACGATGACCATGATCAGTTCGATCAGGGTAAAACCAGTTTGTTTGTTCATTTTATGCTCCTAAAGATTGGGGCCGCAGCCCCGATTATCGAACCACTTCCTGCCCTGTTAACCCCTTGCCGCAGCAAGGAATTTGACAAAACCGGCCACACTATAAGCGAAGCCGCCCCTGCGCGCAACTGCGCCGCCCGCGCTAAACCAGCCAATTGACCAGCACAAAGAACAGGTAAATGCTCCCCAGCAACAGCAGCCAACCCACGCGCGGCGCATGGCGCACGACGACGCGCTCCACATGATCGCGCGACCTGTCCAGCGCCCTCGTAGCCCGGCGCGTGCACACCCATTTATTGGCATCCGCCTCGATGCCGCGCAACAGGCTGGGACGCAACCACAGGAACAGCCCAGTCATGAATGCCGCCGCTGCGCCGACCAGCGCGCTCAGCACCAGGGCATCGAGCAATCCGTCGAGTAGCCGGAACGGGATGTAACCGCTCAGGCGCCGAATGGCAACCGCCTTGTCGAACAGCAGACCGAAGGAAACGAAGAGGTAGACCGCTCCCAGCACGGCAAGCATGCCGAACACGCGATGATGACGGTAGAACCAATGCTCGATACTGACGCTATGATCCAGCATCAGGTGCAGACGGCGAGTGGGTATCCAGCGGCTGGCCACGCGATTGACCATCAGCATCAGCTGCGGCCTGAGGATGAGCAGCAGTCCGGCCAGAACGCCGAGCAGCGAGCCCACCAGCAGAAAGATGGTGGAAGCTTCCCACAGAATGATTTCTGCCAAGTCAGTATTCATGGCTTCATCAGAACCACGAATACGGCTCGACCGGATCGAACAGCAAGCCGGTCAGCTCCGGCTGCGCACCCGGACGCAAAGGTTCTGTGTTCACGACGACATGGAAACGTATCCATTTATTGCCGTCCTTGCCCGGCTTGAAGTAATTGGCATTGTGCACGACGTAGATCAGATCGCGTGACTTGAGGTCGAACACCCAGTTTCCGGACTCGACGGACGACGGCGCGGGATCATAGAACTCGCCGGCATAGTTGTGCGGCTTCTTCTGCAGCCAGTTCATCGGATTGTCTTCCGCCAAAGCCGCCACATCGAACTGCTTGCCCCGTGTCAGTATCTGGCCATACTGCATGATCAAGGCGCTTTGTATGGCCCCCGCCACCTGTTCCATCGCAGTCTTCTCGGCCTGTTCCTGGTAGAACCGCGCACGATCGAGGAACAACCCCATCATCACCATGACGATGATGATGACCACCACCAGTTCGATGAGGGTGAAGCCTTTCGAGGATACGGGATACGGGATACAGGATACAGGCCGCTGCCGCCCGTATTCTGTATCCCGCATCCTGAGTCCCGTATCCTGAAAAGTCATCGGTGCAACGCCGCCTTGCCCAAGTCCCACATCGGCAGGAACACGCCCAGCGCGAGGATCAGCACCAGAATGCCCAGCGCCACGATCAGGATAGGCTCGATCTGCGAACTCAGGGTCTTCACCTCGTAATCGACTTCGCGCTCGTACATGGCGGCGATTTCGAACATCAAGCCATCCATGTCGCCGGTCTCTTCGCCGACCGCGATCATCTGCAGCACCACGGGATTGAACACGCCGGTCGCGACCGCGGTGCGCAGGATGCTTTCGCCGCGCTCCACGCCGTCGCGCATCTGCTCGATGCGGCTGCGCATGAATTCGTTGTCCACCACCATCCCGACCACGTTCAGCCCCTGCAGGATCGGCATGCCGCTCTTGAACGACAGTGCCATGCTGCGCGCGAAGCGCGACAGCGTCGACTTGAAGATGATCTTGCCGGCAATAGGCAGCTTGAGCTTGTATCTATCCCAGTTGTAGCGGCCATCCGGCGTGTTGATGTAGTAACGGAAGCCCAGCACGGCACCGACCAGCATCGCCAGCATCAGCATCCAGTACTGCACCATGAAGTTGGAGAAGCCGATCAGAAACCGGGTGAGCATCGGCAGTTCGGCATGGAAGCCCGCATAGACCTTGGCGAAAGCGGGAATAACGAACAAGTTGATGACCACGATGGCGATCGCCATCGCAACCACCACAAACGTCGGGTAGCGCATGGCGGCCTTTACCCGCTCGCGCGTTTCGCGCTCGAACTCCAGATGGTCGTACAGCCGGATGAAGGTCTCATCCAGCATGCCGGTCATTTCGCCGACCTGCACCATGCTGATGTAGAACGGCGAGAACACCTTTGGGTGGCGGCGCATCGCCGCACTGAGCTCGCGCCCGCTGTCGAGGCTCTCGCGCAAGTCCTGGATCATCGCGGCGAAGGTGGGATTCTGGGTGGACTCCTGCAAACCCGCCAGGGCGCGCAGGATGGGCACGCCGGCCTTGAGCAGGGTGTACATCTGGCGACTGAACAGCATCAGATCCATCTGCGTGATCGGCTTCTCGGTGAACAGCTTCTTGAGCCAGTCCTGCTTGCTCGCCGTCGCCCCAGTCACCCCGCGGAATGGCCTGATCTCGATCGGCGTAATACCGGTATGCATCAGCTGGTCGGCGATGGCGCTGCTGTCGTCGCCGTCCAGCGTGCCTTCCACCAGATCGCCGCGCCCGTTTCGCCCCTTGTAGGCAAACACGCCCATCGCTAATCCTCGACCTGATTGCTGATGCGCATCACTTCCGCGACCGTGGTACGCCCCAGCTTCATCTGTGCCAGCGCGTTGTCGAGTATGGTCTTGCCGCGCATGTGCTGGCGCGCGACCTGGATGAAGTGGGTGGCGCTGTCATGCGCGGCGGCCTCGACCAGTTCGCGCCCCATCTCCAGCATCTCGTACACGCCCATGCGACCGTGATAACCCGTGCCGTTGCAGTGCGAGCATCCACGGCCATGCAACAGGCCCTGACACTGATCGGGCAGCACCCCTTCCGCCTCCAGCCACTCGCTTTCCTGCGGCGTAGGCGTATGCGGCTCGCTGCAGCTTTCGCAGATGCGGCGCAACAGGCGCTGCGCCACCACCGCCTGCACCGAGGAGGCCACCATGAAGCGCGGCGTGCCCATATCCACCAGGCGGAACAGGGTACCCGCCGCATCGCGGGTATGCAGGGTGGAGAACACCAGGTGACCGGTCATCGCCGCGCGCAGGCCGATCTGTGCTGTCTCGACGTCGCGCATTTCGCCGACCAGGATCACGTCCGGATCCTGGCGCAAGGCGGAACGCAGCACGCGCGCGAAAGACAGATCGATCTTCTCGTTCACCTGCACTTGGTTAATGCCGGACAGTCGGTATTCCACCGGGTCTTCCACGGTGATGATCTTCTGGTCGATGGTGTTGATCTCGGCCAGGGCCGAGTACAGCGTGGTGGTCTTGCCGCTGCCGGTCGGCCCGGTGACTAGCACCATGCCGTTGCTGCGCCGAATGACCTCGCGGAATCGCTTCAGCATCTCAGCCGGCATGCCGATCTTGTCCAGGCTGATCATCCCGCCTTCCTGCCGCAGCAGACGCATCACCACCGATTCGCCGTACTGCGTGGGGCAAGTGGCGATACGCACATCCACGCCCTGGTCGCGCACCCGCACCTGGAAGCGGCCGTCCTGAGGCAGGCGCTTCTCCGAGATATCCAGGCCGGACATCAGCTTCAGGCGCAGCACCAGCGCCGGCGCGATCTTGTTGTCGGCCTCGGTCTGCAGGTGCAGCGCGCCGTCGATGCGGAAGCGGATCATCAGCCGGCCTTCCTGCGGCTCGATGTGGATGTCGGACGCGCGGATCTGCGTGGCATCGTCGAACATGGTCTGCAACAGCTTGACCACGGGCGCCTCTTCGGCGCCGACCGCCCCGGTCAGGGTGCCGAAATCGACATAGGTATCGCCCAGCTCTTCGCTGAGTTCGCGCGCCAAGCCAGAGATCTCGTCGGTGCGGCGATAGCCTCGGTCTATGCTTTCCAGCAACTGCCCCTCGGTGACCACAGCCACATCGATGTCGCGCTTGACGATACGGCTGATCTCGTCGAAGGCGAACAGATCGGTGGGGTCGGCCATACCGATCAGCAGCATGCCGTTACGTTCCTCCAGCACGACGGCGCGGAAACGCCGCGCCTGGTTCTCAGGCAGCAGCCGAACCTGCTCGAGATTGAGGTTGTAGTACTTGAGGTTGATGTAGGGAATGTTGAGCTGCTTGGCGAGCGCCTCGGATATCTGCTCCTCGGTGACAAAGGCGTTGTCCACCAGCACCCGGCCGAGCTTGCGACCGCTACGCTTCTGCTGCTCAAGCGCAAACTTGAGCTGATCTAGGGAAATAAGTTTTTGCTGAACCAGCAAATCGCCTAAGCGAACTTTTTCCGGACGCGCCATAATTCTTCCCTGAGTGGTTTTACTGCTACGAAGGCCATAACAGCCGGAGAAGTTAGCCCTTTTTTCTTATACTGACAAGCCTTAACGGGCACTTTTTCATGTTCCACGTCATTCTGTATCAGCCGGAAATCCCGCCCAACACCGGCAACATCATCCGCCTGTGCGCCAATACCGGCTGCCAGCTGCATCTGGTCCGTCCGCTCGGATTCACGCTGGAAGATAAGCAACTCATTCGTGCCGGCCTTGATTACCACGAGTTCGCCACGTTGCGTGTACACGACACGCTGCAAGACTGCTTGGCGGCTTTTGATCCGGCGCGCGTTTTCGCGTTCACCACCAAGGGCTCCCAGCCCTTCCATCAGATCCGCTACCAGGCAGGAGATGCCTTCCTGTTCGGCCCGGAGAGCCGTGGATTACCCGATGAGGTGCTTGCGCAATTCGATGCCGTGCAACGCGTGCGGCTGCCGATGCTGCCCGACAACCGCAGCCTGAACCTGTCAAACACGGTAGCCGTGACGGTGTTCGAAGCGTGGCGGCAATGCGGCTTCGAAGGCGCGATTACGGGTTGAGATCGAACTCGTAATTCGGGGTGCGGCTGAGCAAGTCGGCGACCACTTCGCCTGCCGGAACCTTCTCGTAAATGATGCGGTAGACCGCTTCGCAGATCGGCATCTCCACGCCGAGGCGTTGCGCGAGGCCGCGCACCTCACGCACGGTATACACCCCTTCGGCGACATGCCCGATCCGGTGCAGTATCTCCGCCAGGTCGTGTTGTTGCGCCAGCAGCAGGCCGACCTGCCGGTTGCGCGACAAGTCCCCGGTACAGGTCAGGATCAGATCCCCCACTCCGGACAACCCGGTGAGCGTTTCGGGCCTTCCGCCGAGCTTCAACCCGAGGCGGGATATCTCGGCCAGGCCGCGCGTCAACAAGGCGGCACGGGCGTTATAGCCGAACCCCATGCCGTCGCAGATGCCGGAGGCGATCGCCATCACGTTCTTCACCGCCCCTCCGACTTCCACCCCCACCACATCGGTACTGGCGTAGATGCGCAAGCGCGCGTGATGCAGCGCATGTGCCGTATCGCGCGCAAATTCCACATCGGAGGAGGCGAGCGTCAGGGCCGTAGGCAGGCCGCGCGCGACCTCCTGGGCGAAACTGGGACCGGACAACACGCCGTAGCGAAATTCTTCCGGCAACACTTCGGCGACCACCTGATGCGGCAGCTTGGAGGTCTCCGCTTCGAAGCCCTTGCACAACCACACCACACCGAAGCGGTTGGGCATCCGGGCGATCTGCTGCAGGATGGAACGCAACGCCGCAGTCGGCACGGCGATGATCGCCAGATCGGCGACCGATAACGCGGCGGACAGGTTCGCGCTCAGCGTCAAATTGGGCGGGAAGGGAGTATCCGGCAGGTAACGCTGGTTGCAACGCGCGGCACGCATCGCCTCTACCTGCTCCGCAGCGCGTGCCCACAGCGTGACGCGGTGGTTCGCGGCCAGACTGATCGCGAGAGCGGTTCCCCATGCGCCCGCGCCGACAACGGTAATGTTCATACTCGCTATTCCAGTTTCATTTCGAAGGTCAAATAAGGCAGCGACGAGCGAACGAGGCAGACAGTGCAGGTAGCACGGCAAGGAGTGAGCGAGGAAGCCAACGCAGTTTCACCGATGAAATGGGACTGGAATTATTCGCCCCAGACTTCGGTGCTGCGCACATATCCCGTTTCACCGTCCTGATGCCGCACCTTGACCCATCCGGTACCGGTCGATTCAAGGCGCTCCAGCACCACCTGCTGTCGCACCTGGAACAGGCGCGGCGAAATGGAGTCCGGCTCTGCGCGCACGTCCAGCAGCGGCGGTAGCGCAAACACATAGCGCTTGCTGCTCAGCACGCGCTTCTCCACCCAGTACAAGCTGCCGGAACGGTCGCGCACCTTGACCCAGTTGTCCAGCGCGACGACCTGTTCGAAAGGCATGTAGCGGTTCACCACGAACAGCTTCTTCGCCTTGAGCGAAGGCGCATCGTAGAGAATCGCGCTGCGCTCTCCGACCGATACATAATCCACCGCGCAGGCCGTGCTCGCACCGCAAAGCAGCGCCAACAGAGCGGCAAAACGCAATGGATTATTCCTCATCAGTGTGTGGTGGCCGTTGCGGCCTGCGCCTGCTGTTTCTGCTGCTGGTAGAGCACCTCGAAGTTGATCGGGTTCAGCAACACCGGCGCGAAACCGGCGCGCACCGCCATATCGGAAACCACTTCGCGCAAATACGGGAAAAGGATGTTCGGGCACACTACCGCGAGGATAGGTTCCAGCTCTTCATTCGGCACATTGCGCACCTGGAAGATGCCGGCCTGCTTGGCCTCGATCAGGAACATCACCTTGTCGCCGATCTTGGCAGTTACGGTACTCATCACAGCCACTTCGAAGACACCTTCTTCGACCGAAGCGGCCTGGCTATGCAGTTGCACGTCGATCTGCGGATTCTCACGCTCAAGGAATATCTGCGGCGCGTGCGGGATCTCCAGCGAGATATCCTTCACATAGATCTTCTCCATGTTGAACACGGGTTGATTGTTTGCTTGAGCGGCTTCGGTCATTTCGTTTCCTCGGTTGATTGTTCGTTATCTTGCCAATAGTTCGTCCAGCTTGCCAGCCTGATCGAGCGCAGCCATGTCATCGTAGCCGCCGACATGTTCGCCGCCTATGTAGATTTGCGGCACGGTGCGCCGCCCGGTCTTTTCCATCATCGCCACCCGCAATTCCGGCTGCAGATCGACGCGTATCTTTTCGATCTCCGTCACCCCCTTGCGCTGCAGCAGCTGCTCGGCGCGGACGCAGTAAGGACAGACGGCGGTGCAATACATCACCACTTTCGCCATCACTTCTCCAGCGGCAGATTGGCTTTCTGCCAGGCGATCACGCCGCCCGCCAGATTGTAGGCTTGAGCAAAACCTTGCTTGCCCAGCAGGGCGCAAGCGGTACCGGAGCGGTTGCCGCTGCGGCACACCACCACGATGGGCTGACCCTTGTACTCTTCCAGTTCGCCGATACGTCCGGCCAGCTTGCCCAGCGGGATCAGCGTACTGTTCAATATATGGCCGGCCTTGTACTCGCTGTCTTCGCGCACATCCAGCACCAGCGCGTTCTTGTGGTTGATGAGCTGCGTGGCAGCAACGCAATCCACGTCCTTGATGCCGCGGATGCGGCTGCCGAACGCCGACCAGAACAGCATGGCCCCGCTGAACAGGGCGATGAGAATTGGGAAAATGTTATTACTGATGAACTGCACGCCTGTACTCCTGATCTTTTTGGAGGGCGAATTCTAGCAGAGCCGAAAAGTGCGCGGGGTCCTTCTCCGCCAACCCCGCCAATTGCCTGCGGGCATTGGCAAAGTCTCCCGGATACGACCAGATAGCCTGTTCCAGCGTGATTCTGGCCTGATCCTGCTGACCGGCCAGCGCCAACAGCAAGGATTGGCGATATACCACCATGCCTATCGGCACGAAACGCATCACACGCGTGTTCAGATCGAGCTTCTCCTTGAGGCGCTCGTCGTTCACCTCGATCAGCGAACTCATGAACAGCTCGGCATAAGGCGACAGCAATGAGCCGCTGTGCACCACAACCAAACTATCGCGCGTACGCTCGAACGCGCTGCGGTCGGCTGCCGACGCGGGACGTATCCGCAACGTCTGTTCCAGCTGCTGGTAGCCGCTGCGCAACTGCACCAGCGTCACCAGGCCAAGCAACAGGACGGCCACCACGGACAAACGCCCCACGCGGCGCAACTCCAGTTGGTAGCGCGTCTGGTCCAGCGCCCCCAGCAAGAGCGCTGCGACCGCAACAAAATAGGTATACCACAGCGGATATTCAAGCAGGCTGTGGATGATCAGCACCCCCAGCGCGGCACAACCCCACCAGTGGGCTGCATCCAGCGGGGCACGGCGCAGGCCATATAACCAAACGCCCAGTGAGGCGAAGAGCACCAGCAAGCCGGCCAGTCCGGCCTCGGCAGCCAGCTGGAACACCAGATTATGCGCGTTGTTGTATAGCCCCTGGATATTGCCCTGCTGCAGTACCGGCAGCAGCTCAAAATGGTGCCAGGCGAACTGGCCGAAACCCACGCCCAGCCACGGCGACTGACTGAACATCAAGCCAGCCTCGCGCCATAGGTACAAACGTATCCCGCCGGTAGCGCCCTCACCGAGCAGGCGCTGCACGGTGTCGATACTGCCTCCCGCCCCAGCCATGAACGGCAGTTGCACCACCAGGTGCATCAATCCGAAACCGGCCAACAGCGACAGGCTGTAGCGCAACAGCGGGCGCTGCGCCGCATCGCGCCGCACCCACCACCAGGCGAGGCCGCTCAACATCAGCAGGTACAGCCAGGAGCTGCGCGACCCGCTCAGCGTCATCACGAACAACAATGGCAACGCCAGCGACACGACATAGCGCACTTTCAAACGGCCTTGCTGGAGCAGCAGGCCGAGCGAAGCCAGGCCCAGCGCGATGTAGTTTGCAAAATGATTAGGCTGGGCGAGGTTGCCATACACGCTGGAAGAGACCTTCACCACCACCACCGTATCCAGCGGCGTATGCCAGCGGAAGTGTTGCAGCACACCGATCAGCGCGCTTGCCTCCGCCCCGGCCAGCAGAAAGATCCCCAGCACCAGTGCCAGCCGATCCATGCCGAAGCATTCGCGCAGCCGCGCCCCGAGCAGCATCAGCATTGCCGCGAACAGTAGGTACAGCACGTACAGCAGCGCCTGATCGAGATAGACCACCTTGCCCAGCCCCCATTGCAGCAGCACCAGGACTATCAGCCCGATCGGCAGTTGCGCGATGCGAGGCACTTGCGGTTGTTGCCAGTAATCGCGCGCTACCAGCAAAGTGAGCGCCAGCACCCCGAACAGTGCGCTCCACCACTCCTGATAGAAGGTGGTCAGCGGATATTGGTGGCGGTAATGCAGAAAAGGCAAGACCCACATCAACCCGACCAAGGCCAGGCTGATGTGGGCCAAGCGCAGCGAGCCCGGGAAGTTCTTTAGCAAGAACCGCTCTTGATGCCGAATTTTGCCAGGATGTTGTTCAGCGGACAGAAGGTGGTGAAACCGCTCTGGAACAGGTTGACGCCGACGAAGGCGGTGAACCACAGGAAGTTCTGATTCACGAACAGCGGGCTGCCTTCCACTCCCAGAGACAGGGACAGCAGGACAAAGAAGCCGGCGACGATACGGACGATGCGTTCAGCAGTCATAGTGATTCTCCTAAAATGGTTAGCCGCGGATTTTACCGGAATTTACGGTACAAAGTAGCGTAGTACAGCACCGGAATCACCACCAGCGTCAGCAAAGTGGATACGAGAATGCCGAAGATCAGGGATAGCGCCAGCCCGTTGAAGATCGGGTCATCGAGGATGAACAGCGCTCCCAGCATAGCCGCCAGCCCGGTGAGCAGGATGGGTTTGGCACGCGCGCCGGCCGCGTTGATCACCGCATGCTGCAGGTCCGCGCCATCACGGAGCTGCAGATTGACAAAGTCCACCAACAGGATGGAGTTGCGCACGATGATGCCGGCCAGCGCGATCATGCCGATCATCGAAGTCGCGGTGAACTGTGCACCGAACAACGCATGTCCCGGCATCACGCCGATGATGGTGAGAGGTATGGGCGCCATGATGATGAGCGGCACGAGATACGACTTGAACTGCGCCACCACCAGCAGATAGATCAGGATCAGTCCCACGCCGTACGCGATGCCCATGTCGCGGAAAGTCTCGAATGTCACCTGCCATTCGCCGTCCCACTTCAGCGCGTAGCCGGCATAAGGATCACTGGGCTGCCTGAAGAAATAGCTCTCCAGTTCGCCGCCCTGCGCCAGCATCATGCCGCCGGTCTCGCCGTTGATGTCGAACATGCCGTACAGCGGGCTATCCAGCTTGCCCGCCATGTCGCCGAACACATACACCACCGGCAGCAGGTCCTTGTGGTAGATCGGGTAGTCGCGCTGCGCGGGAACCACCTGCACCACCTCGGACAGCGGCACCAGCACGCCGTCGCGTGCGCGCACCTTGAGTTTCAGCACGTCGTCGATCCGGCTGCGTTTTTCGGCAGGGAGTCCGATACGCAGGGGGGGCGCATACTTCGCCTGTTCGTCGTGCAGCGAGGCGACATCCCGGCCCGTCAGCGCCATCCCGATCACATCCACGATGTCATGCGGTGACACGCCCAGCAGCGCCGCCTTGCTTTGCAGCACATGCAGCAGCAGCTTGGGAGCCGACTCGGTGACGGTGTCGTCGATGCCGACGATGCCTTCGGTCTTGCCGAACTGCTCCCGCACCTTGCTCGCGACCTGGCGTGCGCCCTGGTAGTCCGGCCCGTAGATCTCGGCCACGATGGGCGACATTACCGGGGGGCCGGGCGGCACTTCGACGATCTTCACCTTCGCGCCCCAGTTGTTCGCGATCTTCTGGATCGGCTCGAGCACGCCGGTGGCGATTTCGTGGCTGCTGCGGTCGCGATGGTGCTTGTCGCGCAGGTTCACCTGGATGTCGCCCTGTTCGGCGGCGCTGCGCAGGTAGTACTGGCGCACCAGGCCGTTGAAGTTGATTGGCGACGCCGTGCCTGCGTAGGCTTGGTAGTCGGTCACTTCCGGCACGGTCGCCAAGTAGTCGCCGATCTCGTGCAGCACGGCACTGGTCTGCTCCAGCGCGGCACCGCTCGGCATGTCGACCACGACCTGGAATTCGGATTTGTTGTCGAACGGCAGCATCTTCAGCACCACCAGCTTCACCACCGCCAGCGATACCGCAAGCATCAGCGCGGCGAGGATGCCGAGCCACAGCTTGCGGCGCGCCTTCTTGCCGTGCTCGCCGTTCAGGAAGGGGCCGAGCCGCTCACGGAAGAAGCGGTTGATTTTGGTGTTCTGCTCATTGTGAACGGCCTCATGCTGCGCACCGGCGAAGCGGTACACGAGCCACGGGGTGATGATGAATGCCACCGCAAGCGAGATCAGCATGCCCATGCTCGCGTTGATCGGGATCGGGCTCATGTACGGCCCCATCAGGCCGCTGACGAAGGCCATCGGCAACAGCGCGGCAATAACCGTGAACGTGGCCAGTATGGTCGGACTGCCGACCTCGTCCACCGCTTCGGGGATGATCTCGGACAACGGCTGGTGCTCGGCCATGGCGCGGCGGCGGTGAATATTCTCAACCACCACGATGGCGTCATCCACCAGGATACCGATGGAGAAGATCAGGGCGAACAGCGATACGCGGTTCAGCGTGAAGCCATAGGCCCAGGAAGCGAACAACGTGGCCGCCAGCGTCAGCAACACCGCGATACCCACCACCAGTGCCTCGCGCCGCCCCATGGCGAACCACACCAGCGCGACCACCGCCACGGTGGCGAACAGCAGCTTCTGGATCAGCTTCATCGCCTTGTCGTTCGCGGTCTCGCCGTAGTTGCGTGTCACACTGACTTGCACGTCATCCGGGATGACGCTGCCTTTCAGCTCGTTCACGCGGGACATCAGCCGATCGGCGATCTCCACCGCATTCGCGCCCGGCTTCTTGGTCACGGCCACCGTCACGGCGGTAAATTCGCCCTTGGCCTTGATCTGTTTGTCTTCCGCGGCAGGTCCAGTGCCGAACCACACGTAGCTGCCCGGCTGGTCGGCGCCATCCTGCACTTCGGCGACGTCGCGCAGGAACACGGGCTTGCCGTCGGCCACGCCGATCACCAGCTGTCGCACCTCGTTCGCGTCGCTCAGGAAGCTGCCGGTCTGCACCAGCACCTCGCGGTTGTCCTGCACCAGATTGCCGGAATTCTGCGATACATCGGCGGACTGCAGAGCGGCACGGACATCCTGCATGGTCAGCCGGTACGCGTTCAGATTCTCAGGATTCAGCAGCACGCGCACCATGCGTTGTGTCGCACCAAGCGTGCTCACTTCGCGCGTGCCCGGTACGCGCTTCAGCTCCGCTTCGATGGCATGCGCCACCTGAGTCAGCTCGACGCCACCGCCCGTTTCCTGCTTGCGCCACAGCGTCAGCGCAACCACCGGCACATCGTCGATGCCCTTGGCCTTGATGATGGGCGGCGCCACTCCCAGGGTGGGGGGGAGCCAGTCGGCGTGGGAATGCACCACATCGTAAAGCTTGACCAGCGAGGGCACGTGCTCCTCGCCCACCTTGAACTGTACGGTGATGACTGCCATGCCGGGCTGCGACACGGAGTAGACGTGATCCACCCCAGCGATCTGCGCCAGCACTTGCTCGGCCGGCGTCGCCACGGTCTGCGCGACGTCTTTTGCCGATGCGCCGGGATACGGGATCAGCACGTTCGCCATGGTCACATTGATCTGCGGCTCTTCCTCGCGCGGGGTCACCGACACCGCGAACAAGCCCAGCAGCACGGCAACCAGCGCCAGCAGCGGCGTCATCTGCGAATGCAGGAACAGCTTGGCGATACGCCCCGAGATACCCATGACCTTACTTCCTGCCGGACATGCCGGCCTTGATCGGGTCCAGCGCAACCTGCTCGCCCGGCTTCAGCCCCGCGAGCACCTCGACCAGGCCATCGCTCTCCTCGCCGAGTCGGACCTGGCGCAGCTTCATGTTGCCCTTGTCGTCCGCCACGTAGACTGCCACCACTTCGCTGCGGCGCAACACGGCACTGGCCGGAATGGTCAGCTTCTTGACTTTGCCGACCACGAAATGGGCTCGCACGAACATGCCCGGATAGACGCCCGCCTCATTGGCAGGCAGGTACACGCGCACCTGGGTGCTGTGGGTACGCGCATCGGCGATGGGCTGCACGGTGACCGAAGCGGCCTTGATCCAGCGGTTCAGCGAAGGAATCTCCACCGACGCTTCGGGACGTGCGCCGATATCGGCCAGCTTGTACTGCGGCACACTCACCACAACACGCATCTCGGAGGGGTCAAAGCCGGTCATCAGGGGCTTGCCCGGCATCACCATCTCGCCGACTTCCACCAGACGCGCCGCCACGACACCGCCGTAGGGAGCGATCACTGAGGTATAGCCGTGCGCCAGGCTTGCCTGCCCCGCGCCCGCCTCGCTCGCGGCCGCCTGCGCCAGCGCCACCTTGTAGTCAGCCTGCGCCTTGTCCAGCCCGGCCTGGCTGATGAATTTCTGCGCGAACAGCTGCTTGGCGCGCTCGTAGTTCGCCTTCGCGTTCTGCATGTTGGCCTGTGCCTGCAGCACCTGCGCCTGGCTTCCCGCCAAGGCCTGCGCAGCCTCGCGTTCGTCGATGCGCAGGATCACCTGCCCCTTGGCGACGCGGTCGCCCACATCGAACAGCACTTCCTTGACGCGCCCGCCGATCTGCGCCGACACGGTAGATTGGCGCGTCGCCTCCACCAGGCCATCCGCACTGTAGGTCTGCGCCACTTCGCGATACTGCACGGGCGCGACGGCAGGCTGCCCGGCAGCCTCTGCAGCGACGGCGCTTATCAGCAGAAGATATAACACCCACGTTTTTTTCACGGCCTTTGCTCCATTTGGTATTTTCGCATATTAGAATATACTAATACTTAGGCCGGGGCGCAAGCCCTACGCACTGCAGAACACGTCGCGCATCATGCCGACCAGCTTGAGCGTACGCAGGTCACCGATGCGGTAATAGACCCGGTTCGCGTCCTTACGCGTCGCCAGCACGCCCTTTTCCCGCAGGATCGCCAGATGCTGGGAGATGTTGCTCTGCGACGTCCCCACTTGCTCCACGATGTCCTGCACGCTCACCTCCTGGTCGCCCAGCACGCACAATATGCGCAGCCGCAACGGATGCGCGATCGCCTTCATCGCCTGCGCCGCCTGTTGAATATCCTCTTCCCGGTCGATCAGCCTTGCCATGTTTTCCTCCAGTCATCCCGCGCACGAAGCCAGCCGAATTCGGCTAAAATACGCGCCTGCACAAATCATCATCCGCTTATATTCTATCCAATGAATGTCACTCCTGTCTTACTGCTGATCCTGGACGGTTTCGGCTACCGTGAAGATGCCGATTCCAACGCCATTCTGGCGGCGCGCAAACCCAACTGGGATACCCTCTGGCGCGATTACCCCCACACCCTGATCGACGCCTCCGAGAAACATGTCGGCCTGCCTTCCGAGCAAATGGGCAATTCCGAGGTGGGGCACCTCAACATCGGCGCCGGACGCGTGGTGTACCAGGAACTCAGCCGCGTGGATGTCGCCATCGAGGACGGAAGCTTCTACACCAACCCGGCACTGAGCGCCGCCGTCGCCAAAGCCAAGCAAAACGACAGCACCCTGCACGTCATGGGACTATTGTCGCCAGGCGGGGTTCACAGCCACGAGAATCACGTCCTCGCCATGCTGGACATGGCCGCACGCAACGGGCTGAAAAAGGTCCACCTGCACGCATTCCTAGACGGTCGCGACACGCCGCCCAAGAGCGCCGCCCAATCGTTGAAACTGTTGCAGGACAAGTGTGACTCGCTGGGCGTCGGTCGCATCGCCAGCGTGGTCGGACGTTTCTACGCCATGGACCGCGACAACCGCTGGGAGCGTGTGCAACCTGCATATGAGTTGCTCACGGAAGGCCGAGCCGAATTCCATGCAGCTGACGCGCTGACCGCGCTTGAGCAGGCCTATGCGCGGGGCGAGACCGACGAATTCGTCAAGCCGACCGCAATTGCGGGCACGGGCATGCAGGACGGCGATGCCGCGGTGTTCATGAACTTCCGTGCCGACCGTGCCCGCGAACTGACGCGCGCCCTGACGGACGAGGCATTTACCGGTTTCGCGCGAGCGCACTTCCCGAAGTTGTCCGCCTTCGTCACGTTGAGCAGCTACGGCGAGGACTTCAGCTACCTGACCTGCGCCTATGCCCCCGAATCCATCCACAACGGCTTCGGCGAATACATTTCCAACCTCGGACTGAAACAACTGCGCATCGCCGAGACCGAAAAATACGCGCACGTCACCTACTTCTTCAGCGGCGGCAAGGAACAACCCTATTCCGGCGAAGACCGCATCCTGGTGCCGTCGCCCAAGGTCGCGACATATGACCTGAAACCGGAGATGAGCGCATTCGAGGTGACCGACAAGCTGGAGGCCGCGATTCTCAGCCGCCAATACCACGCCATCATCTGCAACTATGCCAACGGCGACATGGTAGGCCATAGCGGCAACATGGAGGCAGCCACCAAGGCGATCGAGGCCCTCGACATCTGCATCGGCCGCGTAGTCAAAGCGATGCAATCCATCGGCGGCGAGGTCATCCTCACCGCCGACCACGGCAACGCCGAACAGATGCTGGACCGCACCACCCACCAGGCGCATACCGCGCACACGCTGAACCAGGTACCGTTCCTCTACGTCGGCCGCAAGGCGCGGATGGTCGATGGGGGCGCACTGCGCGACATCGCCCCCAGCCTGTTGACCATGATGGGCCTGCCGCAACCGCCTGAAATGACCGGACGCAGCCTGATCCAACTGCAGTGATTCCGCATACGCGTCTCCTGTCGCTGGCCTTGTGTGCGCTGCCCCTGGTCGGCACGGCGCAGGCCAGCCAGCAGGAGGAGGAGCTGGAGAACCTGCGCAAGCGCATCAGCGCCATGCAGCGCGAAATGGACAAGACCAGCGAGTCGAAGTCAGAAGCAGCTGATGCACTGCGCGAATCCGAACGGGCGATCAGTGACAGCAACCGCAAGCTCGCCGAACTGTCCACCCAGCAACGCATCGCCGACCAGCGGCTGGTCGAATTGCAATCCCGTGAACATCAACTGAGCGGCAGCCTTGAAAGCCAGCAGACCTTGCTCGGCAAGCTGCTGTATCAGCAGTACCTGGGCGGCAAGCAGGAATACCTGAAAATGCTGCTGAACAATCAGGATCCCAATCAGGCAGCACGCGACCTGCTGTATTACCAGTACATCGCCCGGAGCCGGGCCACATGGCTTGCAGGCCTGCGCACAGACCTTGCCGAGCTGAATGCCGTCAGTCTCGCCACGCGCGAGCAGCGCAGCGCGCTGGAATCGTTGCACGCCGAGCAAGCTGCACAAAAGAAAACGCTGGAAAAAGAACAGCGCGCACGGCAACAGATGATGGGCAAGCTCTCGCAGCAACTACGCCAGCAACGACGAGAGATCAACCGCCTGCACCGCGACGAGAACCGCCTGGCGCAGTTGGTCGACAGACTGACCAGAATGCTGGCGCAGCCCAAGTCCCGGTCACTGTTCCGCAACGATAACCTGCCGGATAACCGCTTCGACGGCAGCCCGTTCGAACAGTTGCGAGGCAAACTGGCTTTCCCGGTCAAAGGCGAAGTCACCAACCGATTCGGCACGCCGCGCCCCGACAGCACCGTGCTGTGGAAGGGATTATTCCTGAGAACTTCCAGCGGCCAGGCCGTCAAAGCAGTTGCAGCAGGGCGAGTGGTATTCGCCGACTGGCTGCGAGGCTTCGGCAACCTGCTCATCGTCGATCACGGCAAGGGCTACATGAGCCTGTACGGCAACAATGAGACGCTATACAAACAGGTCGGTGACGTGCTGCATGGCGGCGACACCATCGCCGCGGTTGGGAACAGCGGCGGCAATGAGGATTCCGGTTTATACTTTGAACTGCGTCACGAGAGTAAGCCGCTCGATCCAATGAAATGGCTGGCGTTGAAATAACTTTGAGGAAACTATGCGTCTTCTGGAAAAAACAGGGTTGGTTGGTATCGGTCTGGTCGCGGGCGTAGCGATCAGCCTGCATTTCGCTGCGCTGGCCGAAAAGGCAACCGTCGCCACGCCGCTGCCTGTTGAGGAATTGCGCGCCTTCTCCGAGGTATTCGGACGCATCAAGAGCGACTATGTCGAGCCTGTCACCGACAAGAAACTGATCAACGAAGCCATCAATGGCATGTTGAGCGGGTTGGACCCGCACTCCGCCTACCTCGACGCCGAAGCCTTCAAGGAACTTCAGGTCGGTACCCAGGGCGAATTCGGCGGCCTAGGTATCGAAGTGGGCATGGAAGATGGCCTGGTGAAGGTGGTTTCTCCGATCGAGGACACTCCCGCCTACCATGCCGGCATCAAGAGCGGCGACCTGATCGTCAAGCTCGACGATACGCTGGTCAAGGGCATGTCCCTGAATGACGCAGTCAAGCGCATGCGCGGTAAACCCGGCAGCAAGATCGTACTGACCATCATCCGCAAGGACGAGCCCAAGCCGCTGACCATCACCCTGGTGCGCGCGGTCATCAAGGTGCAGAGCGTGAAGTCCAAGCTGGCTGAGCCGGGTTATGGTTTCGTTCGCATCACACAATTCCAGGAACACACGGGCGAGAACCTCGCCTCTGCGCTGGAAAATCTGACCAAGCAGAATCAAGCTCCGCTCAAGGGCCTTGTGCTTGACCTGCGCAATGACCCGGGTGGCCTGTTGACCGGAGCCGTTGGCGTTTCTTCCGCATTCCTGGCCAAGGACGCTTTGGTCGTTTACACCGAGGGCCGTACCGATGATGCCAGGATGCGTCTGACCGCCAGCCCAGAAAACTATCTGCGCGGCAACGGCAAGGAGGACTATCTGAAGAATCTGCCGGATTACATCAAGAGCGTGCCACTGGTCGTGCTGGTTAACGGCGGCTCGGCCTCGGCCTCCGAGATCGTTGCCGGCGCGCTGCAGGACCACAAGCGCGCGGTCATCATGGGAACGCAGACCTTTGGTAAGGGCTCGGTACAAACCGTGCTGCCACTGGGCAATAACACTGCCATCAAGCTGACCACCGCGCGCTATTACACACCGGGGGGCCGCTCTATCCAGGCCAAGGGCATCGTGCCGGATATCCTGGTCGAAGATCCATCCACGGCGGCCCTGGATAGCGCGTTCCGCCTGCGCGAAGCCGATCTGGACAAGCATCTGGCCAATGGCAAGGAAGCTGAGGATAAACCGGATACCACCAGCAAGAAAGTCCAGCCCGCACCGGACAACAAGGGGGATGCGGCGAAAACCGCCCCTGCTGAGTTCGGTTCGAAAAACGACTATCAGCTTACCCAGGCCCTGAACCTGCTCAAGGGGATGCGGATACTGCAAGGGAAGTAACCAGTTCAAAGCGAGGCCAATATGATCAACCCATTCGAATTGGATAAACAGCGCGACATCGTATTCAGTGACGGGCACCCGGAACAACTCGAACAGGCTTACCTGCTCCTGTCCGGCCTTCCGAACTGCAAGGTCGCGTATGGCGACGGTCCGCATACCCTTCAGGTCAGCTACAACTTGCGCGACTACACGCTCGAAGGGCTGGAGAATGCATTGATCGAGGAGGGCTTCCACCTGGATCACAGTCTGCTGCACAGTATAGGACGCAAGGTCATCTACTACTGCGAAGACACCACCTGCCATAACATGGAGATCCCGGTACATCCGACCAAGAAGAACGAGCGTGAAGTCTTCATGAAGGCGTACGATCAGCAGCCCCATGGCGACCACGACGACATTCCGCCCGAACTGCGCGAATACAAATAAAGCAACGCATCGGAAACAAAGTAGCCCCGTCACACTGGCGGGGCTTTTTATTTGCGTGAGCCCGATGGCTTGGTTGGGCTTTCTAGGGGCCGTTGTTTCTAATGGGTCTGAGACGCCCCACTTTGGTGGCCAGGTCGCATTAGCATTATGCCTATGCCGCGATAAGCTCACTTCGCGCGCGTCTAGCCCCTGCGTTCCAGCCTCTAGATTTCCGCAGCGCAAAAGCGAAACGCCCCACCATTTCTGGCGGGGCGTTTGCTTTGCAAGGAGGCTGACGCCTGTCCTGAGCTTGTCGAAGCATGTCCTGAGTTTATCGAAGGGATGACCTACTTTGGCTGCCACACTTGCTGCGCAAGTTAGTGTTCGCCGCAACAAGCTGCTACGCGGCGTGTTGTGGTGCGACCTCACTCGGCTACGCCGATATGAGTCTTCACCGCAAGAAGCTCGCGTTGCGAGCGTATGGTCACAACCTCAAGTAGGTCCATTTTCAAACCCACAAACAAAAAACCCTCAGGGGGTACCTGAGGGTTTTCTGTTTGTAAGGAGTCTGACGATGACCTACTTTCACATGGGAATCCACACTATCATCGGCGCGGAGTCGTTTCACTGTCCTGTTCGGGATGGGAAGGAGTGGGACCAACTCGCTATGGTCGTCAGACAAACTGTTCGGCAATCGACGGTGTTCTGTCGCCTGCCATGTCTGTGGTTCATCGGTTGAGTTTTGAGGCTCTTGCGCTGAACCGTATCTGGAAGAAGTAAAGTTTCTGTGTCTTTGATTGTGCGTTGCGAAACGCCTTTGTTACTTAACGTTATAGGATCAAGCCTCACGGGCAATTAGTACTGGTTAGCTTAACGCATTACTGCGCTTCCACACCCAGCCTATCAACGTCCTGGTCTCGAACGACCCTTCAGGGGGGTCAAGCCCCCAGGGAAATCTTATCTCAAGGCGAGTTTCCCGCTTAGATGCTTTCAGCGGTTATCTCTTCCGAATTTAGCTACCCGGCAATACCACTGGCGTGATAACCGGTACACCAGAGATTCGTCCACTCCGGTCCTCTCGTACTAGGAGCAGGTCCCTTCAAATTTCCAACGCCCACGGCAGATAGGGACCAAACTGTCTCACGACGTTTTAAACCCAGCTCACGTACCACTTTAAATGGCGAACAGCCATACCCTTGGGACCGGCTACAGCCCCAGGATGTGATGAGCCGACATCGAGGTGCCAAACTCCCCCGTCGATATGAACTCTTGGGAGGAATCAGCCTGTTATCCCCAGAGTACCTTTTATCCGTTGAGCGATGGCCCTTCCATACAGAACCACCGGATCACTATGACCTACTTTCGTATCTGCTCGACTTGTCAGTCTCGCAGTTAAGCATCCTTTTGCCATTGCACTATCAGTACGATGTCCGACCGTACCTAGGATACCTTCGTACTCCTCCGTTACAATTTGGGAGGAGACCGCCCCAGTCAAACTGCCTACCATGCACGGTCCCCAACCCCGATAAGGGGTCTAGGTTAGAACCTCAATGACACCAGGCTGGTATTTCAACGTCGGCTCCACGATGACTGGCGTCACCGCTTCAAAGCCTCCCAGCTATCCTACACAGGTCCCATCAAAGTCCAATGCAAAGCTACAGTAAAGGTTCATGGGGTCTTTCCGTCTAGCCGCGGGTAGATTGCATCTTCACAAACATTTCAACTTCGCTGAGTCTCGGGTGGAGACAGTGTGGCCATCGTTACGCCATTCGTGCAGGTCGGAACTTACCCGACAAGGAATTTCGCTACCTTAGGACCGTTATAGTTACGGCCGCCGTTTACTGGGACTTCAATCAAGAGCTTGCACCCCATCATTTAATCTTCCAGCACCGGGCAGGCGTCACACTCTATACGTCCACTTTCGTGTTTGCAGAGTGCTGTGTTTTTATTAAACAGTCGCAGCCACCATTTCACTGCAACCCCATCGGCCTTCGTCCGCGAGGGACTACAACCTACCGGGGCGCACCTTCTCCCGAAGTTACGGTGCTAATTTGCCGAGTTCCTTCACCCGAGTTCTCTCAAGCGCCTTAGAATTCTCATCCTGCCCACCTGTGTCGGTTTGCGGTACGGTCCCAATATAACTGAAGCTTAGTGGCTTTTCTTGGAAGCTTGGTATCAGCAACTTCGCAGCACAAGGCCGCTCGTTATCACGCCTCAGAATTGACCTCCCGGATTTGCCTAAGAGATCTCCCTACACGCTTGAACTAGGACGTCCAACACCTAGCTTGCTTAACCTTCTCCGTCCCCACATCGCATTATATTGAGGTACAGGAATATTAACCTGTTTCCCATCGACTACGCTTTTCAGCCTCGCCTTAGGGGCCGACTCACCCTGCGCCGATGAACGTTGCGCAGGAAACCTTGGGCTTTCGGCGAGGGAGCCTTTCACTCCCTTTATCGCTACTCATGTCAGCATTCGCACTTCTGATACCTCCAGCATCCCTCACGAGACACCTTCGCAGGCCTACAGAACGCTCTCCTACCATATGTACAAAGTACATATCCGCAGCTTCGGTGCACAGTTTGAGCCCCGTTACATCTTCCGCGCAGGACGACTCGATCAGTGAGCTATTACGCTTTCTTTAAAGGATGGCTGCTTCTAAGCCAACCTCCTGACTGTTTTAGCCTTCCCACTTCGTTTTCCACTTAACTGTGTCTTGGGGACCTTAGCTGGCGGTCTGGGTTGTTTCCCTCTTGACACCGGACGTTAGCACCCGATGTCTGTCTCCCATGCTCGCACTTCTCGGTATTCGGAGTTTGCAATGGTTTGGTAATCAGCAATAGACCCCTAGCCATAACAGTGCTCTACCCCCGAGAGTGATACATGAGGTACTACCTAAATAGTTTTCGGAGAGAACCAGCTATTTCCAGATTTGTTTAGCCTTTCACCCCTATCCACAGCTCATCCCCTAACTTTTCAACGTTAGTGGGTTCGGACCTCCAGTTGGTTTTACCCAACCTTCATCCTGGCCATGGATAGATCATCTGGTTTCGGGTCTACGCCCAGCAACTATCGCCCTTATCAGACTCGGTTTCCCTACGCCTCCCCTATTCGGTTAAGCTCGCTACTGAACGTAAGTCGCTGACCCATTATACAAAAGGTACGCAGTCACCCTTGCGGGCTCCCACTGTTTGTATGCATGCGGTTTCAGGTTCTATTTCACTCCCCTTCCGGGGTTCTTTTCGCCTTTCCCTCACGGTACTGGTTCACTATCGGTCGATTACGAGTATTTAGCCTTGGAGGATGGTCCCCCCATGTTCAGACAGGGTTTCTCGTGCCCCGCCCTACTTGTTCCAAACCTAGTTCCACTCCTGTATTTTCGCTTACGGGGCTATCACCCACTATGGCCAGACTTTCCAGACTGTTCTTCTAATACAGAAGCTAAAGTTTGCAGGCTCTTCCGCGTTCGCTCGCCACTACTTACGGAATCTCGGTTGATTTCTTTTCCTCCGGCTACTTAGATGTTTCAGTTCGCCGGGTTCGCTTTACCCTGCCTATGTATTCAGCAGGGAATGACCCAAAGGGCCGGGTTTCCCCATTCAGAGATCTACGGATCAAAGCTTTTTGCCAGCTCCCCGTAGCTTTTCGCAGGCTAACACGTCTTTCATCGCCTGTAATCGCCAAGGCATCCACCACATGCACTTATTCGCTTGACCCTATAACGTTAAGCCCTCGACCTTTCGATCGAAGCGCCATAGGTGTTTCGCATTTGTGTCCGATTCATACGACTAGCATGAATCGACTTGATACAATCAAAAACCCATTTAGTTTTTCCACTTCCACTCAGACGGTTGCCCATCCTCGTTTCAGTGAGAATCACTTTCTTTACTTCTTCCAAATTTTTAAAGATCAAACTTTCGTCGTTAGACGTTAGTCGGTAGCTCTCAGAATTCCAATGCAGTTGCGGCTGCATCTCTAAAAACTAGCGACTAATGACTAAAACAAGGTATTGGTGGAGGTTGACGGGATCGAACCGACGACCCCCTGCTTGCAAAGCAGGTGCTCTCCCAGCTGAGCTAAACCCCCGTTTTACTACTCTGGTGGGTCTGGTTGGACTCGAACCAACGACCCCCGCGTTATCAACACGGTGCTCTAACCAGCTGAGCTACAGACCCAAACTTACTTCGAGCCTGCTTCGAGCCTAAGCCCTTACCAGCTCGTTACCTTGTTAAACAACCGATGAGTGTAGGCACTCAGTCCTGGATATCTCTAGAAAGGAGGTGATCCAGCCGCACCTTCCGATACGGCTACCTTGTTACGACTTCACCCCAGTCATGAAACCCAGCGTGGTAAGCGCCCTCCTTACGGTTAGGCTACCTACTTCTGCCAGATTCCACTCCCATGGTGTGACGGGCGGTGTGTACAAGACCCGGGAACGTATTCACCGCGACATGCTGATCCGCGATTACTAGCGATTCCGACTTCATGCTCTCGAGTTGCAGAGAACAATCCGGACTACGATCGGCTTTCTGAGATTAGCTCCCCCTCGCGGGTTGGCAACCCTCTGTACCGACCATTGTATTACGTGTGAAGCCCTACCCATAAGGGCCATGAGGACTTGACGTCATCCCCACCTTCCTCCGGTTTATCACCGGCAGTCTCATTAAAGTGCCCAACTGAATGATGGCAATTAATGACAAGGGTTGCGCTCGTTGCGGGACTTAACCCAACATCTCACGACACGAGCTGACGACAGCCATGCAGCACCTGTGTCCAGGTTCCCTTTCGGGCACAATCACATCTCTGCGATCTTCCTGGCATGTCAAGGGTAGGTAAGGTTTTTCGCGTTGCATCGAATTAATCCACATAATCCACCGCTTGTGCGGGTCCCCGTCAATTCCTTTGAGTTTTAATCTTGCGACCGTACTCCCCAGGCGGTCAACTTCACGCGTTAGCTGCGGTACTAAAGAAGTCTCCTTCCCCAACACCTAGTTGACATCGTTTAGGGCGTGGACTACCAGGGTATCTAATCCTGTTTGCTCCCCACGCTTTCGTGCATGAGCGTCAGTGTTAGCCCAGGGGGCTGCCTTCGCCATCGGTATTCCTCCACATCTCTACGCATTTCACTGCTACACGTGGAATTCTACCCCCCTCTGCTACACTCTAGCCTTCCAGTTCCAAATGCAGTTCCCAGGTTAAGCCCGGGGATTTCACATCTGGCTTAAAAAGCCGCCTGCGCACGCTTTACGCCCAGTAATTCCGATTAACGCTCGCACCCTACGTATTACCGCGGCTGCTGGCACGTAGTTAGCCGGTGCTTCTTCTGCTGGTACCGTCATCCGCATCTAGTATTAATAGATACGTTTTCTTTCCAGCTGAAAGAGCTTTACAACCCGAAGGCCTTCTTCACTCACGCGGCATGGCTGGATCAGGCTTGCGCCCATTGTCCAAAATTCCCCACTGCTGCCTCCCGTAGGAGTCTGGGCCGTGTCTCAGTCCCAGTGTGGCGGATCATCCTCTCAGACCCGCTACGGATCGTCGCCTTGGTGAGCTTTTACCTCACCAACTAGCTAATCCGATATCGGCCACTCCGAAAGCGAGAGGTCTTACGATCCCCCCCTTTCCCCCTCAGGGCATATGCGGTATTAGCGTAACTTTCGCTACGTTATCCCCCACTTCCGGACATGTTCCGATATATTACTCACCCGTTCGCCACTCGCCACCAGGTGCAAGCACCCGTGCTGCCGTTCGACTTGCATGTGTAAAGCATGCCGCCAGCGTTCAATCTGAGCCAGGATCAAACTCTTCAGTTCAATTCCTGTTACTTGATTCATTTAAGAATCTGGTCTTACTCAAAGTGAATCATTGACATGATTCTTTTCGACTTTGCGTAAGTACTACTATATTTTTAAAGTCGTTTCGTCAGCCTCAAGGACCTTCGAAACTTCCCAAAAACCAAGCACCTACACTCGTCGGTTGTTTGTTTAACTTTTAAAGAGCAGCTGCCGTGGCAGCGAAGAGGTGCGCATTATAGTGACTAAAAACTTGCTGTCAACTTTAATTTCGAACTTCTTACATCCGACACCGAAGCCGGGGAAACGCAATCATTTGAATGAGAGTTAAGCGAATTTAAATACATTTCGCTTCGTTTCAACCCCGCCGCAGCGAAGAGGTGCGCATTATAGGGAGCAAAAAAATCACGTCAACACATTTGTGAAATATTTACGTAATTAATTCCAGTCGACCTGCTCTATCCCATTATTCACTACAATGCGGCCTCGTCTGAAAGGCTATAAATGTCATTGATTACACTTGGAATTGAATCATCCTGCGATGAAACCGGCGTCGCCCTGTATCAAATGGGGCGCGGATTGCTGGCCCATGCCCTGCACACGCAGATCGCCATGCACAGCGAATACGGCGGCGTCGTCCCCGAGCTCGCGTCGCGAGATCACGTGCAGCGCGTCATCCCACTGGTGCGACAAGTGTTGAGCGAAGCCGAGGTGTCGCTGGAACAGGTCGATGCCATCGCCTACACGCAAGGCCCCGGCCTGGGGGGCGCACTATTGGTCGGTGCCAGCGTGGCGAATGCGTTGGCTTATGCGCTCGACATCCCCACCATCGGCATCCACCACCTGGAGGGCCACCTGCTCTCGCCTTTACTGTCCGATCCTGCGCCCTATTTCCCCTTTGTCGCATTATTAGTATCCGGCGGACATACGCAGTTGATGCGAGTGGATGACGTGGGCCGCTACACCTTATTGGGAGAGACGCTGGACGATGCCGCGGGCGAAGCCTTCGACAAGAGCGCCAAGCTGCTCGGCCTCGGCTATCCCGGCGGCCCCGCACTCTCAAAACTCGCCGCACAGGGCAACCCCGACCGCTTCAAGCTGCCGCGCCCGATGCTGCACAGCGGCGACCTCGACTTCAGCTTCAGCGGATTAAAGACGGCCGTACTGACCCTGACCAAACAGCACGAAGTCGACGACCAGACGCGCGCCGACATCGCCTGCGCGACACAGGAAGCCATCATCGACGTACTGGCATACAAGGCGCGCGCAGCATTGGCGCAGACCGGCCTGAGCCAACTGGTGGTAGCAGGGGGGGTCGGCGCCAACCAGCTGCTGCGTCAGCGCCTGAGCAAGGATATCGGCAAGCGCGGCGGCAAGGTGTTCTACCCCGACCTGCAGTTCTGCACCGACAACGGCGCAATGATCGCCTTCGCCGGCGCCCTGCGCCTCGCGCAACACCAGGGCCGCAAGGATTACCGCTTCGACGTGAAGCCGCGCTGGGACCTGCAGGAGATGTGTATCAAATAGGCTACCGTCCCCCGCGAGAGCGGGGATGACGTGAGGTTACTGGGCGGTCTTTTTGGAGCCGATCCGGCTTTCCTTGCCGGCCAGCAGGTTCTGGATGTTGCTCTTGTGCCGCCAGATCAGCAGCAGCGACATGATGGCCGATGCCAGCACCCACTCACGCGGCAAGCCCAGCACCATCGCGTAGACCGGCACGCCGATGGAGGCCACCAGCGCAGCCAGCGACGACAGGCGGAACACCAGCGCGATCACCAGCCAGGTCCCCAGCGCCGCCAAGCCCAGCCAGACATTCAGCGCCAGCAGCACGCCCAGCGCCGTTGCCACACCCTTGCCCCCCTTGAACTTGAGGAACACGGGGAACAGGTGGCCGAGGAACACCGCCAGCGCCACCAGCGCAATGGTCGTCACGCCTTGGGCGCTATGCGCCCCGAACATGATCGCCAGCACCACCGCGATCCAGCCCTTGGCCGCATCGCCCAGCAGCGTCAGCGCGGCAGCGATCTTCTTGCCGCTGCGCAGCACATTGGTCGCACCGGGGTTGCCGGAGCCGTAGGTGCGCGGGTCGGCCAGGCCGAACGCCTTGCTCATCAACACCGCGAAAGAAACTGAACCCAACAGGTAGGCGCACACAACAAAAACTAGGGTCATCATCTGGAATACCTTAAAATGCGAGCGGCGGATTCTACTTGAATACGCCGGCACAACCAACGCACCACCCTTCCGCTCACTCCTCGATACCACCGGGCGAACGGATGCCCCTACAACGGGCTGTACGAATTTGCCGTTCGTGACGAGGTATCGAAGAACGAACGGCGCAACGGACTATCACATGGACATCATCTTTCTGCGCGAACTCAAAGTCGAAACCCTCATCGGCGTCTACGAATGGGAAAAGCAGGTGCCGCAAACCCTGCAGATCGACCTCGACATCGCCCTGCCCGACAGCCGCGCCTGCGCAACCGACGACATCAAGGACGCGCTCAACTACGCCGACATCGTGCGCCGCATCCAGGCCGAACTCGCCGCCCGCCACTTCAACCTGCTCGAAGCGCTGGCCGAACACATCGCCCAAATTATCCTGAAAGACTTCAAGGCCCCCTGGGCCAAGGTCAGCGTCGCCAAGCTGCAGGCGATACGGGGGAGCAGGATGGTGGGGATTAGTATCGAGCGCGGGCAAATAAAATAATGCCACCTACATCGCCGACTTAATTTGAAGGGGCTGACCCATATCGCCTCCGTGGCAAGCCAGAACTAATCTTTCAACAACTTGCAAACCGCACTTAATTCTCTAACTATTTGCACACCGCCCATTTCCCTTGCGCCGCCGAGTAGCGCAGGCTGGTCAGGGGTAGTCGGCGAGGACTGTCTGAGCGCGTAGCGCGAGTTCCGCAGCCGCCTGACCAGTCGAGCAACGCAGGGAACCGCGCAGCGGCGGCAAACCGGGGGCGCCTTCTTTCGGTTACCTTTCTTGGCAAGACAAGAAAGGTAACTTGCTGCCGGGCAACCCCCGGCAGTTTTATGTTGTAGCGAGTTGATGCGCGATACGGGCGGGTTTGAAACCCGCCCCTACAAGTCACCCTCTCGGATGATGCTGCGCATGCAACTGCTTCAACCGCTCCCGCGCCACATGCGTATAGATTTGTGTCGTCGAGATATCCGAATGCCCCAATAACATCTGCACCACGCGCAAATCCGCACCATGGTTCAGCAGGTGGGTGGCGAAAGCGTGGCGCAGCGTGTGCGGCGACAGCGGCTTGTGCAGGCCGCCTGTCTTCGCGTGTTTCTTGATCAAGTACCAGAACATCTGACGCGTCATGCCCTCGCCGCGGGCGGTGACGAACAGCGCATCGCTCACCCTGCCCGCGAGCAGCACGGGCCGCCCTTCGGCGAGGTAGCGGCGCAGCCAGTCCAGCGCCTCTTCGCCCAGCGGAACGAGGCGCTCCTTGCTGCCTTTGCCCATCACACGCACCACGCCCATATCCATGCTCACCTGCGCGATGCGCAGCGTCACCAGCTCCGACACGCGCAGGCCGGAGGCGTACAGCACCTCGAGCATGGTGCGGTCGCGCAGGCCGAGCGGCGTTTGCAGGTCCGGCGCATCGAGCAGCTGCTCGACGTCCTGTTCGGTGAGGCTCTTGGGCAGATTGCGCGGCAACTTGGGCGCGTCGATCTGCAGCGTCGGGTCGGCGTCGATCTTGCCCTGCCGCAACAGGTAGCGGAACAGGCGCTTGAGGCTGGAGATGTTGCGGCTGGTGCTGCTCGGTTTGGCCTTCTGCTTCGCAACCAGATGGGCTAGGTAGCCCTGGATGTCGGCATGAGTGGCAAGCAGAATGGTAGCGTCGCGCTGCTTCTCCAGCCAAGCGGCGAACTTGCGCAGGTCACGACGGTAGCTGTCCAGCGTGTTGCGCGACAGGCCGTCTTCCAGCCACAGGTTGTCGCAGAATTCGTCGAGCAGTTCGGCGTTGTTCATTTCTTCTCCCCTCGCCCACTTGTGGGAGAGGGGTGGGGGAGAGGGGCTTTCTCGCTTCTGCCCTCTCCCCAGCCCTCTCCCTGCAAGGAAGAGGGAGTGGCGCGCTCATGCGCCAGCAGCCAGCGCTTGATGTCCAGCGATTCGCCGCTGCCATGCCGCATGAAGCCGCCGAGGCCCGACTTGCCGACGACGCGGTGGCACGGAACAACGATGGGGATGGGATTCGCGCCGCAGGCCTGGCCCACAGCTTGCGCGCCGGAGTGAAGCTCGGCGGCAAGCTCGCCGTAGCTGCGCGTTGCGCCGGACGGGATGCGCTGCATCGCCTGCCATACTTTCAGCCTGTGCGCCGTGCCGTTCAGCTGGAGCGGCAGATCGAATTGGAAGGCAGGATCGGCGAGATAGGCTTGCAGCTGTTCGCACACCTTACGGCTGAAAGCGTCGCGTGGTGGTTGCGGCGGCGTGCCCGCCGGCAGGAAGTCGATGCCGGTGAGCGCGTCCGCCGTGCAGCGGATGCCCAGCACGCCGAACGGCACTTTCAATTTCGCCTGATATTCCATTTGAGAATGATAGCGCACAAATAAAAACGGGAGCCGAAGCTCCCGTTTCTTTGCAGCAGAAAAACCGCGTGCAGCTTAGCCGCGTGCTGCCAGCTTTTCCTTGATACGTGCCGACTTGCCCGAACGCTCGCGCAGGTAGTACAGCTTGGCGCGACGCACAGCGCCCTTGCGCTTCACTTCGATGCTGGCGATGGTGGGTGCGTAGGTCTGGAAAGTACGCTCAACGCCTTCACCTGCGGAGATCTTGCGCACGATGAAAGAAGAGTTCAGGCCGCGATTGCGCTTGGCAATCACCACGCCTTCGTAAGCCTGGACGCGCTTGCGCTCGCCTTCGACCACGTTCACGTTCACGATCACGGTGTCGCCGGGGGCGAAGACCGGGATGGTTTTGCCCAGACGGGCGATTTCTTCCTGCTCCAGTTGTTCGATCAGATTCACTTTATTACTCCTTGGTTATCGGGTCTTGTTCCTTCTGGAACTGTGCCAGAAGCCGAGACTCCTCTTTTGTCAAATCACGCTTGGCCAACAGATCCGGCCTGCGCAACCACGTTCTGCCCAACGACTGCTGAAGCCGCCAGCGCTGTATGTCCGCATGATTGCCGGACAACAATACCGGGGGCACGGCTTCACCATTAAACACTTCCGGGCGGGTGTAGTGCGGGCAATCCAGCAGGCCTTGCACGAACGAATCCTGCTCCGCCGAATCGGCATCGCCCAATACACCGGGCAACTGCCGCACCAGACTGTCCATCAACACCATTGCCGCCAACTCGCCACCGGACAACACGTAGTCGCCGATGGATATCTCTTCATCCACATACTGGCGGATCAGGCGCTCGTCGATGCCTTCGTAACGTCCCGCCAGCAGGATCAATCCTTCATCTTGCTGAGCCACCAGCTCCTTGACCACCGCATGGGTCAGCAGCCTGCCTTGTGGCGACATATACACCACACGGCTCTTCTTCGCGCCGCCGGCTGCCTGCCGCTGTTTGGCCGCGTTGATCGCGCCGGCCAGCGGCTCTCCCAGCATCACCATCCCGGGGCCGCCGCCGTAAGGGCGGTCGTCGATGGTGCGGTAGTTGTCGGTCGTGAAATCGCGCGGATTCCACGTCTTCAACTCATACTTGCCCTGCTCCGCCGCACGCCGCGAGATGCCGTATTGCGTCAACGCATCGAACATCTGCGGGAACAGCGTGATGACGTCGAAGATCATTTCAGGTAATCCGCCGACCAGTCCACCAGGATGGTCTTGTTTTCCAGATCCACCTGCTTGATCACCGCTTCCACGAAGGGAATCAGGATCTCGCCGCTGTCGCCCTTGACGCTCAACACGTCGTTCGCGCCGGTCTCAAGCAGGTTAGCCACCGTTCCCAGCCGCTCGCCTGCTTCGTTCACCACCGACATTCCTATCAGGTCGGACCAGTAGTACTCGTCTTCGTCCTGCTCCGGCAACTCACTGCGCGGCACCGCGATCAACTGGCCTTTCAGCCTCTCGGCGGCATTGCGATCCGGGCAATCGGCCAGCAGTGCTGCCAGCGTCTTGTTATGGACTTCGCTTTGTTCGACCTTGACCTCGCGCCACGGGCCATGCTCCCGCCCTATCCACCAAGTATCGTAGTCCAGCAGACTGTCGAGATACTCGGTGAATGGCTGGATCTTGACCCAGCCGCGGATGCCGTGCGCGGATGCCACGCGCCCCATGATCACCATGGGGCTGGAGTCATCAGGCTTGTGCTGCTGCACCGGCGCGCTTGACCAGCTTGGCAACGGCTTCGCTCAATTGCGCGCCCTTGCTTTGCCAATGAGCTACGCGTGCCAGGTCCAGGCGCAGTGCTTCTTGTTTTTCCGTAGCGACCGAATTGTAGAAACCGACGCGTTCGATGAAGCGGCCATCGCGGCGATTGCGCGAATCGGCTACGACTACGTTGTAGAACGGACGATTCTTGGAACCGCCACGGGAAAGACGAATGATAACCATATGAAACCTATTTAAAGTTGTTAGCCCAGCAAAAGGGCGCGAATTTTACGACAATTCCTGAACTTATAGCAAGCGCAAGGAAATCAAAGGGTTTGGAGCCTATTTCCAGGCTTCATGCCTCGCACCCCTTGCCCGCTCTTAGCGCCCCAGCAGCACTTCGAGGACGAACTTGCTGCCGAGGTAGGCCAGCAGCAGCAGCACGAACCCGCCCACCGTCCAGCGCACGGCGATGCGTCCGCGCCAGCCGTGGAAGCGATGCCCCCACAACAGCACGGCGAACACGCCCCAGGAGATGAAGCCGAACAGCACCTTGTGATTGAACTGCCATGCCTTGCCGAATATCTCCTCGGAGAAGATCACCCCGGAAGCCAGCGTCAGCGACAGCAGCACGAAGCCGATGCCGATCATGCGGAACAGCAGCGTCTCCATGGTCAGCAGCGGCGGCAGGTTCTGCAGCACGCGAGGCAGCGTCGCATGGTGCAGGCGCTTTTCCACCTGCGAGATCAGCACCGCATGCAGCATGGCGATGGTGAACAGGCTGTAGGCCAGCATCGCCGCAGCGATGTGCGCCTTGAACGCGAACAGTTCGGTGTTCTCCAGCTGGTGCGCGGCCGGAAAGATTTCGGGCAACAGCACCGCCACCGCGGCCAGCGGCAGCACCAGCGCCTGCAAGCCGCCGACGGGATAGAAGAAGCGCGCCACCCAGTACACCAGCAGGGTCAGCCAGACGATCAGCGACAGCGCATTGACCATACTAAGGTTGAATCCGCCCCCGGCGAACACATCCTGTGCGAGCAGGTAACCGTGCAGCGACAGCGGGAGCACCACCCAGTGACCCAATGCGGAACGGCTCAGCACATCACCCTTGCCGCGCACCTGCGCATGCCAGAAATAGACCGCAAGCACGCCGTAAACAGTGAAGGCCAGCCAGGAAAGGATAACGTTAGGCATTTTTTATCGGGATGTTTTAGACTTCGCGGATTCTACACCATACGCAATAACACACCCATATGCTGGACAATCTGACGCAACGCCTTTCCGGCGTCATCAAGAACCTGCGCGGCCAGGCGCGCCTCACCGAGAGCAACATCCAGGACGCGCTGCGCGAAGTGCGCATGGCGCTGCTCGAGGCGGATGTCGCGCTGCCCGTGGTCAAGGATTTCATCGCCCAGGTCAAGGAGGCGGCACTCGGCCAGGAAGTCATCGGCAACCTGAATCCGGGGCAGGCATTCATCGGCGTGGTGCACCGCGAACTCACCAAGCTGATGGGCGAGCACAACGATGCGCTCAATCTCGCCACCACCCCGCCCGCCGTGATCCTGATGGCCGGCCTGCAGGGCGCGGGCAAGACCACCACCAGCGGCAAGCTGGCCAAGCTGCTGCGTGAGCAGCAGAAGAAGAAGGTGTTGCTGGTCAGCTGCGACGTTTACCGCCCCGCCGCGATCGAGCAACTGCGCACGCTGGCGCAACAGCTTGAGATCGATTTCTTCGCCTCCGACATCAGCCAGAAACCGCAGGACATCGCACTGGCCGCGCATGACTACGCGAAGAAGCACTATCACGATGTGCTGATCGTCGACACCGCCGGCCGCCTCGCGATCGACGCTGCGATGATGGAGGAGATCAAGCAGCTGAATGCCGCACTGAAGCCAATCGAGACGCTGTTCGTGGTCGACGCGATGACCGGCCAGGATGCGGTGAACACCGCCAAGGCATTCGGCGAGGCGCTGCCGCTCACCGGTGTGATCCTCACCAAGCTCGACGGCGATGCGCGCGGCGGCGCGGCACTGTCGGTGCGACAGATCACCGGCAAACCGATCAAGTTCATCGGCGTGAGCGAGAAGCCCAACGGCCTCGAAGCCTTCCACCCGGAACGCATGGCTTCGCGCGTACTCGGTATGGGCGACGTGCTGTCGCTGCTCGAAGAAGCGCAGCGCGGCGTGGACATGGCCGAGGCCCAGAAGCTGGCCAAGAAAGTACAGAGCGGCAAGGGCTTCGACCTCAACGACTTCAAGATGCAGATCGTGCAGATGCGCAAGATGGGCGGCATGTCCGCACTGATGGACAAGCTCCCCGCGCAGCTCAGCCAGGCCGCCGCCGGCGCCCAAGTGGACGACAAGCAGATCAACCGCATCGAAGGCATCATCAACTCGATGACCCCGCTGGAGCGCAGCAAACCTGAGTTGATCAAAGCCTCGCGCAAGCGCCGCATCGCCATGGGCGCGGGCGTGCAGGTGATGCACGTCAACCAGCTGCTCAACCAGTTCGAACAGTCGCAGAAGATGATGAAGATGTTCAGCAAGGGCGGGATGGGCAAGCTGATGCGCGGCATGGCGGGCAAATTCCCCGGCCTGCGTTAAATTCAACTCACCCGAAATCGCAACACATCATGACTATCAAAGCCATCATATTCGACGTTGACGGCACGCTTGCCGATACCGAAGACGCACACCGCATCGCCTTCAACAAAGCTTTCGCCGAGAACGGCCTGGACTGGAACTGGGACGTCGCGCTCTACGACAAGCTGCTCAAGGTGACCGGTGGCAAGGAGCGCATCAAGCACTTCGTCGAGACCTGCCTGCCGGAGTTCGAGAGGCCCGCCGACTATGAAGGCTTCGTGAAGAACCTGCATGTGGTGAAGACCGGCCACTACAACGCCATGCTGCGCGAAGGCCGCATCCCGCTGCGCCCCGGCATCAAGCAACTGATCACCGATGCACATGCCGGCGGCATCTTGCTCGCGATCTCCACCACGACCTCGCCCGAGAATGTCGCCACCCTTCTCGAAATCGGCCTCGGCAAGGACTGGGAAAAACACTTCGCTGCCATCGGCTGCGGCGACATCGTGCCGAACAAGAAACCCGCGCCGGACATCTACTTCTGGGTGCTGGACAAGCTGGGCCTGCCCGCTGCCGATTGCATCGCGCTTGAGGACTCAAACAACGGCCTGCGTTCGGCGCTGGCTGCAGGCATCAAGACCTACGTCACCACCAATCCCTATACGCACCGGCAGGACTTCGCCGATGCGGCCGGAGTGTTCGACGACCTGAGTGACCTGGCTAGTTTCTACCGCATCACCGGCCTGCCGCTTCCCAAAGCGTAAATTTCTGTTTAGGATTCACCAGCCGTGGGGGTGTAGCTCAGTTGGGAGAGCGTCTGGTTCGCAATCAGAAGGTCGTCAGTTCGATCCTGATCACCTCCACCATATCCTGTCGCCCAATCCACATTAGGTGCGCAATCTGCCCCCCTGTATGCCAGTCTATTGGCAGACCCCGATGATCCGGCCACCAAAAATCGCCAGCAAACTCACCTATTGAAGATTCTCAAATATTGAGCTGGCCACTCAATTGCACATTTCCATCACAAAGAGACCTCATACCCCTTGTCAACGAATCAAATATCCACAACAATCCGCAGCGGCTTTTGCCACAACCATATGGAGTAATCACAATGAATCGTAAAGAACTCATCGATGCACTTGCAGACAAGACATGCGGCACCAAGGCTGATGCGGATCGCAATATCGCAGCTCTGATCGACATCATCACCAACACTCTGAAGAAAGGCGACAGCCTGACTCTGGTAGGTTTCGGCACATTCGAAGTACGCAAGCGCGCTGCGCGTACAGGCCGCAATCCGGCCACTGGCGAAGAGATCAAGATCAAGGCCTCCAAGCAGCCAGCATTCAAGGCCGGCAAGGCTTTGAAGGATGCGGTAAACAGCGCCAAGAAGTAAGTCTATCCGAATTGGATACAACGCCCCTTCACAGGGGCGTTTTCGTTTGCATCAACAAACCGGCAGTTCATCCCACCCGGTCGTAGGGCCGGACTCTTGTTTCCTCTCTTCATTTTCCATTCCTGCCCCCGCCCGCTGGTAGCGCCCGGTATAAACCGAATCGGCCATTTCGGTTAGAATGCGCCCTTAGCATTCGAACTAACTGAAGGGTAACAACATGTATCAAATCGCTCCTAGCATCCTGTCCGCCAACTTCGCCAAGCTGGGCGAGGAAGTCGACAACGTCCTGGCCTCCGGCGCCGACATCGTGCACTTCGACGTGATGGACAACCATTACGTGCCCAACCTGACCATCGGCCCGCTGGTATGCGAAGCGCTGCGCAAGCATGGCGTGACCGCTCCCATCGACGTGCACCTGATGGTCAAGCCCGTCGACCGCATCATCCCCGACTTCGCCAAGGCCGGCGCGACTTACATCACTTTCCACCCGGAAGCATCCGAACACATCGACCGCACCATCGGCCTGATCAAGGAATTGGGCTGCAAGGCAGGTCTGGTGTTCAACCCATCCACCCCGCTGGACGTACTGGAATACACGCTGCCCAAGCTGGACATGGTGTTGCTGATGTCGGTGAACCCCGGCTTCGGCGGTCAGAAGTTCATCCCCCACGTGCTGGACAAGGCACGCAAGGTCCGCCAAATGATCGATGCAGGCAAGTACAACTGCCGCCTGGAGATCGACGGCGGCGTGGGCCCGGCCAACATCAAGGAAGTGGCAGAGGCAGGCGTGGACACCTTCGTCGCGGGTTCCGCAGTGTTCGGCAAGTACAACGCCAACGACAAGAATCGTTACGACACCATCATCGGCGAGTTGCGTGCCGAGCTGGCCAAGGTCAAGGCGTAACATCATGCGCGCCCAGTCATCCGTGTTGCTGTTAGCCGCTATTACGCTGGTTGGTTGCGACCGGATCACTGGCGCCGCCGACCAGAAGATCTACGATGCCGAGGCGATCGGCTATGCCTGCCGCCTTTCGTACAAGCCGCCCGAGGACTGCATGAAGGAGAACGAGTCGCAAAGCCCGACTTCTATCCTGAGCGGTTGGAAGGCCGCGGACAAGGCCATCAAGGAAGGGATCGTCGACCCCGCCATGGGAAGGCACCAGGCTGCACCACAACCTGTTGCGCCGGCCGTTGCGGCGCAAAGCGAAGTCAAACCCGCCGAGCCCGCAGCCGCATCGAAGGTTGAATCAGCATCTGCGCCGAAAGCGGCCCCCGAGGCGAAAAAAACGGCAGTTGCACCCAACGGTACCAAGGCACCCCGCTAGAGCTCATGCCGCAACTCTTTCACCCGCCCCTGAGCGTGCGCGCCATCGTCATCGACCTCGACGGCACGTTGCTGCACACCGCACCCGAACTGGCCGAGGCAGCCAACCGCATGCTGCGCGACATGGGCCGTGCGCCCGTTTCGCAGGAACTGCTGATGAGCTACATTGGCAACGGCATATCCTGGCTGGTGAAGCGCGCGCTGACCGGCGACATGCACGCCGAACCGGAAACCGCACTGTTCGACAAGGCGCTGCCGATCTTCGAAAAGCACTACACCGAGCTGCTGCTGCAGAGCAAACCGTTCGGCGGCGTGCTGCAAGGCCTGGATGCGATGAAGGCCGCGGGTTTCAAACTCGGCTGTATCACCAACAAGATCGCGCGCTACACCGAACCGCTGCTGAAAGGCATCGGTCTGGCGAAGTATTTCGAGATCGTGCTGTCCGGCGACACACTGCCGGAGAAGAAGCCGCATCCGATGCCGCTGCTGCATGCCGCGCAGTTCTTCGGCGTGCCCATCGAGCAGCTGCTGCTGATCGGCGATTCGCTCAACGACACGGTCGCGGCGCGCGCCGCAGGTTGTCCTGTGTTCTGCGTCCCTTACGGTTACAATCACGGCGAACCGGTGGATGGACTGGACCTCGATGCGGTCATCGCAGACCTGCCCGCCGCCTTGCCATTGATAAAGCGCACGATGCAATGAAGAACGACTACCTCCCGCAAACGATCAGCTGGCGATGGTGAGCCCGGCCTCACCGGACGCCATGCGTCCACACATCGTCTGCAAAATCACCCGGAGGTTTTATGTTGCATCCCATCACTGAACAAGAATTCAACGCACTCGCCGAACAAGGCTATAACCGCATCCCGCTGGTCGCCGAGACCTTTGCCGATCTCGACACGCCGCTGTCGCTGTACATCAAGCTCGCCAACAAGCCCTTTTCCTATCTGCTGGAATCGGTGCAGGGCGGCGAACGCTTCGGGCGCTATTCCTTCATCGGCCTGCCCGCCGACACGCGCATCACGGTGCGCGGCAAGCAGGTGACGCTCAGCCACGGCGACAACGCCACCACGCACACCGTCGACAACCCGCTGGATTTCATCAGCGAATACCAGTCGCGCTTCAAGGTGGCGCCCCTGCCGAACCTGCCGCGCTTTACCGGCGGCCTCGCGGGCTATTTCGGCTACGACACGGTGCGCTACATCGAGCCGCGCCTGGCGAAGACGCAAAAGCCCGACACGCTGGGCACGCCCGACATCCTGCTGATGCTCACCGAGCAGCTCGCGGTGATCGACAACCTGTCCGGCAAGCTGACTTTCATCGTGTATGCCGACCCGGCACAAGATGACGCTTACCCGCTGGCACGCGAGCGCCTGCGCGAGCTCGTCGGCCTGCTGCGCCGTCCGATAGACATACCATTCGCATCGGCCGTCCCGCACCAGGAAGCGCAATCCGAGTTCGGCGAGGCCGCGTTCAAGGCCGCGGTGGAGAAGTCCAAGCAGTACATCTTCGACGGCGACATCATGCAGGTGGTGCTGTCGCAGCGCATGGCGCAGCCCTTCCCGGCGCAGCCCCTGTCGCTGTATCGCGCGCTGCGCAGCATCAACCCCTCGCCCTACATGTTCTATTACGACATGGGCGACCATCATGTGGTCGGCTCTTCGCCCGAGATCCTGGCGCGACTGGAAGGCAACACCGTCACCGTGCGCCCCATCGCCGGCACCCGTCCGCGCGGCAAGACGCCGCAGCAGGATGCCGAACTGGCGACAGAACTGCTGGCCGACCCGAAGGAACTGGCCGAACACCTGATGCTGATCGACCTGGGTCGCAACGACATCGGGCGCGTGGCGCAGAACGGCACGGTGAAGCTCACCGACAAGATGGTGATCGAACGTTATTCGCACGTGATGCACATCGTCTCCAACGTCGAGGCACAACTCAAACCGGGACTCACTGCGATGGACGTGCTCAAGGCTACTTTCCCTGCCGGCACGGTGTCAGGCGCGGCCAAGGTGCGAGCGATGGAGATCATCGACGAACTCGAGCCATCCAAGCGCGGCATCTATGCGGGCGCGGTGGGCTACCTTGGCTTCAACGGCGACATGGATGTCGCCATCGCGCTGCGCACCGCCGTGGTGAAGGACAACATGCTGTACGTGCAGGCGGGCGCGGGCATCGTCGCAGACTCGGTGCCGGACAGCGAATGGATGGAGACGCAGAACAAGGCGCGCGCCGTGCTGCGCGCCGCGGAGATGGTGCTGGACGGACTCGACGCGCAAGCGCATCGCTAGCATGTTGCGACTGACCGAAATCAAACTGCCCATCGAGCATCCCGAGGGCGAAATCAAAGCTGCCATCCTCGAGCGCCTGAACATCGCCGAGAGCGACCTGCTCCGCTATGAGGTGTTCAAGCGTGGCGTCGATGCGCGCAAGAAGAACAGCATCCTGTTCACCTACACGCTGGACGTTGAGCTGCGTAACGAGGCCGCCGTGCTCGCACGCTTCAGGAAAGACCCGCATGTCGGCATCACGCCCGACACCGGCTACCACTTCGTCGCGCAGGCACCTCGGAACCTCAACGAACGCCCGGTGGTGATCGGCATGGGACCTGCCGGCCTGTTCGCGGGACTTATCCTCGCGCAGATGGGCTTCCGCCCGATTATCCTCGAACGCGGCAAGGCCGTGCGAGAACGCACCAAGGACACTTGGGGGCTGTGGCGCCAGGGCAAACTCGATCCGGAATCCAACGTGCAGTTCGGCGAGGGCGGCGCGGGCACCTTCTCCGACGGCAAGCTGTACAGCCAGATCAAAGACCCGCGCTACCTCGGCCGCAAGGTGCTGGCCGAGTTCGTCAAGGCGGGCGCACCGGAAGAGATCATGTACGTGAGCCATCCGCACATCGGCACCTTCCGACTGGTCGGTATGGTCGAAAAGATGCGCGAGACCATACAGTCGCTGGGCGGCGAGATCCGTTTCCAGAGCCGCGTCGACGACGTCGAGATCGACAATGGCCAAGTGCGAGCGGTGGTGCTGAGCAGTGGCGAACGCATGGCGACGAACCACCTGGTGCTGGCGATAGGCCACAGCGCGCGCGACACCTTCGAGATGCTCTACCGCCGCGGCGTTTACATCGAGGCCAAGCCGTTCTCCATCGGCTTCCGCATCGAGCATCCTCAATCGCTGATCGACCGCGCGCGCTATGGCAGCAACGCGGGCAACCCGCTGCTGGGCGCGGCGGACTACAAGCTGGTGCATCATGCCGCCAACGGCCGCTCGGTGTACAGCTTCTGCATGTGCCCCGGCGGCACGGTGGTTGCCGCGACCTCGGAACCGGGTCGCGTGGTCACCAACGGCATGAGCCAGTATTCGCGCAACGAGCGCAACGCGAACAGCGGCATCGTCGTCGGCATCACGCCCGAGGATTACCCCCCCGTTCCGGACGATCCGAAGAGCCCGCTCGCCGGTGTTGAATTCCAGCGCCGCTGGGAGTCGCGCGCGTTCGAACTGGGCGGTGGCACCTACCAGGCACCCGGCCAGCTGGTCGGCGACTTCCTCGCGGGCAAGCCTTCCCGCAACTTTGGCGAGGTTCAGCCGTCTTATACACCGGGGGTGCATCTCACCGACCTGTCCACGGCGCTACCGGATTACGCCATCGCCGCGATCCGCGAAGCGCTTCCCGCCTTCGCAAAACAGATACGCGGGTTCGACCTCGCAGATGCGGTACTCACCGGCGTGGAGACGCGCACCTCGTCGCCCGTGCGCATCAAGCGCAACGACGATGACCTGCAGAGCCTTAACACGCGCGGCCTGTATCCGACCGGCGAAGGCGCGGGCTATGCGGGCGGCATCCTGTCCGCGGCAGTGGACGGCATCAAGGTTGCCGAAGCGGTGGCGTTGAGTATGATGCAGGCAAAGAATTGAGGATTGGAGCAAACATGCTTTTGATGATCGATAACTATGACTCCTTCACCTACAACCTGGTGCAGTATTTCGCCGAGCTCGGCGCGGACGTGGAAGTGCGCCGCAACGACGAGATCACGGTGGAGCAGATCGAAAAACTGAATCCGCAACAGATCGTCATCTCGCCCGGCCCCTGCACACCGAACGAGGCTGGCGTGTCGGTCGCCGCGATCAAGCACTTCGCCGGCAAGGTGCCGCTGCTGGGCGTCTGTCTCGGCCACCAGAGCATCGGCCAGGCCTTCGGCGGCAGGATCATCCACGCCAAGACGCTGATGCACGGCAAGACATCCCTGATCCACCACAACAGCAACAGCGTGTTCACCGGCCTGCCCAACCCGTTCACCGCAACGCGCTACCATTCTCTGGTGATCGAGCGCGAGACGCTGCCGGACTGCCTGGAGATCACCGCATGGACCGACGACGGCGAGATCATGGGTGTGCGCCACAAGACGTTGCCCATCCACGGCGTGCAGTTCCACCCCGAGTCCATCCTCACCGAGCACGGGCACGACATGCTGAAGAACTTCCTGGAAGGGGCAAAGTGATGAACTACGCCCAGACCCTGACCCGCCTACTCGAAGGCCGCGACCTGCCGTTTGCCGACATGCGCGAACTGATGCAGCAGATCATGGGGGGCCAGCTCACCCCGGCGCAGATCGCCGCGGTGCTGGTCATCCTGCGCGCAAAGGGCGAGACGGTAGATGAGATCGCCGCAGCGGCTGCGGTGATGCGCGAGCTGTCGACCAAGGTGAGCGTGCACAACACCGAACACCTGATCGACACTTGCGGTACCGGCGGCGACGGCGCGCAGACCTTCAACATCTCCACCGCGAGCGCGCTGGTCGCAGCCGCGGCAGGAGCCCGCGTCGCCAAGCACGGCGGGCGCTCGGTCTCCAGCACCTGCGGTAGCGCGGACGTGTTGGAGAAGCTCGGCGTGAACGTGAGCCTCAAGCCCGACCAGGTCGCGCATTGCGTGGACAGCATCGGCGTCGGCTTCATGTTCGCCCCCAACCACCACAGCGCGATGAAGCATGCCGCGCCCGTGCGCCGCGAACTCGGCGTGCGCACCCTGTTCAACCTGCTGGGACCGCTGACCAATCCAGCCGGCGCACAGAACCAGGTGCTCGGCGTGTTCCACCAGTCGCTCACCGCCAAGCTCGCGCAGGTGCTCGGCGAGCTCGGTAGCCGCCACGTGCTGGTGGTGCACGGCGCGGACGGCATGGACGAGATCTCGATCAGCGAAGGCACTTACGTCGCCGAACTGAAGGACGGCAAGGTGCGCGAATACACCGTGCACCCGAGCGACTTCGGCCTGCCCAGCGCTCCGGTCGACCTGCTGCGCGTCGCCAACATCGACGAGGCCTGCGAAAAACTGCTGGGCGTGCTGGACAACGAGGCCGGCGCGCCGCGCGACATCGTGCAGCTCAACGCAGGCGCGGCGATCTACGTGGCGGGACTCGCATCCTCGCTCAAGGAGGGTGTCGCGAAGGCCGACCATGCCATCGCCAGCGGCGCGGCCAGGGAAAAACTGGGCCAACTGATCCGTATCAGCAACGATTGACCTGCACAGCGAGCCCGCCATGAGTAACCCCTCCGGAAATTCGATCTCGCTCCCGGTGAAATGGTTGCTTGCGATCCTTGCGGCGCTGTTCCTCGCGGTCTGGCTGGCACCGCCGCAACACGCATTCGAAGGCATCTCGAAATACCAGAGCGTCCACCTGCCCGTCGAGACGCTCTCCATCGTTGTCTCCATGCTGGTATTCGGCGTGGCGTGGAACGCATACAGCAGCGAACGCGCCGCAAACATTATCATCCTCGCCTGCGCCTCGCTTGCCGTGGGACTCATCGATTTCGCCCACATGCTGTCGTTCGCCGGCATGCCGGACTGGGTCACGCCAGCCGGCCCGGAAAAGGCGATCAACTTCTGGCTCGCCGCGCGCTTCCTGTTTGCGGTAGCGCTGCTGGCTGTCGCGCTACGGCCATGGACGCCGCTGTCCCGCCCGAATACCCGTTATGGACTGATGGTCGCAGCGCTCGGCATCAGCGCGCTGGTGTACTGGATCGGCCTGTACCATCAGGACAGCCTGCCACGCACCTTCATCGCGGGCCAGGGGCTTACCCCACTCAAGGTTGGTGCCGAATACTTCATCGTTGGCATCCTCGCCATTGCCGCCCTGATCTTCTGGCGGCAGGCGCAACGCGGCGAATCTCGCGAGGCGGCCGGACTGTTCAGTGCCGCCGTCATCACCACGCTCAGCGAACTGAGCTTCACGCTCTATTCCGACGTGACCGATGTGTTCAACCTGCTCGGCCATGTCTACAAGATCGCCGCCTACATCCTCATCTATCGCACCATCTTCGTCGGCAGCGTGCATGAACCTTTCCGCCGCGTAGTGCAGGCGGAAGCCTCGCTGCGGCACGCGAACCGCGCGCTCAAAACGCTGAGCGCCTGCAACCACACGCTGGTGCATTCGGACAGCGAAGCGCAGCTGCTGCAGAACATGTGCCGCGTCATCGTGGAAGAGGGAGGCTATCCGCTGGCTTGGGTCGGCGAAGCGCAGCAGGATGAGGCGAAGACCGTGCGCCCGGTGGCGCAATTCCCTGCAGATAGCGATTACCTCAGGACGATCCATGTCAGCTGGTCGGAAGAAAAGGCGGAAGGCCGCGGGCCGACCGGAACGGCGATACGCACCGGCCAGACTCAGGTGATTCAGGACTTCGCCGGCGACGAGCGCATGACCCCGTGGCGCAAGCCCGCCCTGACCTACGGCTACCGCGCCAGCATCGCATTACCCCTGCAACACGACACTACCAGCCTCGGCGCCCTCACCATCTATGCGGACGAAGCGAATGCCTTCGACAGCGTGGAAATCGCGCTGCTGGAGGAGATGGCGATGGACATCGCTTTCGGCATCGTCAATCTACGGACACGAGGAGAGCTCGAACGGCAGCGCCTCAATCGCCAGCACGAGCTCGAGCTGACACGCGACAGCCTGCACGACACGGTGCAGGCGATCGCCGCCACGGTCGAGATGCGCGATCCCTACACCGCCGGCCACCAGCGGCGCGTAGCCGACCTCGCCGCCGGCATCGCCGGCGAGATGGAACTGACGCACGAACAGATCTACGCGATCCATCTCGCCGGCATCGTGCACGACCTCGGCAAGATATCCATCCCTGCGGAAATCCTGAGCAAACCGGGACAGTTGAGCGCCATCGAATACACGCTGGTCAAGCAGCACCCGCAGGCCGGCTACGACATCCTCAAGGGGATCGAATTCCCCTGGCCGCTCGCGCAATTCGTGCTGCAGCATCACGAACGCATGGACGGCTCGGGCTACCCGCAGGGACTGAAGGGTGACGAGATCCTGCTGGAGGCGCGCATCCTCGCGGTGGCCGACGTAATCGAGGCGATGGCCTCGCACCGCCCCTACCGTGCCGGCCTGGGCCTCCAGTCCGCATTCGAGGAAGTCAGCACGCACCGCGGCACGCGCTACGACCCCGCCGTGGTGGATGCCGCGCTCCGCCTGTTCCGGGAAAAGAACTACCAGCTCAAATCGTAAAGCGGTCTTGCAGCGAGGCTGCGCATACCGCCGGATAACGCAGCCTCACTTTCAGCTCCATCTTCATCCTCTCGTTGCCCAGCCGCCGCGATTCGTTCGTGAACGACAGCAGCGATTCCGGCAGCACCCGTTGGGCCTCGGCACGTCCGACGCGCGGCACGCGCGGCAAGCCATACGCATCCGCCACCGCATCGAAGTAGTCGCCCATCTTCATCCCGCTATCGTCGCTGGCGTGGCATACGCGGTTCGGCTTGGCGTATCGCAGGGCGCTCACCGCGATGCGCGCCAGGTCATCGGCGTGGATGTGGTTGGTGTAGCCGTCCTCTTCCGCCGCGATGGCCGGTGTCCCCTGCCGGATGCGCTCCAGCGGCAGGCGGTCCGCCGCATAGATGCCGGGCACGCGCAGGATGGCCGCACAGACAAGGTTGCGCTTCGCCCAGGCGCGGATCTGCCGCTCGGCATCCACGCGCCGTTGCGCGCGCGGAGACTGCGGCTTGGGCGGCCGCGTCTCGTTCACCCGCGCACCGCCGCAATCGCCGTACACGCCGCTGGTGCTGATGTAGACCAGCCGCTTTGGCTGCGTATCCTGCGACAAGGCGGCGAGCAGGTTGCGCGTGCGCGTGTCGCGTGCGCCTGTGGCTGGGGGCGGCGCGAAATGCAGCACGGCATGTGCGAGTCCGGCGATGCGCGAGAGGCTGGTGCGATCGTCCAGGTCGCCGACTATGGGCGTCACGCCGAGCGCGCGCAGCTTTTCGCGCTGCGCCGGATTGCGCACCAAGGCATATACGCGATAGCGCCGCACCAGCGAGGGGATGACGCGCAGCGCGATGTCGCCGCAGCCGATGATAAGCAGTCGTTTCACTTTTTCATTATGCGTTAAAATCCGTGCTTTTCCGAAATCCGATATTCGTATTGCCATGACTTTCAAGACGACCATCCTGCCGAGCAACCATTCCTTCCCCATCGAGGCCGACGAGACCATCTTGGACGCGGGGTTGAAGCACGGCTACACACTGCCCTACAGTTGCCGGAACGGCGCCTGCGGCGCGTGCAAAGGCAAGGTGCTGCAAGGCTCGGTAGATCACGGCAAGTCGCAGGCGCATGCGCTGACCGACGCGGAAAAGGCGCAAGGCATGACGCTGTTCTGCTGCGCCAAGCCGCTGTCCGATATCACCATCGAATGCCACGAGGTCAGCACGGTAAAGGACATCCAGGTCAAGACCATGCCGTGCCGCGTGGAGAAGATGGAAAAGGTCACCGATGACGTGATGGTGCTCAAGCTCCGTCTGCCCGCGAACGAGCGCCTGCAGTTCCTCGCCGGGCAGTACATCGACATCCTGCTGAAGGACCAGAAGCCGCGCAGCTTCTCGCTGGCCAACGCACCGCACGACGATGAACTGCTCGAACTGCACGTGCGCAACATCGCGGGCGGCGCGTTCACCACCCACGTGTTCAACGAGATGAAAGAACGCGACATCCTGCGCATCAAGGGGCCGCTCGGTACCTTCTTCCTGCGCGAAGATTCGGACAAGCCCATCATCTTCGTCGCCAGTGGTACCGGCTTCGCGCCGGTAAAGGCCATCATCGAACACGCGCTGCACATCGGCGTGAAACGCCCGATGCATTTCTACTGGGGCGTGCGCAAACAGGCCGACCTGTACATGCTGGACAAGATCAAAGAGTGGGAAGCTCTGGGCATCAAGTCCACGCCGGTGGTATCGGATGAGCCATGGTCGGGGCGCAGCGGCTTCGTGCACCAGGCGGTCATGGAGGACTTCAGCGACCTGTCAGGCTACGACGTCTATGCCTGCGGCGCACCGGTGGTGGTGGAAGCGGCGTTCCGTGAGTTCACCACGCAGCGCGGCCTGCCCAACGAATCGTTCTTCTCAGACGCATTCACCTTCGCGCCGAAGATCTAGGGCGCATTAACGCTGGTTCTGTAGCGATAGGCGCATCTCGCCACCGTCCTGCTCGATCCTGAATTTCTGCAGGACGTTCATGCCAAGCAGGGGTTGAGTCAGGTTCGGCGCGATCATCACCGGCACATCCCTGATCTGGAACGGCCCGAACCTGAGCTTCGCGGCGATGCTGGCGCAGCCGCTGGCAGAGCCGCCTGCCGTCTGCATCAGCACCTGGTCCTTGCAGTAAACGCCCGCCGCCAACGCCACCGACCTCGGCAAAACAACGCTCGACGCACCGGTATCGACGACGAAGTTTAGCGGTTTGTCGTTGATCGAACCGTTAACAGAATAGTGACCATTGCCTTGCGGGATGACGAGCTTGCAATTGGCAGCCGACGCTAAAGCACCATCGGCCGATTGTTGCTCTCCGGATGACGCGAAGGATGGCGCAGACCATGACTTGAGCGATTGGGCATCCTGCTTGCAGGGCGCTTCCTGGTAAACCAGGTCGCCCTGAGGATTCCGGCATTTGTAGACCGTGCCGGCCCATGCAACGTCGGCAAACAACGCGAGTACTGCAAATATGAAGAACTTGCTGGGCATAACCACCTCCATGCCGATCAGTCGCAATGACTACAAAAAATCACAACTCCCCAAGGTCGGTCGGTGCAGCAGTTCCAGCGCCAGGCTACTTCAACGCGGCCGCTCGCTGGAAATACTTCCCCGCCTCTTGCGGCTTGCCCAGGCGCTCCGCCAGCTGCCCCAGCGCGGTATACGCCGCGGGACTGGGTGCGACGCTGATGCTGGCGTCAAGGTAGCTCTGCGCCTTGCCCCACAGCCCCTGATGCAGGCACAGCTTGCCGAGCGCGAGCAGCAGGCCCGCATCATCGCGGTGCTGGTTGAGCCACTTCTCGGCCTGCTCGATCTGCCTCAGCACGTCTCCACTCGCGCCATCTGCGGGACGACAATCGCCATACAGCGCGACCAGTTCGCTGTCCCATTGCGCGTTCAGGCTGTCGGAAAGCAGTTGCTGCGCAAGAGGACTGCCGCCGTGCTGGATCAGCGCGCGAGCCGCGGTGGCCGCCACCTTGCTGCGCCGCTTGAAGTCGGCAGGAACCGCTTTCAGGCAGGCGGCCAGGCCATCCAGATCTTCCTGCTGGCGGATCTTTTCCAGCCAGGCCTGCTGGCGTATCTGCGCCGCCACCGTGACGTCGATGGCGGCACGCTTTTCCAGCTGGTCGAGCACGTTCAGCACTTCGTCCCAGTCGCCCGCCAGCTGCCTTGCTTTCAGCTCCAGTGACATCGCGCCTGTATGTCCCTTGACACCGCTGTCGCGCAATTCCTTCAGGGCATGCAGTGCGGCCTGCGGGTCGCGCTGGTCGAGCATGAACTTGGTGGTCGCCATCAGGCGCATGGTGGCGTCCCCCACCGACTTGCCCTCGGAGGCGGCAAGGTAGGCGTCGCGCTTCTCGAATTCGTGAAGTTCATGAGCGGCACGCGCCGCGATGATCGAATGAAGCGCGGAGGCGTCGCCCAGTTCCATCGCTTGCGCAGAAGCTTTTTCCGCCGCGGCATAGCGGCCTTCAAAGAAGGCGCCGAGCGATTCATCCATCAGCTTGCGCGCCTTGGCCTGCGAGCGCTCGATGCGGAACCTGCGCACATATTCCGGCAGACGCACCGCGGCGGACAGCAGGCGCACCAGGCCGTAACCGAAGATGAAGGCAAGCAGGAGCAGGACCACGAACAGGGTCAGCGACAGCTCGATGCGGTAGGGCGGGTAAACCAGCAGCACATAGGCCGGGTTATGCGCCGCGGTGACCAGCACGACCGCGGCGGCGAACAGCAGCAGCGTCCAGATCAGGTATTTCATCGCGCCGCCTTGTCGTGCGTCAGGCGGTAGTTGCGCACCGCCTGCAGACTGGCGCTGACATCAGGCAATTCGATGATGATGCTCGATGCCGACAGTTTTTTCAGGCCGGACAGCATACGCGCGCCCTCGTTCGACTTGGCGTCGAAATAGCGCGCAGTCCATGCCTGTGCGGTGTTCAACTCCTGCCTGAAACTTCCCTCGTCGCGCGTCAGCAGCGCCAGGCGCGCCGACAGCAGGCGCAGCTTGAGGTTCTCGCGCAGAAAGAACTCCTGCTGGGGCGGCAGCAGCGGGATCTCGGCCTTGCCGGTGTTCTCGATGCGCACCAGCTGCTTCGCCTCCTGCCATATCTCGCGCAGCAGCTTCTGCCAGCCTGTCTCGCCCTGCGGAGCCGCCGCCTGCGCGACCGCCGCCTGCGCGGCACGCTGCTGGTAGACCAGCGGCAGTGCATCCACCGCCGCCATGAGGTTGTCGAGCTGGAAATTGATGCCGGTGATATCCACGTCGGGCAGAGCGCGCAGCTTGTCCATATCCTGGCTGATCGCCTTGCGCAGCACATTGAACGCCGGACGGTTCATGCGCTGGAGGCGCGCATCCGCGCTCTGCATGGCGATCAGCGCGGCCTTCACGTTGGCCGACAGCTGCAGCTGCTGGCCGGCGATCAGCAGCATCTGCTCGACTTCCGCCAGAGCGGTCTCGTCGCGGCTGATCGACAGGTCGTTGTACAGCGCCTCCAGCGCGGCGCGCTGGTTCTGCGCCTCGGCATAGTGCGCCTCAAGTGCCGCCACCTTGTCCGACAGCTCGCGCACTTGGCCTTGGCTCTGCGCCAGCAGCATCTGGTTGGCCTTGCTGGTGCCGTCCATCTCGGCGATCTTCTCCGCCAGCTGCTGGCGCATCTCGCCGATGGCGCGGTGGCCGTCCAGCCACTGCCACAGGAAGATAACGACCAGCACCGCGAGTGTCATCTGCGTGATGCTGATGCGATCGAACAGGTCGGCGACCGAAATCTTGTGTGGCTTGGGCGCGGAAGCTTCCGCTGGGGCGTTTTCTTGTGTTGGGATTTGCTCGCTCATCTTGAACCTTTCGTTTCCGCCCATGCTACCAAACCGGCCAGCAGCCCGTCATCCCCGGATGCGGTCGGCAATACCTGCTGCCAGCCCTGCTGATGCGCCAGTTCGGCGATGCGCGCATGCGGCACGAACAGCGGCGTGTCGCGCAAGACCGAGCGCGCCTGTTCATCCAGCATCTGCCACAGGTAACCCAGCGCCTCGCTGCTGGTGACGGTGATCGCATCCGGTGCAGCCGCCAGCAATGCCGCGCCATCCTGCGCAGGCTTGCTCCGCCTGTAGCATTCGACGTATTCCACTTCCGCGCCGCGCGCCGCGAGCGTATCGCCCAACAGCTCGCGCCCGCCGTTGCCGCGGAAAATCATCACGCGCCGGCCGGCAACGTCCTGCAAGTCGGGCAAGGCCAGCAGCCCTTCGCTATCGAAACGTTCGGTCGGTGCGATGATGTCCGCGATACCCAGCTCGCGTAACGCCCTCGCGCTGCCTTGGCCGACGGTGGCGATCTTCAATGCTGATGGAAATGGGACGCCCGCGGCGCGCAGGGCCGCCATGCCGTACTGCACCGCATTCGGGCTGATGAAGATGGCGAGGTCGGACTGCGAGAGGCGGGAGAGCTGCTCGCTCAAAGTCGGGGTAATTTCCGCAGCCTCGATTTCCAGCAGGGGGAACAGCAGAGGTACGCCGCCGGACTGTTCGATATGTTGCGCCAACTGCACGGCCTGGTCGCTCGGCCGCGTGACGGCGATCTTCAGTCCGGCAAGCGGCCGATCAGCCATTCAAGGCGGCGAGAATCTCGCCTGCGCCTTGCGCCAGCAGCGCATCGGCGATCTTGTTGCCTAAGGCTTCCGGATCGGCGATGTCGCCGGTGAATTCCGCGCGCAGCATGCGCTTGCCGTCTGGCGTCGCGACGAAGCCGCGCATGCGCAGCTTGTCGCCCTGGACTTCGGCAAAGCCGCCCAGCGGAACCTGACAACTGCCGGCGAGCCTGCGGCTCATGGCGCGTTCCGCCAGCACGCAGGCTGCGGTCGGCGCATGGTGCAGCGGCTGCAGCGCGGCGATGACATCGGCACGGTCGGCGCGGCATTCGATGCCCAGCGCGCCTTGGCCCACGGCGGGCAGGCTGTCTTCGCTGGAGATGATGCCGCGGATGCGCTCGCCCAGGCCGAGGCGTTTCAGGCCTGCGGCGGCGAGGATGATGGCGGCGTACTGGCCTTCGTCCAGTTTGCGCAATCGGGTCTGCACGTTGCCGCGCAGCGGCTCGATCTTCAGGTGCGGGAAGCGCGCGCGCAGCTGGCTTTCGCGGCGCAGGCTGGAAGTGCCCACCACGCTGCCCGGCGGCAACTCGGACAAGTTCGCATACTGGTTCGAGACGAAGGCGTCGTGCGGGTCTTCGCGCTCGCCGATGGCGGCGAGGACGAAACCTTCCGGCAGCACCATCGGCACGTCCTTCAGGGAATGCACGGCGAGGTCGGCGCGACCGTCTTCCAGTGCGGTCTCCAGTTCCTTCACGAACAGGCCCTTGCCGCCGATCTTGGACAGCGTGACATTGAGGATCTGGTCGCCCTGGGTAGTCATGCCCAATATGCTGACCTCGGTTTGCGGGTATAATGCGCGCAGTCTGTCCCGGATGTGTTCCGCTTGCCACATGGCCAACGCGCTTTCGCGCGAAGCGATCACTAAACGAGAAGGGGAAGTTGGTGACGCCTGACTCATCGGATTTCCTAAATTTTTGAAGTTAATGCGCGGCGCATTCTAGCATAGGGTGCGCCGCGCTTTTGCGCCGACGTTGTTGAGATGAATGTGATGAACCTGATTTCCGCACCCGCCGATATTTCCAGTAAAGACCTCCCGCTGCGCGAAGACGTGCGTCTGCTCGGCCGCATCCTCGGCGACACCCTGCGCGAACAGGAGGGCGAGGAGACGTTCCAGCTGGTCGAGAGCGTGCGCCGCGCCGCGGTACGCTTCCGCAAGACCCAGGACGACCGCGACGGCGAAGCGCTGGAGCAGATGCTCGACGCGCTGTCGCCCAGCGAGACACTGTCCGTGGTGCGCGCCTTCAGCTACTTCTCGCAACTGTCCAACATCGCCGAAGACCTGCACCACAACCGCCGCCACCGCGCCCACCTCAAGGCGGGCAGCGCGCCCAAGGACGGCAGCCTGCTGCTGGCGCTTGACCGCATCGAGGGCAAGAAGGTCGACAAGAAGACCCTGCAAGCATTCCTGAACAGCGCGCTGGTCTCGCCGGTGCTGACCGCACACCCCACCGAGGTGCAGCGCAAGAGCATCCTCGACAACCAGCTCATCATCTCCAGCCTGCTGTCCAACCGCGACCGCGTGGACATGACGCCGGACGACCTGGCCGACAATGAAGAGGCCCTGCGCCGCTTCGTGCTGATCCTGTGGCAGACCCGCATGCTGCGCACCGCCAAGCTGACCGTGCGCGACGAGATCAAGAACGGCCTGGAGTACTACCGCTACACGTTCCTGAGCGAGATCCCCAAGCTCTACGCCAATCTGGAAAAGCAGCTTGAAGCGCGCTTCGACAAGGACATCAACGTGCCGCCGCTGCTGCGCGTCGGCAGCTGGATCGGCGGCGACCGCGACGGCAATCCCTTCGTCACCCATGACGTGATGATGGACGCCGTGCAGCAGCATTCCGCGCTGGCGCTCGAATACTACCTGAACGAGACCCACATCCTCGGCACGCGCCTGAGCCTGACCGACCGCCTCGTGGAAGTCACGCCCGAGTTGCGAGCCCTTTCCGACGCCTCGCCGGACAAGGCCACGCAGCGAGACGACGAACCCTACCGCCGTGCGCTGATTCTGGTCTACTCGCGTCTGTCGGCCACGGCCATCAAGCTCGGCCACGAGATCTCTCACCTGCCGCCGGTGGACAAGCATGCGCATCCTTACGCGAACCCGCAGGAGTTCATGGCGGACCTCGACGTGCTGATCGACTCGCTGTTCAAGCACGGTGCGGTGTATCTGGCCCGCGGCCGCCTGGCCAACCTACGCCGCGCCGTCGAGGTGTTCGGTTTCTATCTGGCGCCGCTGGACATGCGCCAGCACAGCGCGATCATCGAGCAGACCGTGGGCGAACTGTTCTCGCACAGCTCCGGCAAGGCCGGCTATGCCGACCTCGACGAAGCGACGAAACGAAGCGTGCTGCTCGAAGCCCTGCAGGCCGGCAAGCTCCTGCTCGCCGACATCAAGAAGTATTCCGACGTTCCGCAGAGCGAACTGCGCATCATGCAGGCCGCCGCGGAGATTCATAAGCGCTTCGGTCACGGCGCGCTGCCCAACCACATCATCTCCAAGACCGATGCGGTGAGCGACATGCTGGAAGTCGCGCTGATGCTGCAACAGGTCGGCCTGCTGGAAGGCAGCGACAAGCTGCACGTCAACATCATCCCGCTGTTCGAGACCATCGAAGACCTGCGCGGCGGCGGCAAGATCATGGACGAGCTGTTCTCCATCCCCTGGTACCGCAAGTTGCTGGAAAGCCGCGGCAACACTCAGGAAGTGATGCTGGGCTACTCCGACAGCAACAAGGACGGCGGCTACCTCACCGCGAACTGGGAACTGTACAAGGCCGAACTCGAACTGGTGCAGGTGTTCGAGAAGCACGGCATCGAGCTGCGCCTGTTCCACGGCCGCGGCGGCACCGTGGGCCGCGGCGGCGGCCCGAGCTACGACGCGATCCTGGCGCAACCGCCGGGCAGCGTGAACGGACAGATCCGCATCACCGAGCAAGGCGAAGTGATCGCCAGCAAGTATTCCAACCCGGAGATCGGCCGCCGCAACCTGGAAACGCTGATCGCCGCGACACTGGAAGCCACGCTGCTGCACCACCACGGCGCGGACAGCACCATGCCGGAATACCACCGCATCATGGAAGCGCTGAGCCTCGACGCCTTCGCCGCGTATCGCAAGCTGGTGTACGAAACACCGGGCTTCACCGAATATTTCTTCACCGCGACACCGATCCGCGAGATCGCCGAGCTGAACATCGGCAGCCGCCCGTCGTCACGCAAGGCGTCCGACAAGATCGAAGACCTGCGCGCCATCCCATGGGTATTCAGCTGGGGCTTGAACCGCGTGATGCTGCCGGGCTGGCTCGGCTTCGGCAGCGCGGTGAAGCAATTCATCGAACGCGAAGGCGAGGCCGGCCTCAAGCAACTGCAATCGATGTACAAGAACTGGGCATTCTTCCGCGGCCTGATGTCCAACATGGACATGGTGCTGTCCAAGACCGACATGGGCATCGCCTCGCGCTATGCCGAGCTGGTCGAGGACGTCGAACTGCGCGACCGCATCTTCGGCGCGATCAACAGCGAATGGGAGACCACGGTCGAGATGCTGTTCGCCGTCACCGGCAACAGCACCCTGCTGCAGGACAACCCCGCGTTCGCACGCAGCCTGCTGACCCGCTCGCCGTACATCGATCCGCTAAATCACCTGCAGGTCGCCCTGTTGCAGCGCCACCGCGCCGGGGACAACGACGAGCTGGTGAAACGCGCGATCCACCTGACCATCAACGGCATCGCGACGGGGCTGCGCAACAGCGGTTAGGAACTTCCGTGCGCATGGGGAGTCTTTGCTTCCTTTCGCCCCTTTCGGCAAGCCGCCCCGTGCGGCACCGGGTGGTTCAGGATGAACGGTTTCGGTTTTCGGCGTTGATTACGGCAACCATGCGCAAACTCGCACTCTCTCTACTCGCGATCCTGCTGCTCACCTCATGCAGCAGCCGGTCCACGCGCGGCATCGTTTCGGTCGCCACCAGCGGCACCGCGCGCACCGTCGCCCAGATCGCCACAAGCGGCAGCCCGGAAGCCGCCGCGCGCGCAATCATCCAGCGCAAGAAACTCACCTACATGCGCAACCCGCTGCAGCTCGCCAGCGACCTGAAGGGCGTCCAGCGCGACTTTCAGAAACTGATGGACATGCTGAGCGGCAACGCGGGCAAGAAGTGGGGCAAGAAGGACGCGCGCGTGCCCGACCGCACCCATTACGTGAAGTACACCCAGGGCTACCTCTCCCGCGCCATCGTCGACTTCGACCTCGGCGAGATCACCGTCGAGACGCTGGACGACAAGAATCCCGAGGGCAGCCTGTCCAACGCCATCGTCGCCACGCTGCTCACACCGGACGACCCGCGCGCCGTCGACCTGTTCTCGGACAAGGCCATCCGCCTCTCCAGCGAGCGCGATCCCTATCTGCTGGGGCTGGTGCTGGACGACGGTGGCCGCGCCATTTCCACGCCGCAACAGGCCGAACATTTCGCCAGTGGTTTGGTGGGCACCGCCCAGACCCGCAGCGTCGCCACCGACGCCGGGCGCAAGCAGGCGCGCTACGTGAAGTTCAATATGGTCAGCAACTTCGCCAACAAGCAGGCAGAGAAATACCGCCCGCTGGTCGAGCGTTACGCCAAGACCTACGGCATCAGCCCCAGCCTCGTGTTCGCCATCATGCGCACCGAGAGCAACTTCAACCCCTTCGCAGTCAGCTCCGCCCCCGCCTACGGCCTGATGCAGCTCGTCCCAACCAGCGGCGGACGCGACGCCTACAGGCGCGCCAAGGGCGCGAACCAGGTGCCGAGCAAGCAATACCTGTTCGACCCCGAGAACAACATCGAACTGGGCGCGGCCTACCTCAACGTACTCGCCTTCGACGAACTGGACGAAGTCGCCGACCTGGTCTCGCGCGAATACTGCGTCATCTCCGCCTACAACACCGGCCCCGGCAACGTCCTGCGCACCTTCGGCGGCTCCTCGAAGAACCGCGACCTCGCGCTCGACCAGATCAACAGCATGAGCGCCCCCGCCGTCTACGACAAACTGCGCTCCAACCTCCCCTACGCCGAAACGCGCCAGTACCTGCAAAAGGTCGTCGGCTTCCGCAAGCAGTTCATCGCTCTCAACTGAGCATTCCGGCCTCGCCGGAAATTATCTAGATAATTCGGCATATTGATTCTATAAGGGGGCTCGGGTAGGGTGCGCGACTGTCAAAATCGCCCATTTCGCATTGCATTGCGCCAATTGGGATGGCTACTTACGTTGGATATCACAAATAAGGAGGAGTATGGCAGCAAGAAAAAGCAAGAAGCTGGGGCGGCGCAGCTACAGAGATATATTTCTCGATAAGCTGCGAGAGCTAGTCGGCGATGAACAAAAGCTTATAAGCAATAACGCCGTTAAAGAAGCACTGGATTGGGATGACGAGCAATACAAGCGAATCAAAGGCCAGCTTCTAGATGAAAACCTAATCGTAGTTGGCCGCGGTTATGGCGGCAGTGTTGGCTTGGCAAACGCTCCTGGAGCAAAGGCCCTAACGTTGTTTATCTCGTACTCGCATGCCGACGAAGCATTAAAGAACGAGCTGCTAAAACATCTCGCTCCGCTTAAAAGATTGAAACTTATTGAAGCGTGGCATGACAGAAAACTGAAAGCAGGAGACGACCTAGATCATGAGATTTCGGCCAATTTGGAAAAGTCAGATATCGCGGTATTCCTGCTGAGCGTAGATTTCATCAACTCGCAGTACTGCTATGACGTAGAGTTGGAGAAAGCTCTGGAACTCCATGCAAAGGGACTTCTCGTTGTGGTTCCGGTGGTGCTTCGTAGCTGTCTTTGGCAACATACCCCATTGGCTAAATTGCTCGCTTTGCCACGAGACGGGAAGGCAGTAACTGCGTGGGCGGACAGGGACGAGGCACTTACTGATGTAGCAGAAGGCTTGCGGTTAAAGGCTCTCGATGTACTTGAGAACAAGTGATGTCTAACCTACAGATAAAAAAGTCAGCTTCGCATTTATCTTGCACACTCACGAAGAAGGAATGGTGGGCGCAGCCCGCCATGCGACTTTCCGGTTTTGGATTTTGATTTTTTCTCCCCTGTGCGCCGCCGAGTAGCGCAGGCTGGTCAGGGGAAGTCGGCGAGGACTGTTTGAGCACGTGGCCGCGCAGCGGATCGTGCGAGTTCCGCAGCCGCCTGACCAGTCGAGCAACGCAGGGTACCCACGAAGTGGGCGGCAAACCGGGGGCGACTTCTTTGGGTTACCTTTCTTGGCAAGACAAGAAAGGTAACTTGCTGCCGGGCAACCCCCGGCGGTTTTGTTTTTTCAGTCCTGCGGGCTTCGCCCATCCTTCGATACGGCTACGCCTACTCAGGACGAACGGCCTTTGATGTTGGGTATCGCCATGCTCAACCCATCCTACAAGCTCATCGTGCGTATGGGCGGGTTGGCGTTGCATAGCCAATCGACTAAGCCGCAAAGCGGCAAGTCGTTGGTTAAAACCCGCCCATACAACCTCAACCGAACTCCTTCACGATATGCTGCTGCCTCCGGCTGATCGCCAGCAACTCATCCAGCCCTTTCAGCTTCACCATCCACCCGCTGCCCTCACCCTCTTCCCCGCCCCCCTTCTCGAAACCCTCGATGGCATCCTTCGCCACCAGGCAATTGCGGTGGATGCGCACGAAGCGCGCGGCGAATTCCTTTTCCATCGCGGTGAGCGATTCTTCGAGCAGGTATTCGCGCTCGGCGGTACGCACCGTGACATATTTCAGTTCGGCGCGCAGGAACAACACCTGCTCGATGGGTACCAGATGGATCTTGCCGCGCTCGTGGATGGAGAGGTGCTTGCGCGGCTCGGGCAGGAGGTCGCGCAGCACCTCGGTCTGCACAGGCACGGCCTGGCGCGCGCGGGTGAGCGCCTCGAACAGGCGCCCCAATCGGATGGGCTTGAGCAGGTAGTCGATGGCGCGCAGCTCGAACGCATTGATCGCGTAGGAATCGTAGGCGGTGGTGAAAATGACCACCGGCGGCTTGGGCAGTTTTTGCAGGTGTTGCGCGAGTTCGATGCCGTCCATCTGCGGCATGCGGATGTCCAGCAGCACCACGTCGGCGGGCGTCTCCATCAGCTTGTCCAGCGCTTCCTGGCCGTTTCCTGCCTCGCCAACGACCTCCAGCGGCAACTGTTCGCTGCAGTCGTGAAGCAGATCGCGCAGGCGGTTGCGCGCGGGCGGTTCGTCGTCCACGATGAAGACGCGCAGGGCAAGTTCGATGGTGCTCATGCTGTTCCCTCCCTCACATAAGGCAGCGATATCTCGACGCGATAGAAGTCCTTGCCGTGCTCGACATGGTAGCGCGCCTCGACGTCGAACATCAGCTCCAGCCGCTCGCGGATATTCTGCAGCGCCATGCGGTTGCCGGTATGCAGCACGGCCTCGCGCACCGCGCAGGGGTTCTCCACCTTGATCAGCAGCTCATCGCCGCTGTGGCGCAGTTCGACACGGATGCTGCCGCCCTCCGGCAGCGACTCGATGCCGTGATAAACGGCGTTCTCCAGCAGGGGTTGCAGCAGCAGCGGCGGGATCAGCGCGTCGTCCTGTGCGTCGACCTGCCACTCCACCTGCAGGCGCTCGCCCATGCGCAATTGTTCGAGGGCGATGTATTGCCTGCCCAACAGGATCTCCTGCCGCAGCGGCACGAGGTCCTGCGGCTCGGCCATCGCCATGCGGAACAGGTCGGACATGTCCTCCAGCGCGGTCTCCGCCTGTTTGGGCTGTGCGCGCACGATGCTGAGCACAGCGTTGATGGTGTTGAACAGGAAATGCGGGCGGATGCGCGCGCGCAGCACATGCAGGCGCGCATCGTGCAGTGCATGCGACAGCACCTGGCTGCGCCAGCGGAAATACATCAGCAGGACG